>VBHJ01000150.1 GCA_005887685.1 Chloroflexota bacterium | reverse complement strand
CCTCGAGCGGCTGGGCGGTCTTGGCAAGTGCGCTCCACCTTTCCGAACGAAAGAGGAGCTGTGGCCCGCGTTGATGGAGGACTGGCTGCAGATCGTCGTGTCCGACCACTCGCCGAGCGCACCGCAGCTGAAGCAGGGGAACGACTTCCGCAAGATCTGGGGCGGGATCTCGGGTTGCCAGTCGACGCGGCAGCTGCTGCTCGCGGATGGACGGCTGGAGCTGCCGCTGTATGCCGCGCTCACGTCGACCAACGTCGCAAAACGCTTCGGCCTGGCCGCCAAGGGCGACATCGCGCCCGGATTTGACGCCGATCTGTGGATCGTCGACCTGGCGGACCAAGATGTCGTTCGGCGGGACGACCTGCTCTACCGCAATCCGTTCAGCGTCCACGAGGGCCAGAGAGTTCGCGGCAGGACAGTCAAGACGCTGGTGCGCGGACGCGAGCCCGGGTCAGGGCGGTTCATCCGGCCAGGCGTGCGCTCGTAGCGGCGATCTCGCGGGCGATCTCGTCCTCGTCGGCGGTCAGCAGCCGGCCGTCGCGAACGACAGCGCGTCCATTGACGATCACGGTCTGAGCCCGCGCCGGCGGCGCAAGGGCGAGCGCCGCGACGAGATCCTTGATGCCTGCATGGGCGAGATCGTCGACGCGGAAGCATGCGATGTCCGCGCACTTGCCGACCTCGAGCGTCCCGCAGTCGTCGCGGCCGAGGCATTCCGCCCCGCCCTGAGTCGCGAGCCTCCATGCAGCGCGCGCGTCCAGCGCCGTTGGCGAGGTGGCCCGCACCCGAGCCAGCAGGAGCGCCTGGTGCGCCTCGGTCGCGATGTTGGCGTCCTCGTTGCTCGCGGCGCCGTCGACCCCAAGACCAACGCGCGCCCCAGCCCTGAGAAGGTCCTCGACCCTGCACGCGCCCGCTCCCAGTCGCATGTTGCTGGACGGGCAGTGCGCGATCCCGGTCCGGACCTCGGCGACGCGGTCGATCTCGGCGTCGTTGAGGTGGATTCCGTGCGCGTACCAGACGTCATCGCCCGTCCAGCCGAGGTCCTCCATGAGCTCCAGCGGCCGGCGACCGAACTTTTCGAGGCAGAAACGCTCCTCGTCAAGAGTCTCGGCGACGTGAGTGTGAAGCCGGACGCCATGGCGGCGGGCCAGCGCGGCCGAGTCGCGCATGAGCTCAGGCGAGACGGAGAACGGCGAGCACGGCGCGACCACCACGCGGCACATCGAACCCGGCTGCGGATCGTGATGGCGCGCGATCATCCACGCTGTCCGGCGGCAGCCCGCCTCTGGAGTCGCCCAGCGACATCGAGCCGCGACAGGGATGGAATCGGAGACCCAGCTCTCGCGCCGACTCGACGAGCGCCTCGAACAGGCCCGGCCGGCCGTGTGGAAAGACGTAGTGATGGTCGGTCGAGAGGGTGCAGCCGCAGAGCAGCAGCCGCGCCATCGCTGCACGTGCGGCCACGCGCACGCTGTCGGCATCGATCCGCGCCCAAACCGGGTACAGCGCGCGCAGCCACTCGAAAAGCGTGCCGTCGGCCACGTAGCCCCGCGTTGCCCACTGGTACATGTGGTCGTGCGCGTTGACGAGGCCCGGCGTGGCAACGCAGTTGGGCTCGTCGACGATCTCGCCCGCCTCTGGAGCCGGACCGGATCCGACCTCGATGATGACGCCGTGGCGGACGTGCACCCAGCCGTTCTCGATCTCGCGTGTGCCGGTGTAGACCAGTCCGGCCTTCAGGAGAAAGCTCAAAGGGTGATGTCGTGCGGTCGGACGGGCACGCGGTTGATGTCGCGTCCGGTCGCGGCGCGGATGGCGGCCACGATCGCGGGCCCGGAGGAGATCGTCGGCGGCTCCCCCACCCCCTTCAAGCCGTAAGGCGAGTTCGGGTCGCCCAGCTCGAGGATGTCCATCCGCATGGGCGGCATGTCGAGGATCGTCGGGAGCAGGTAGTCCGTGAACGACGCGTTGCGGATGACGCCGTCCTTGACCTGGATCTCCTCCATCACCGCCAGGCCCAGACCCTGTGCCGCTCCGCCCTCGAGCTGTCCCTGCACGGCGAGCGGGTTGATCGCCTTGCCCACCTCCTGAGCGGTCGCCAGCTCGACCACCTTGACGAGGCCGAGCTCGGTGTCGACGTCCACGACGGCGCGATGGGCGGCGAAAGCGAACTGCATGTGGGCGTTGGACTGGCCCGTTTCGGAATCGAGGTGCTGTGTGCGCCGAGGCCGGAACTCGCGTGTCTCCTCGATGACAGCGTCGCCCAGCAGAGTGGCGAGCGAGATGATCTCCTTGCCACCGGCGTCGGTCACGGTGTCGTTTTCAATGCGCAGCTCGCGGGCGGGGTGCAGCTCCGATTCCGCCATCTCGAGGACGCGCACGCACACTGCCTCGGCCGCCGCCTTGACCGCACCGCCGGTTATGTAAGTCTGCCGCGAGGCGGACGACGAGCCGGCCGATCCGACGGCGGTGTCGGCGTTGAGCACCACCACGTCGCCGACGCCGAGCACGCTGCCGGCGATCTGCGCCTGGACGAGCACGATTCCCTGCCCGACCTCTGCCGCCGCGGTGTGGACCTCGGCGCGCGGCTTGCCACCCTCCACGAAGAGGCGGACGCGCGCCGTCGAGTAGTCGTCGAAGCCTTCGGAGTAACCGATGTTCTTGAAGCCGACGGCATAGCCCACGCCGCGCTTCACGCCTTCCCCGTGAGTTGTGTTGGAAACTCCGCCTGGGAGCAAAGTGAGGTCGACGCTTTCACTCCCCTCTCCCTGACCGTCTCCCCTGTGGGGAGAGGGGAGTGGCATTACTTTCACGTGCTGCAGCAGCTCTGCGACTGGTACTGGGCCGTCGATCACCTGCCCGGTGATCATTTCGCTGCCTGTCTCCATGGCGTTGCGTATGCGCAGCTCGACGGGGTCAATCTCGAGGGCCACGGCGAGCTTGTCCATCTGCGCCTCGTGGGCGTAGCAGTTCTGCACCGAGCCGAAACCTCGCATCGCGCCGCAAGGCGGGTTGTTGGTGCGGTCGAGCTCGACGCGTAGGCGCCTCCGTCCAGGAGGATGCGCGCCTTCACGTAGACGAGCCTTCCGTCGCGATTCGCGCCGTGCTCGTAGCTGAGGCGCCCGGGATGCCGGTGGACGTGACCGACAAAGGACTCCGGCCGCGAGTACGAGATCTTCACCGGCCGACCGGTCTTCAACGCGAGCATGCAGGCGTGGGCCTGCATGGACAGGTCCTCCCGAGCGCCGAATGCTCCTCCGATGCCCGCCATGGTCAGCCGAACTTTTTCGACGGGAAGCCCCAGCACGACCGCGAGCTGCTTCTGGTCTACGTGAAGCCACTGGGTCGCGATGTGCAGGTCGACGCCACCCTGGCCGTCCGGAATCGCCAGGCCCGACTCCGGCCCGAGGGGCGCCTGGTCCTGCATGCCGACCTCATACTCGCCCCGCACCACGACGTCCGCGCGTGGCGCCGGCTCGCCGTGGCGGATCTTCACCCAGCGCGTGACATTGCCGTCGGGGTGCAGCTTCGGCGCGCCCGGCGACAGCGCTCGCTCCGCTTCCGTGATCGGCTGCAGCACCTCGTAGTCGACGCGCACCTTCTCGGCGGCTCGCCGAGCCTGCTCGGGATGGTCGGCGGCGATGAGCGCAACGGCTTCGCCCCAGTAGCGGACAACGTCGTGGGCGAGCACAGGCTGGTCCTGGATCTCGAGGCCGTAAAGGTTCCGGCCCGGCACGTCTGCATGCGTGAGCACGGCGCGCACGCCGGGCATTGCTCCAGCCTCGGCCGTGTGGATCGACGCGATGCGCGCGTACGGATGCGGGCTGCGAACCGTTGCCCCCCACAGCATGCCGTCGACGCGGAGGTCGGACGAGTAAACGAAGTCGCCGCGGACCTTGGCGGCGCCATCGGGCCTGCGGACGCTCACTCCGATCCTCATCGGGAGCCGGCTGCCATGTGCACCGCGTCGATGATCTTGGCGTAGCCGGTGCAGCGGCAGATGTTGCCGGCGAGGGCTTCGCGTATCTGCGCGTCGGTCGGCTGACGCACCCGCTGCAGGAGGTCGTGCGTCGCCACGATGAGACCGGGCGTGCAGAAACCGCATTGCACCGCCCCGGCTTCGACGAACGCCTTTTGCACGCGATGCGGCGAGCTCTCGGGCGCGATACCCTCGACGGTCAATATCTCGCGACCGTGGGCCTGTCCACCGAGCACCAGGCACGCGCAAACCAGCGTCCCATCGAGGTAGACGGAGCACGATCCGCATTCACCCTGCTCGCACGCGTTCTTCGAGCCGTACAGCCCAAAACGTTCGCGAAGCACGTAGAGAAGGCTTTCGCCGGCCCACACGTCATCGGTCGTTCGTGACTGTCCGTTGACGACGCAGGTGATCCTCACGCGGCCCACGCCCACGCCAGGCAGCGGCGCGCCAGCACTGCCAGCGCGTGCCGGCGGTAGTCGGCCGTGCCGCGGATGTCGTCGATCGGCCGCGCCGCGGCCGCGACCAGCTCGCCGAATCGATCCAGGGTGGCCGGGCTCACCTGCTTCCGGCCGTCCCAGTCGAGCTCGGCCTGGATGAAGGTTTCCGCGTCGGGCGCGCGAAGGGGCGTCGGCCCCGCCGAGCCGATGCCGGTCCCGACCGTGCGCCGCTCTGGATCGATGGCAAGGGCAAACGAGCAGACCGCGATGACCATCGCGTTGCGTGTTCCGACCTTGGAGAATTGCTGCGCCCCGGCCGCCGGCCCGACAAGGAATGCGGCGATCAGCTCGTCTTTCCGCATCGCGTTTCGCTTGGGCCCGGTGAAGAACTCGCGCACGGGCAACCGCCGCGTGCCGGAGACGGAAGCCAGCTCGACGAGCGCATCCGACGCGAGCAGCGGTGGGAGCGCGTCGCCGGCCGGCGACGAGGTCCCGAGGTTGCCCCCTACCGTGCCGCGGTTGCGGATCTGGGGCGACCCGACCGTGCGGGACGCCATGGCCAGGCCTGGCAGCCGGTCGCCAAGCTCGTCGATCAGTCGCGTATACGTCACGCCGGCGCCGATGCGGAGCCGGCCGTCCTCAGTCCCCCACTCGTTGAGCTCGGCGATTCGCGTCAGGTCCATGATCGCGACCGGGCGGCCGTGGTCGAGGTTGATCTCGACCATGAGGTCGGTGCCGCCCGCGATGGGCGTCGCCTCCGGGTGCGCCGCCTTCATTCCGAGCGCTTCGGTCCACGTCGACGGCTGGAGAAACTCCATCTACCAGGCGAAACCGGGTTCCGGCGCGTCGTCGCGTGTCACCGTGCCCTCGATCAGGCCGAATGGCCGGTCGGACGCGTAGAAGACCTCGTTCTCGTTCGCCATGCCAAATGGCGAGAGGTCGACGGCGAAATGATGCTTGTTGAGCATCGACATCCGGATCTCCGCGACCTCGGGGCGCGCGCGCAACACGGCCTCCCCCATGGCGTAGAGCGTCTGCTGCAGCGACAGGCTGTGTTTGAGGGCAAAGGTTTCGAGCAGAAGACGGCGCACGTCATCGTGCGACCTTGCCCACTCCACCTGAGTGTCGACGTGACGCCACCGGGCGACGACCGACGTCGCCAGGATCCGCTCTTCAGTCTCGGCAAGCGTGGTGAAGCGGTCCTTTAGAAAGCCGTGGAACTCCGAGCCGGTGGACTTCAGCACCAGAAGGTCGCCGACGCCACTCACGACCCAGCTCCCGTCGTCTGTGCAGGTGACCGTCGCCATGCGCTTCTCCGAACCGGCGCGGACAAACGCGTGGTCGTGAGGCTTGCCGCCGACGCCGATGTGGGACCAGGCGGCTTCGTCGATGTGCACGCGGGCGCGGTAGACGGACGCGAACTCGCCGACGAAATGCCGGGCCAGCCGGAGGCCGAAATCCTCGATGTCGCCGATCGGGTCGCGCGCGAAGGCGAAAACGGTGTTCTTTTGGGTGTCAGTCGCCACGACTTTGCTGTTGTCCCCGCTGAGGTGCGTCTCGGCGAAATCGCCCGCAAGCGCAACGGTGACTGTGAGATCCCGAATTTCATGGGTCCCACCGGACTTTGTGACCCGAACGACATGCGTCTCCGCCTTGCCGTACTGGTTGTCGCCGAGGACGATGGTCATGTGCCCTTGTAGGTGGTGAACCCGTACGCGCTGAGGAGCAGAGGCACGTGCAGGTGACCGCCGTCGAAGCTGAAGATCACCGTGACCGCCGGGTAGAACGCGCTGAGTCCCGACCGCTCGAAATATGGCCGGGTGTCGAACTCGAGCCGGTACTCCCCCGCCTCGAGCTCCTCTTCGGTCAGCTCGGGCACGCGGCCGTCCGCGTCGGTGACCGCATCCGCCACCTCTTTCCAATCGCCGTCTGGCTCATGGCGCTTCAGCCTCACCGCCAGGCCCGCGGCGGGCGACCCTCGCATCGTGTCCAGGACGTGGGTCGAGATGCTCATGAAACCAGCAGCGACAGCCGCTCGGTGGCGATCTGCGCGAGCTCGCGACACGCCTCGGCGAATTCCGTGGCGGGATCGTTCTTCATGCGGCGCCGCAGCTCGGACAGGATCTCCTCCCCGCTCCGTCCACCGGCCCTGATGAGAAAGACGTGGCCAAACTTCTCCTCATACTGCCGATTGTCGCGTTCGAGCGCGGTCAGGGTATCGGCCGGCGACCGCAAGGCGTGGCTCTGCTCGCGCCGCGAGCTCTCGGGCGCGTCGCCGCCCCTCTCGCCGATTCGCGGGTGTGCCGTGAATGCCGCCACCCAGTCCTCATCCGTCAATGCGTTCAACGCACCCTGAGCCGCCGCGAGAAGAGCCTGCGTGTCCGGGTAGGGTCGGTTCGTGGATACTTCGGCCGCCCAGCGACGATTGGCCAGGCATCTGTACAGGCCCTCTTCAGCTTCTTTCGGCGCCAGTGCGTTGAAACGGGCGATGCCGTCGATGAGCAAGAAGGATAGGACGGGAGGGTCGTTCGGGACCCTCCCGCTGATGTGTCAGCTGCCGGCTGGAGCCCCGCAGGACCCGGCGTAGGTGCAAACGTTGAATCCGTCCGCATCCGGATCGGGGGCGGATGGCGTCGCGATCACGTTGCGATTGAGGTCGACCAGCTGCATCTCTTCAGAAGCCATGAGTCCCGCCGCAGCCCCGTTGGTCGTGGCAAGGTCGAAATGCGCGCCCGTCAGGTTCGGCATCGGTCCGATGGTGACATTGCCCGAGTTGTCGAGCACCACCGGCGTCTCCTCGATCCACTCCGCGGATCCCTCAGTCGACGAGTACCCGATCGACATCGACCAGGTCCAACCACGCGTGTTGTCGCTCATCGACATGGTCCAGAGCCCGTTGATGGATGTCGCAATCGTGCTGGTGACCTGGTCGCCGGCGGCGACCGTGCAGTTAGGGTCCGGGCTGCACCCGCTCAGGTTCACGCTGGGCGCGGGGATGATCTCCCACCAGGCGTAGTAGCTCGCGTGTCCTGTCGAATCGACGTCCTGCCCGGTTCCATCCTGGATGAGCGTGCTGTCGGTGGCCATGCATCCCGCGTCGATGCATCCGCCGCCGATCCCGATCCAGGTCGCCGAATATTCGGCCTCATTCGCCTTGCGAGCGGAGGCGGTTGGCACGGTCCACGTGCCCGAAATCGAGGTGAAGGTCTTGCCGCCCTGCTCGAGCGCTCCCTGGTTGTAGCCAGACCAGTTGTTGGACTGGTTTGCTCCCACGTGGATGATCGGCCGGTTGTGATGCATGGCGACCGCATGTCTTATGCCAGGCGACGACCCCGCGAATGCCGCGAGGGCAACAGCCGCCAGGACAAGAAAAGGGAAGACCCGAAACACCGTCAAACGCGCGGACATACACACCTCCCCACAGCCAATGGGTGATTCTGTTGCCTTGATCCGTACCAACTCATGGGACCGGGTGTCAATACCGCAACTGCGGTACTCAGGCACAGGGGGAGCAGCCGGCGCTGAGCGCTTAACGTTTCACCCGATGGCTGAGGGCGGCCCACTCGGCATGCGCCTGAGGCGGCTCGAGGATGGCCGCCTGCTGCGCGGAACCGCCAAGTTCGCCGACGACCTCGAGCCGGACGGATGCCTGCACGTCGGCCTGCTGCGGAGTCCGATCGCCAGCGGCCGCCTCCACGGGCTCGACGTTTCAGGCGCGCAGGCCGGGCCGGGCGTACGCGCGGTTTTCACCGCCGCGGACCTTGACGGCACATGCCTGCCTTTGGCCGTCCATCTCTCGACGCCCGGTGCGGTCTCCCCGGAACGGCCGATCCTCGCGATCGATCGCGTGCGCTTCGTGGGCGAGATGATGGCCGCGGCCGTCGCGGACACCCGCTACCGGGCAGCCGACGCGGTGGAGCTCATCCAGGCCGAGATCGACCCCATCCCGGCGATCGTCACATTTGAAGACGCGGTGGCCGAGAACGCTCCACTCGTGCATGAAGCCGTGGCGGAGAACCTCTACTTTTTGGGCCACCGCGCCTACGGCAACCTGGAGGACGCGTTCGAGCGCTGTGATCTAGTCGTCGAAGGTGAGGTGACCCACCCGCGCGTGTCCGCCGCGCCGTTGGAGGGTCGTGGCGTCATCGCCGCGCCCGACGGCGAGGGAGGCGTCGGCGTCTGGACGTCGACTCAGATTCCGCACCTCGTCGCGGATGCGATCTCGGAGTGCCTGCAGCTGGACCGGGCCGCCGTTCGCGTCGTCGCGACGGACGTAGGAGGGGGCTTTGGGGTCAAGGCACAGGTCTACCCGGAGGAGATCCTCCTCGCGTGGATCTCAATGCGGATGAACGCTCCGGTCAAGTGGGTCGAGACGCGCTCGGAGCACATGCGTGCCGCGAGCCACGCGCGCGACCAGAACGTCAAGTTCAGTGCCGCCGTGCGCAAGGACGGGCGCGTGCTGGGCCTGCGCGCAACGATCTTCTCCAACATCGGGGCATACGGGATCAGGCCCTTCGGTCCGTTGCTCGACCCGCTCGGCACAGCCGGACTCATCACGGGGCCATATGACATCCGGGCCTATGAGTACGACACATATGCAGTCGCGACCAACAAATGCCCTGAAGGCGCGTATCGCGGCGTTGGAATGGTGACGGCCGTGCTCGCGCACGAGCGCCTGATGGACCTGATCGCGGCGCGGCTGGGCCTCGATCCCGCGGACGTTCGTCGCGTCAACTTCGTGCAGGCGTCGCAGATGCCGTATCTAAGTGTCACGCGGCATCCATATGACTCGGGCGACTACGCCGCCGCGCTCGATTCTGCGTTGCAGGTGTTCGACTACGGGGCCGCGCGCAAGGAGCAGGCAAGGGGGCGGAGCGAGGGCCGCCTCTTTGGAATCGGCATCGGCTCCTACGTCGAGTACACGGGCGCCGGATCGTCGACGTTTCAGGGTCGCGGCATGGACGACATCCCTGGCACCGACACCTCTCGCGTGTGGCTCGCCGCCGACGGCCGGGTGCACCTCCAGACGACATGCCCCGCGATCGGACAGGGATCGCATACGACGTTCGCACAGGTTGCGGCCGCCGGCATCGGCGTCGCGGCCGAAAGCGTGGTTGTCGAACAGACCGACACCGCGACGGTCGGCCACGGGACGGGATCGTTCATGAGCCGCGGTTCCGTCACCGCGGCGACAAGCGCCTATCGTGCCGCGAAGCTGCTGCGAGAGGCCATCCTCGATGCGGCGTCGTATCGGCTGGACCAGCCCACCGAGCGACTCTCGATCGACGGCGCCGCGGTGCTGGTCGATGGCGAGCCCGCGGACCTCACGCTGGCCCAGCTCGCGGAGCGCAACGACGGTCAGCATGTCCTCGACGTGTCGGTGACCTACGACGCGCCCCAGGCCTCGTACCCATACGCCACCCACGCGTGCCTCGTCGAGGTGGACCGCGAGACCGGCGCGGCCAAGATCCTCCGTTACGTCGTGGCCGAGGATTGCGGGGTGCTGATCAACCCGAGCGTCGTCGAAGGCCAGGTGGTGGGCGGCGTAACGCAGGGCGTCGGGGCTGCTCTCATGGAGGAGGTCGCGTATGGCCCAGACGGACAGCTGCTGAGCGGAACCTTTCTCGATTACCTCATCCCCACCGCGGGCGAGGCGCCGTCCGTCGAGATCACGCACCTCGTCACGCCGTCGACCGTCCACGAGCTGGGCACCAAGGGTGCCGGCGAGGGAGGAACAATAGGCGCGACGGCGGCTGTCGCCAATGCGATCGCTGATGCCCTGTCGCTCAACGACGTGTCGCTCCCGCTTTCTCCGGACCGGGTCGCTCAGTTGACGCGGCCGTACGACCCGATGAGCTACCTCGAGTGGAACGCTCGGCGCCGTCCCCATGCCACCGCTGTATGGGACGAGGGCGAGATCGAGTTCGGGCTGCTCCTCGAGCATGTGCGCCGTTTCCAACGCGTGCTCGCGGCTCGGGGCGTGAAGGCGGGCGACGTCGTCGGCGTGCAGCTGCCGAACGTCTGGCAGCACGTCGCGCTGGAGCTTGCGATCCCTGACCTCGGAGCAGTCATCCTGCCGTTGCCGATGAGCCTCGGCGAGCACGAGATGCGGTGGCTGGGCGAGAAGACGCGGCCTGCGCTGATCGTCACCGGCGCGAACCTGGAAGACCTGCTGCGCGACGTATCGGCCCAGCCGGCTAGCGCCGATCCCGACCCGGATCGGATCGTCGAGATCGCCATGACCTCCGGCACGACGGGCATGCCCAAGCTAGCCTCACTCTCGGCGCGCCTGAAACAGGTCACTTTCGAGGGCTTCACCCGGCGGCTGGAGATCACCGAGAAGGACCGCGTCCTTCCGATGACCCCGCTGACCCAGGGCATCGGGGGCATGTGCCTCTACTGCCTGCGAGCCGGAGCCGCGCTGGTCATGCTCCGAGAGCCGCACTGGACCCCGGAGCACTGCCTCGACGTGGCGGCCGCTTCGCGGGCTACCGTGATGGTCGGTGTGCCCACCAACGTCATCAGGATGCTGAACCACCCGGTTCACCCGACAGCGTCTCTGCGAGCGGTCGCGGTCGCGGGGGCGCCGCTGCCCCCAGAGATCGCGGAGCGTTGGGAATCCTCGACCCTAGTTCCAATCTCGAGCTTCTACGGCTCGATGGATGCAGGCCAGCTCGCGGTCGCGAGCCCGTCCGATCCCCAACCTCTCCGCTGGACCACGGTCGGGCGACCCCACGATCGAGCCGAGTGGCAGATCGCCGACGGAGAGATCTGCATGCGCGGCGACCTTGTCCAGGACCGGTACTGGGGCGAGACTTATGGACCCCTGTCAGATGACGGATGGGCGCACATGGGCGACCTGGGTTTCATCGACGACGACGGATACCTCCACGTCGCCGGCCGCGTCAAGGACGTCATCATCAGGGGCGGAACCAACATCAACCCTTACGAGGTCGAGTCGATGGTGCGCGCGCATCCTGAAGTGATCGATGTTTGCGTAGTCGGGCGCCCGCATCCCGAGCTGGGCGAGGTGCCGGTCGCGTTCGTGGTCGCGCGGACCGACCTGACGAAACAGGACGTTGATCGATTCCTTCAAGAGCGCGGCCTTGCACGCTACAAGTGGCCGGAGGTGGTGCATCGGGTCGACGAGCTCCCACTTTCGGGACCGGGCAAGGTGAACCGGAAATCACTCCGCGAGCTCGCGGCCCAGCGATGAGCGTCCGCATCGACGACATGGAGGTTGCCTATTCCGAGGTTGGGCGCGGCGATCCCCTCGTCCTCATCCACGGCCTCGCGGACGATCACCGGGCATGGCGGCGCACTCTTCCGGACCTGATGCTCCACCGGCGCGTGTTTCTGTATGACCTCAGGGGCCACGGCCAGACGACACTCGGCACACCGCATGGCAACCTGCGTCAGCTGGGCAACGACCTGCTCGAGTTCATGGACGCCATCCACCTCGAGCAGGTGGATATCGCCGGATTCTCGCTAGGTGGAACAGTCGCCATGCGATTCGCAATCGATTTCCCGATGGACGTCCGCGGATTGGTGCTTGTGGCGACGTCGAGTCGCGTCGGGCGCGTGGCAGCCGACTGGTATCGCCAGAGGGTGGACATGGTCGAGCGAGGCGATCCGCAGCTTCGGGAGACGCTCGACCGCGACACGGCCGACGTGTACGCAGAATCACCGGGTGAGCTGGAGGAAGCTCTGATGATCAGACGGGAGTCGACAGCCGATCCTCGCGGTTATGGCAACGCGTGTGCGGCCATGGCGGCGCTCAACGAGGCGCCCCTGGACCCAGACCTTGGACGCATCACCGTGCCGACGCTGATCGTCGCGTCGGAGAAGGACCGGCACTGCCCGCCGAAGGCGGCCGAGATCATCGCCGCGGGCATCAAAGGCAGCCGGCTCGAGATCATCCCGGACGCGGGCCATCCGATCCCGGTCGAGAAGCCGCACGAGCTGGCGGGTTCGATCAACTCATTCCTGGCCGAAATTGCCTGAGACGCTGCGCAGCGAGTGGGGCGCGAACGACGTCCTCACGCTCACGATCGACCGGCCCGACCGGCGCAACGCGCTCGACCCAGAGCTGCTGAGCGCGCTTGCGGAGGCGCTGCGGAGCGGTGGCGACCGGGCGGGGGCGGTGATCCTGCGAGGCGCCGGCACGGAGGCGTTCTCGTCGGGCTATGACCTGTCGCGACTCACCGGGACGATCGACGATCTCGATGCGGACCGGCACATCGGCGATGCGGCCGCGGCGTTGCGAGCTTGTCCGGCGCCTGTGATCGCACGGCTGCAGGGCCACTGCCACGGTGCCGCGGTCGAGATCGCGTTGAACTGCGACCTTCGGGTCGCGGCCGACGATCTCCGGCTCTCGGTGCCCGCCGTGAGCCTGGGCGTCGTCTACCGCTTCCAGTTCGTCGCCCGCCTGGTCCAGATCTGCGGTCTTGCCAGGGCCACCGACCTCTTGCTCGCCATGCCTGAGCTGGATGCCGAGACAGCCAGCCGTTGGGGACTCGTCACCGAGGTGGTCCCCGCTGCGCTGCTGGACGATCGGGTGCAGGCGATCGCCGAGATGCTTGCCGCCGCACCGCGACCGGCGGTCCAGGGCACCAAGGCCAGCCTCAACCTGCTGGAACGGCGCGCCATAGCCGGCGAGGACCTGCTCCAGGCCCAACAGCTGCGTACCGCTGCGGCGGCCAGCCCGGAGCGGCGCGAAGCGGTGACGCGTCGCAAGCAATCGATGTCGCGCGGTCCCCGACCTGAAGAGAAATGACTGAGTTCGACGTCAGCGTCGGGATCAGCCCCCGGCAATCGTTCGAGAGCTGGGCCGCGTTCGTTGCGGAGCTGGAACGAGACGGCGTGCGGCGGATCTGGGTCATCGATTCCCAGCTCGCGATGAAGGACGTCTACGCGGGCCTCGTGGTCGCCGCGTTGAATACCACTCGCATTGCACTCGGCACCGGCGTCACCAACGCCGTGACGCGACATCCCACCGTCACGTCCAACGCGATCGCCGCGGTGGCGGAGATCTCCCATGGCCGTGCAATCCTCGGTCTCGGCGCCGGTGACTCGGCCCTGTATGGCATCGGGCTGAAACCCCAGAAGGTGGCTGAGGTGGAGGAGGCGATCGGGTTCTTTCGCTCCCACCTCGACCCAAGCGTCCCGATCTACCTCGCGGTGAGCCAGCAGCGCATGTGCGAGCTGGCGGGACGCATGTCAGACGGCGCCATCGTCATGGGTCCCGCCCAACCCGACCTGGTGCGGCGCCAGGTCGAATGGGTCGAGGCTGGAATTCGCGCCGCGGGACGCGCGCGAACCGACATCGAGATCACATTCATGGCGACCATGGCCGGCGCCCTCGATAACGTGCGGTCGTGGGCATCGACCCAGGCGCGGCTGCTGGCGCATTACAAGGAGCTCCCCGAAAGCCTGCACCCCTTCCGCAACGAGATCGCCGCCAGCGCCGAGTCATACGACTACGCGGAGCACCTCTCGACGCGAGCCGGTCATAGGGCGGCCGTTTCCGACGACCTGACCCGAGTCCTGGCCATCGTCGGCACGTCAGAGCAGTGCGCGAGCCGGCTGCGGGAGCTGCGGGCCACCGGGGTCGACACCTTCATCTTTCCGCTCGCCGGCCGTCATCGGGCGGAGCGCTGGCGACAGATCCGAGAAGAGATCCTCAATCAGATCATGGTGTAGCCGCCGCTGATCGACAGCGTCTGGCCCGTGATGTAGGACGCACGGTCAGAAGCCAGCAGGAGGACCGCCGGCACAACGTCGTCCGGCGTGCCGAGGCGACGCAGCGGATACGCCTTGGCGGCCTTCTGGAGCGCTTCGGGTGTGAACATCTTGGACTGCTCCGACGACCAGACCTGGACACACGACGTTCAGCGTGATCCCGTGCTTGCCAACCTCCCGCGCGATCGACTTCGACATCGCGATCACGCTTGCCTTGGTGCCGCTGTAGACGGCCTCACGCCACTCGCCCATCCGGCCGGCGTCAGATCCGATCGACACGACGCGTCCGTATCCGCGCTTGATCATCGGATCGAGCACCGCCCGCACGGTGTTGATGAATCCCCACGTGTCGATCGCGATCTCGCGCTCCCACTCGGCGCGGGGCTTTTCCATGAACAAGCGGTCGACCGTCCACCCTGCGCAGTTGACGAGTACGTCGACTCCGCCCATCGAGCCCTCTGCGAACGCCACCGTCGAGGAGACCGATTCCCAATTCGTGACGTCGGTGTGGCGGGCGACGATCGTTCCTGAGGGCGCCTCGGATTCCACCTTCTTCGCCTGCTCGTCGTCCACGTCGGCGATCACCACGCGCGCGCCTTCCTTGGCGAAACCCAGGGTGATCGCCCGACCGAGGTTCGACGCGCCGCCGGTGACGATGACGAGCTTTCCGGACAGTCCGAGATCCATCGCGGGCAGCTTAATCGGGGAAGACCAGGGGGCGTGGGCCCCCTGGTCTGTCCTCCGCCTACTTCTCGGCCTTGGCCTCGCTGTTGCCGTTCAACGAGCGCATGAACGTGGCGGCAAGGCCTTCCAACGCGCCGCCGCCTGTGACGAGCACCTCCGGCATGACGTCGAGCTTGCCCTCGGAGAGCGCGTTAGCGATGGCCACCGCCGCCGTCGGTGTCGAGCCCAGGCTGCGCACCTGCGCGTCGTATCCCTTGGCCTTGGCCAGCCCAAGCGCCTCGACGGCTGCCGCGTCGCCCAGACCGATCGCACGACGGCGCGAACCTTCGGCCTCGCCGGTGACCCGGACGTAGGCCGCCTCGCCGTCTGCCTCCGCCTTGCGGGCGTTGGCCCTGGCACGGTTGATGTCCACCGACACCTGGGCCTTGGCCAGCTCCGCCTGCATGTCGGCAGTCCCGCGTGCCTTCTCGAGGTCTATGCGCACCGTCTGCGCGTCCTTCTGCTCCTCGAACGTCGCCTTCTCCTGGTTGGCGATCTCCCGCCGCGTGAGCACCGCGACCAGCTCCTGGGGGAACGTCACGTCCTGGATGTAGACGCCGCGGGTCTCGACCTCGTAGGCAGCCAGGTAGCGCGAGATCGCCTCCAGCGCCGCCGCCTGCACCTGGTCGCGCGTCTCGATGAAACGCACCGCCTCCAGGCCCTGGAGCGTGTTCCGGAAGTGGTTCCCGACCGCCGCCTGCAGCACCTCGTTGACGAGGTTTTGCATCGAGCCGACCATCGAGATGACCTTCGGGGCTCTCGTGTCAGGCACGTGGATCTGGACCTGCAGGTCGATCTTGAAGATGAACCCCTCCCGGCTCTTGCCCTCGATCGGGCTGAGCTGAGCGTCCAGGTTATGCGCGACCGAGTTCGCCTCGGCCCAGTTCAGGGTGAGGATGAAGGTCGGCACCTTCTCGGCCGCGTAGATGCGCGGGTTCAGCGGGTACTTGCCGGTCCGCAGCGCCTCGCGCCAGATGCCGCGGTGGCCCGGCTGCACGATCGAGCCGAACTTGAACTCGGGCCCCGAGGTGTCGAGCGTGGGCAGACCGACGTAGCCCTTGATCACGGCCACCTCGCCCTGGTTGACGACCAGCATCGGAGCCAGCTCGACCCGCACGAGAAACGGGTTGAGCAGGTAGGCCCCGTAGAGCAGCGGGTCGTGCTGGAGCCCGATCCGCCCTCCCCTGTCCAGGAAGGCCTGGAAGTCCTGGTAGTTGTTGTGCAGCTCGTTCTTCTTGCCGAGCAGAGCTTCGATGAGCTCCGAGTCGGTGATGTCCGGCTGCTTCTCCAGCGCCTCTATGTCGCTGAAGCCACCAATCCGGCAGGCGATGTCGGCCGGGCCGAGCGGTTCGCCCTCCAGAGTGGTGACTATGCCGACGGTGTCCTCGCTGCCGTTGGGCGCGATGACCGTCACCCGGAACTGGTCCGGCTGCAGGCCGAACGAGGCCGGCGCCAGGGGTCCGCGGGCGACGATCTGCCGGTCGACCGGCAGTCCGTAAGCCTTGGAGGCCGTGATCACGAGGAACGCGATCGGGTGGATCGGCGCGAGCGTGCCGGGCGGCAGCACCGGGCGCTGGACGCCTTTCTGGCCCTTGCCGTCGACGAAGGCGCGGAGGTGGGTGAAGTTGCCGAACTCCGGACGGTAGGCGGCCGACTTGGCGCCGGTCGGAAGCGGATCGCCGATCTGCGAGATCACGACGCCGATCTCGCCCGCCGGGACCTGGACCCAGGGATACCTGATGACGGTGTAGGTAGGCCAGAGCTTGAAGCGGACGCCGGGCATGAGCAGCTCAGCCTGGTAGCCGGCTTCGCCGGCGAAGGCGATAGGCGTGTCGGTCGTGTTGTGCCGGCGCGACACCCGCTTGATGACCAAGCCGATCTCGGCCGGGCCGATCACCACGATCGATCTTCCGATGACGTACAGCGCGAGCGCGGCAAGCGTCGACAAAAGAAGGAGGAAACCAAGCAGAACACTCATCTGTGCCTGCCTCCGAGGGCTCGATCCTTGCCCTTGATGCGGGGTTCGCCCTAACCGCGGGCGATTACAGACTACTTACCCAGTTTCAGCCCCAAACATGCGCAAGATTTCTCTTTCTCGCAGGATCTTGCACCCCGGTTCGGAATCCGGTTAACCGGGTGAAAGGCCCAGGTACGCCTCCTGGATGCTTCGATCGGTCAGCAGCTCCCGGGACGGTCCCGACCTCGTGATCCGGCCGGTTTCGACCACGTAGGCGCGCTCGGAGACGGACAGCGCGATATCGATGTCTTGCTCGACGAGAAGCACCGCTGTCCCGGATGCCGCGATCTGGGGCAGCCGGGCGACGATCTCGTCGACGGTCTTCGGCGCCAGGCCGAGCGAGAGCTCGTCGATCAAAAGCAGCGTCGGCATGCTCATCAAGCCCCGGCCGATGGCGCACATCTGCTGCTCGCCGCCGGACATCGTCGAAGCGGTCTGGTTAAGGCGCTCCCCCAACGCGGGGAACAGCTCGATGACTCGAGTCAGGTCCCGGTTGTTCTTCCGCCAGCCGCCCAGGAGCAGGTTCTCGCGGACCGTGAGACCCATGAAGAGCCGCCTCCCCTCGGGGACGTGGGCGATGCCGAGGTCGACGATCGATTCGATGGCCGAGCCCGCCATCTCGTGGCCCTGGAAGTGGATGCTGCCGGACCGGATCCGGATCATGCCGGTGAGCGCGCGAAGCAGCGTTGTCTTGCCGGCGCCGTTGGCTCCCACCAGGGCGACGACCTGGTTGGGTTCCACATCGATGCTCACGTCCCACAGGACCTGGATGCGGCCATATCCCGCGTTCAGGTTGCGCACCTCCAGCAGGCTCAACTCGACCTCCGGTCGAGATAGCGGTGGCCCAGGTAGGCCTCGATTACCCGCGGATCGGCAAGGACTTCACTCGGCGAGCCCAGGGCCAGGATCGAGCCGTGGTGCAGGACCAGGATGCGATCGCTGACCGAGACGATCGCCTTCATCACGTGCTCAACCGCGACGATCGTGATCCCGCTGTCGCGCAGCCGGTGGATGAGCCCGACCGCGGACTCGATCTCGTGGTGGCGCAGACCCGCCATCACCTCGTCGATCAGCAACAGCCGCGGGCGGGTCGCCAGAGCCTTGGCCAGCTCGAGCCGGCGGGCGTCGGCGACGCTGAGCTGCGTAGGGGTCGCATTCGCGTGCTTGGCGATTCCGACCAGGTCGAGCAGCTCATCGGCCGTGGTCAGCGCATCGCGCACGCTGCGGTCGCGCTCATTGCCATGCATCGCGCCGATGGCGACGTTCTCGCGGACCGTCAGGCCGCGAAAGGGCTTGACGATCTGGAAAGTGCGCGCGACGCGGTCGTGGGCGATTACCCACGGGCGCAGCCCGGTGACGTCACGGCCACCGATCAAGACCTGGCCGGTGGTGGGCCGCAAGTGGCCTGTGATGAGATTTACCAGCGTGCTCTTGCCCGCCCCGTTGGGACCGATGACTCCGAGGATCTCGCCCTCTGAGACCGAGAAGCTGACATCGCGCAGCGCCCACAGACCGCCGAATCGCTTGGCAAGATGGCGAACCTCGAGGACGGCGGCCGATGGTACTTCGACGGGAGCGATCACAGGCGGTACCGCCTCACGTTGTCGAGGATGGAAAACTGCCGCGTCCGCCAGGCGTCTCGAAGGTAGATCACGACACCCTGCGGAAAGAACACGACGACCAGCACGATGATCGCCCCGAAGATCAGTTGATTGAAGCTGCCGAGATTCACTCGCAAGAACTGCGACAGGAGTTCGAGCCCTACGGCGCCCGCCAGCGGACCGACGACCGAGCCGCTTCCACCGATCACGACCATGATCACCATCAACACCGTGAAGCTGGCGTCGAACACGTCTGTCGGATAGAACTCGATCTGCTGGAACGCATAGAACGCGCCGGCGCAGGCGACGATCGCCGCCGACACGGCGAATGCGATGACCTTCACCACCGTTGTGTTGATGCCGACCGCTCCTGCTGCGTCCTCGTCCTCATGCACGGCAACCATTGCGTAGCCAAACCTGCTCCGGGCGATAAGCGCGGCGACGGCGACCGACACCGCCGCAAGCACGAGAAAAGCCAGATAGAAGCCAGGCTTGCCGAAATACGGCGTCGGGGCCTCAGAGCCGAAGGTCGGGATGGTGATGCCACCCCCGCCGCCGGTGACCGAGGTCATGTTGTTGATCACCTCGCGGGCGCCTTCAGCTGCACCCAGGGTCGCGATCGCGAAGTAGTGACCACGCAGGCGCAGGAGCGGGACGCCTATCACCACGGCGAACAGCACCCCCACCACCACCGCCACCGGGAGCGCCACCCAGAACGAGACGTGGTAGTTGTTCATGAGCACGGCCACCGTGTACGCGCCGAGGCCGAAGAATGCGACCTGGCCGAAGCTTGCGTAGCCGGTGTAGCCGCCGATGATGTTCCACGCCTGCGCGAGGGCGACGAACAGGAAAACGGAGGTGAGCAGGCGCTGCGTGCCGGGAACGATCAGCTGTTGCAAACCAAGCATCGCGGCGAACACGGCAAAACCCGCCACCACGGGCCAGGAGTTGGCTGGGGTGCGCGACCGGATCCAGTCGCCGAACATCGCCTGCGTGCTGCGAGAGCGCCCCTGCAGGACCTCGGCCACGGGGCCGGCAGACGGTTTCTGTGTCACACCTCGACTCGGCCGCCGTACAGGGCCTTGCCGATCAGTCCGGACGGCCGGATGACCAGGGTGATGATCAGCACCGCCATCGCAATCGCGTTGACCCACGTTCCGGTCAGCAGCAGACCGCCCAGCGACTCCGCGATGCCCAGCACCAGGCCACCGACCAGCGCGCCGTACATGTTGCCGAGCCCGCCCAGGACTGAGATCACAAAGGCATCGAGCGTGAGCTGACCCGGAGTCGTCGTCGGGTTGAAGGAGCCGACCGTGGCGATCATCGTCCCCGCGACCCCGGCCAGAGCCGCGGCGATCCCGAACGTCACCGCATAGATATGACGTGCGCGAATGCCCATCAACCGCGCCGCGCCGCGGTCCATGCCCGTGGCGCCGATCGCGTGGCCCAGCCGCGTGCGGGACATCATGAGCGCCAGCGCGACGGTGATGCCGAGCGCCAGGAAGCAGGCCGCCAGCCGGCCGTAGGGCACGTTCACCGCGCCGATCGCGAAGCTCTGCGATGCATACGATGTGTCGATCGTCCGTTAAGGATGACCAGGTTCAAGCCGAACGTGAGCAGAAGCGTCAGGAAGATCGGCGCGTTGATGACCAGGTTGATCAGGCCGCGCTGCAGGACGTAGCCGAATGCGAAGAGTGCGACCGCGACCACCGGGATGGCGAGGAACGGGTCAACCCCAAACCGTATGTTCAGGATCCACGCGATGTAGGCGCCGGTCACCGCCAGCGCGCCGTGGCTGAAGTTGACCACGTTCATGATTCCCCAGACGAGCGAGAAGCCGACGGCGACGAGCCCCAGGAGGCCGCCCTGGACTACGCCATAGGCGGCCGCCTGAAGGAACTGCGACACCTATGGCCTACGAAACGGCGGGCCAGATCGCTTGCTTGGTCGCCAGGCTGCTCGGATAGATGGTCACGAAGGCGGACTTCTGAATCTGGATCACGTACATCGGCTTGACGGTGTTCATCCCGGTGGAGTCGAACTCGATGTGGCCGTAGAACGTATCGGCCTTCAGGCCCGCCAGCGCCGTGCGGACCGCCGCCGGATCGGCTGAGCCCGCCTTCTCGATCGCCAGCGCGAGCGCCTCGCACCCGGCTGCCGCGTCAGCCGCCTGGTACGGGTACTGCTGGGCCGACCATCCATACGTGTTGGTGAAGTTGGTGAGGAACTCGTGTGCGCTGCCGAACACCGTGTCCGAGGCGGAGATTTCCGGCACCCACTGCGTGCTGCCGAAGACCCCTTCAGAGGACTTGCCGAGCGCGGAGATGAAGGCAGGCGTGGGCGGAGCAACCGTGGCGGCAAAACCGTCCTTCGGCTTGACGCCCAGCTCAGAAGCCTGCTTCACAGCGGCGACCGCCTCGTTCAGGTGGGCCGAGATGATGATCACGTCCGGGTTGGTGCCCTTGATCGCGATCAGCGCGCTCGACACGTCCGTGGCGTTGGCGGTGACCTTGGTCGAGGAGGTGTAGGCCGTCGCTGACGGCACCACGGAGATTCCCTTCGCCTTGGCTTCAGCCACGCCCTGCTCCGCTGCGTGCTGGCTGAACCCGTCGCTCGCGGCGATGATCGCCACCGTCTTGGGCGCCGGGCTGAGCCCCGCGAGCGCATCGATGATGCTGGTCACATAGGAGCTGCTGGGCGACAGCACCGCGAACGTGCTCTTGTAACCGTGGGTGAAAATCGCGGTGTCGGCGCCGTTGCTGTCGACCATCACCTGCCCGTTGCGCTCGACCACCGGCGCCACCGCCGTGGTGCCCGCGGAACCGTATGGGCTGAGGATGAGCTTGTCGCCCTGGTCGTTGAACTGGTCGACGATCTGAGCTGAGGTCGCGGCCACGCTCTGGTCGTCCTCGGTGACCAGGTTCACCTTGTGCGATTGGCCGCCAAAGCTGATGCCGCCCTTCGAGTTCAGCGTTTGAACGCAGAACTTGTAGCCCTGGAGGGTGTACAGCCCCTCCGCCTGTCCGAACGCCCCCGTCTGGGAGACGGGCGCCGCGAAGGTGACAGACGAGCCCGAACCGGAGGTGGTGCCGCCTCCGCCACAGGCTGCGGCAACGACGACGGCCATGGCAACCATTGCCGATGCAGAAACCCGTTGCATCATCGCGACTCCCCCCTAATCTGCCGGCGACCTATGCGTTGGTATACAGCATTCAGGGCAGCCACGCCGGGTGGGCGCCGTCAGCGGTTGGCCGGCGCCGTCCCCTGCCTGGCCGCTCCGACCCCCGCGAGCTTGCGGATGCTCAGCAGGAGAACGAACGCGACGAATGCGAGCGGCGCGACGAAATCCAGCGCCGTCATGCCGAGCGGACTCGCGACCGCACGGATGACGGAGAGCACGGCAACCAGGACCGCCAGGCCGCGAAGCCACCTCGGGTCGTCGAGGGTGGCCACGACAACAAAGAGCGCAACCGCCGCGAACAGAGCCGAATCAGCGATGTCCTCGACGACGGTCAGTGAACCGCCCGAGTCAGGAGAGGCCACCATGGCGAGCGGCAAAACGTTCGTCACCAGCTCCACGCCCGCGAACAGGAAGATCGCCGGCAGCAACCATCGGTTGCGCCGGAGGGAAAGGGCGAACAGCACGAACGGCGCCAGCGCGACGACCCCGACCACCTGCTGGACCACGATGATGGCGGAATGCGCCTTGTAGAAGGCGCTGATCGCGCCCGCGGAGGACGAGGCGGTCGGCAGGGAAACCATCGCAGCGCTGACGAGCAGCAGGACAACAAACGCAATTCCCCACACGCCCCCTACACGGGTCGAACCGAAGAGGCGCGTCATGAGACAGGGGCGCCTTGTGCATGCGCGGGCGCCGCCGGGGCCTCGACCTGTTGCCGGCGACTGCCGAGCGTCAGGCCGACAGCCACCATGTCGGCGGCCCGTTGCAACCGGTCGCGCTCACGGTCGGCGTATGGCGCGCCATGCCGCCGCGGGGCGAGCGCTATCCGCCCCACCTCCTGGTTGTCCGCACGCAGGGGAACGACCAGCGCGGCCTCGCCGGTCCAGGTGCCGGACACATACGTTGGCTCAGCATCGGAAGCTCCGTCCAGGTACAGCGCCGCGCCGATGGCGCCGGCTCCCTCACGGGCGGTCCGCACCAGGCGCTCCGCGAGCCTTTGACCGTCCATGACGTCGACCACCGCCCCCACTTCGGTCTCGAGCGATTGCATCAGCCGCTCCAGGTCTCTCACGTCCTTGAAGCGAGTGTCGACCAGTCGCTGCAGGGCGTTCCGAACCGGTGTGAACAGGGTGGCGATCAAGGCCACCGTGATCACGATCGCCGCGTCGGATGACGCTCCCGTCAGAGCAACGAACACGTGCTGGAGCGTCGCCGTGAAGCCGGCGTAGAGGCCGGCGAGGATCGCAGTGAACGCGATGTAGACGAGCGCGCGATTGATGATGAAGTCGATCGAGTACAGGCCATAGCGAAGGATCGCGGCGCCGGCCGCAATCGGCATCAGGGTGTAGGTCAGCGCGAACACCAGAAACTCCGCGTCGTTCGTGAGGAGGTTGTGATTCCAGATATTGATCGCGATGTCGCCGACGAACGCGACCACGACAGCGACCGCAGCGGCGGCCATCCATTTCAGCTGTTGGCGTACGACTGGACTTGCTCTCTGCCAGCGCACCACCAGGGCGGCCAGGCCGGCGACGGCGGATGCCACCGTGAAAAGCACCCCCACATCGCCCAGGTCGAAGTTGTTCGAATTGACTTTGCTCAAGGCTTCATAGAGCAGCCGAATGAGGAGGCCGACCACGGCTGCGGCGGCGGCAAGCCACCATGCGCGCGAAAGGAGGTGGCCGTCGGGGAACAGGAGCAGACCCAGCGTCAGCGGCAAGAAGATGCCGCTCTGGATCAGGACGTGCGAGACGCTGCTGGCGGCCGATGCCGCGGGCAACGACCAGCCTGGCGCGAGGGATAGTTCCGCGTACGCCGCAAGCACGACTGCCCCGGCCGTGGCCAGGCCGGAGAGGGCGAAGATCCACCCGATCGCATGACGCGGGTGCTGGGACACGATGAAGGCACCGACCGTCGAAAATGCCACGGCGCCGATAAACGCAGCGACCGTGCTCCAGACGGCCTCCCACGGCAACGCTGCGCGAAGAGGTTGCACAAGCATCAGCGCCGTCAGCGGGATGCATGCGAGCGTCAGGCCGAAGCCGGCCCAGACCAGCAGTCGAGCCCTTTGCGCGGTCATCGAACCGAGTAGGCAGGCACGGCGCTCACCGTCCTTTCGGAGGCGTGATAGCCGAGCTTGCCTCGCGTCACGACCACGAGGACCAGCGCAAGCACCGCAAATGCAATCACAGGCGCAACTTCGTTATTTTTCGCCGCCGGGAAGATGTCTCCGGTGAGTCCTTGTGAAAAGTTGATGCTCGCATGGACCAGGATGGCCAGGAGAATGCTGCCTCCGGTGTGGTTGTAGACCCAGGTGATCAGGATGGAGAACGAGATCGCGGCAACAGCGAACGTGGCGATTCCGCTGAAGCTCAGCCCGCCGTTGACGGCCGACCAGTCAGGGCGGAAGTAGTTGGGCAAGTGCCATGCGGCCCACAGCAGGCCGAGGAGGACCGTGCCGGCAAGCGGGCCCCATCGCTCCTGCAGGCGCGGCAGTGCGAAACCTCGCCAGCCCGGTTCCTCGGTCAACGGCCCCCCGATGGCGAGCAGCACGATGTAGAACAGCGGATACGTGAGGATGGTGACGAGGTCTGGCGCCTTGAAAGAAGCGAGAGCGCCGGGGACCAGGGCGATGCTCACCACGTAAAGCAGGGGCACGGCTAGCAGCGCGACCACGTACCAGGCCCATCCGACACGCCACTGCACCATCCGCCGCAGGAACGTCTTCACTCCGGAGCGACCCGCGAGCAACCCGGTCATCACGAGCGCCGCAATCAACGGCCCGAAATCCCCGGGTGTGGTCCGCACGATGACGTCGGGAAGCGGAATGAGGATGAGGAACACGATCACAAACGTCCAGGTCCAGGCGAAGGCAATGGCGAAAAAGGCGAACTGGGGCTGACGCCTGAGCAAGGCGGTCATGCTGGACTCCTTGGCCTGGAGGGACGGCCGGGTGGGTGGATTGTGCGCCCTATGCGAAAACCCCGCTGGTCGGGGCCCTCAACCCAACGCGGTCAGGGCCGGACGTCGAACTTCTTGGCGAGGTCGGCCGGCAGGGTCAGGGCCGGATCGAGGTCGCGCACCAGACCTCCCGCCTGGAGCGCTTTGACGACCAGGCCGGAGCAGATCTCATGGTTGCGCCGGACCCATCGCAGCGGCCATCCGAACAGGAGGTGCAAACCCGCGCCCAGCATGTCCAGGTATCCGAACGCCTGCCCTACCTGACCCTCGGCATAGGCCACCGTCCGGGCGCGGCCATCTGCGGCAAGCTCGGCGCCCAATCGCACGAGGTGGTACTCGTCATCGCGGTAGCGCGAGATGGGGCTGCGCCGCACGCCCATCGTCTCGGCCTCGACGAGCGACCCATCCCGGCCAACGACCACCGCGGAGTGGCTCCAGTGCGCGTAAGGCGCGTCAGGTCCTTTGAATCGGCGCTCCTGCGCCTGGCTGATCAGCCTGGCGAGCAGATGATGACGATGGGCGAGGATGAAATCGCCGGGAACGAAGTCGGTTGCATCAGCGCCGGGACCGACTCGCTCGACGTTCGCCATGCCTCATGTCGTTAACGCATGGAATCCCACGCGCGAGAAAACCTCCTCGGCAAAGCGCGTGATCACGCCCCCCTCGAACGCGTTGGGCAGATTGACGATGAAGTACTGGATCCCGGCTTCGGCGTATTCGTGAATCAACTCGGCGATGCGGTCCGCATCGCCGTGCAGGGGATGCCAGGAGCGGATGAACGCTTCCTCTTGACCGGTCCGGCGTGCGGTGTCTTTGACCACGCGGTCGATCTCGCGGCTGTCGCCGAGGATCGTGTAGAACTCGAGCGTTTTCAAGACTGAGTCGTAGTCGCGTCCGACGCTCTCGCAGTGCTCTCGCAACACATCGAGCTTGTGCCGGACCGTCTCGACGTCGGCGTTGAAGTTGCACGCGTCCCCGTACTGCGCGACGAGCTTCAACGTCACCCTTTCGCCGCCGCCGCCGATCCAGATCGGCGGATGCGGCTTCTGAACAGGCTTCGGCTCGTTGATCGCCCCACGCACCTTGTAGTAGCGGCCGTCGAAAGTCGCCTCGTCCTGCGTCCACATCGCCTTGATCACCTGCAGCGATTCGCGCAGCATGCGAAGCCTGTCCGGAGTTTCCGGATATTCGTAGCCGTATGCCTCGTACTCGTGCTGATACCACCCGGCGCCGATGCCGAGGATGAGCCTGCCTCGGCTCATGACATCTATGCCGCTTGCCATCTTCGCCAGCAGAGAGGGCGGCCGGTAGCTGTTGCACGTGACCATCTGGCCGAGCCGGATTCTGTTCGTGTCGCGAGCCAGGGCCGCCATTGAAGTCCAGCATTCGAACACCGACTCGAGCTGCGGAGTCGGCACGGTGTGGAAGTGGTCGTAGAGGAAGATCGCGTCGAAGCCGGCCGTCTCGGCTTCCTTCGCGCAGCGGCTCATCGTTTCGTATTTGTCGACCGGGTCGCGCACGTCGGCGAGGTCCATGCGCCAGCCCTGGGGCACGAAGACGCCTAGCTTCAGCCCGCCGCCCGCCACCGCCTAATTGTCGGCGGTCTCAGTCCGACGGCGTGGGAGGCGCCTCCTGTGCGGCGGCGCTTTGCGCGACCGGCTCGCTCTCGCGCAGCACCTCCTGCGGCGAGCTCACCTCGTCCGTCGCGGGTTGGCTGAAGCCCACCACCGCCTCGGTGGCCGGCGCCACAGCTTCGGTCGGTTCGACCGTCGTGGCTGCGGCTGCCGCGGCAACCGCGATTGCGGGCCGGCGACGGTGGACCGCTATCGCGATCCCGAGCCAGACGAACATCGCCAGCAGCGCCACGCCGAAGCCCGACGCCGCCGCGGCCGGGATGTACACGATGAGATCGGGCGGCGTCTTGTCCTTGCCCGCCAGGACCTCGCTCTGCGTGCCCAGGATGTCGTCCTTGACGTAGGCGTCGAAGGGAGAGCGGCCGCGGATGTCTTCGAGCAGCAGCAGCTCCGGCTTGTAGCGCTGGACGTCGCCCTCGGCCAGCGCGCGATAGTACGTGGCGGTCAGGTTCTTCGGGTTGGTGTTGACCTGGATCGACTTGCTCGCGAGGTCCGCCGCGATGTGCTCCGAGGGTACGAAGTAACCGCCGCCTGACACCTGGTTGCCCTTGGCGTCGACCTTCGAATAGCTGACGATGCCGAGGACTTTTCCGTCAGCGCCCAGCACCGGACCTCCGCTGTCGCCGTGGGTGAACACGGCGGTGGAGCCCCACGCGGTCCAGTCTCCGTGCTGCTCGATGTTCACCACCTTGCCGCCGGACAGGGTGGCGGGGACGGTCTGGTTGAGCGGGACCGATTCCTGCGCGTAGCCCTGGCGCGGATAGCCGACCGCGTAGGTCGCATCACCGAAATGTGGAGGCCCGGCGGCAAGCTGCAGCGTGGGCACACCGGTGATGTCCGCCTTCATGATCGCGATGTCGTGGCCGGTCGACGTCGGGTCGATGCTGACGACCGACGCGCGAATTCCGTTGGCCGTGAGATGGTCCCCCGCCTCGACGGTGCCGCTGCCGAGGTAGTACTTGGAGTCGATGCTGTCGATGCTCAGGTACTTGGTGAGCCATGACCTGTAGAAGTTGTAGATCGAGTCGATCTGGTCGGACGTGAGACTGAGCTCGCCGGTGAGTCCCGTGCCGGCCAGCAGGTTGTCGCTGATGAGCTTTTTGTTGTTGGCGACTTCGGTTGGGTCGTCATATGTGGTCAGCGCAAGGTCCCGGAGCTTGGTCTTGTCCGGCGTGACCACATGGGCGGCCGTCACCAGGTACCCGTCCTCGGTGACGAAGAAGCCGGAGCCAGTGCTGAAAAGTTCGAATCCGCCTTTGGTGGATGTTCCAGGTGCGTAGTACTCGGCAGGGTTGGCCAGCACGAGGTTGATGGCCGCATGCTCCGCCTGGGCCAGCGTGCTGATCTCGCCTGACCGATACATGGCCTGAACCTGCGCGACGAGCTCGTCGTACTTGCTCTGCGGCATGTCCATGCTCGGGAGCGAAGCCGACAGCGAGTAGTTCGCCTGGATCAGGACGATGGCCGGCCGAGAAGCGGTCACGATCCGGCTGCCGGTGAGGGGCCCGGGGGCGGGCTCGCGCGTCACATATGCGCCGACCCCAAGCGCAGCGTTGCCCACCAGCGCAAGCGCCAGCAGGACGATCACCCCGACCCGAAGCACCCGTTTCACTACGCCCCCTCCTCCTCAGCAGTCCCTACAGTCTCGAGCGGGACCGCCTAAAACCCCACGACGTCGCGATCAAATTGTGGGGCTTTTTGTAAATCAGAGGGCTTAACGCCCTGAAGGTGGTTAGCCGGACGCGGCGGGAGGCGGCGCTTCGGGCGGCGGCCCGGGCCAGGAGCCCGGCGATTCGACCGCCTGCGGCTCTGGAACCACCGCTTCGACGGTCGCGGCTTGACCGGCCGTCTGGGGCACGGCCCTTCGCATGCTCCGCCAGGGGATCAAGGCCCCGAAGAGGAAACCGAGGGCTACGGCGACAAAGCCGACCGCGATCACCAACCGCGAGTCGGTGCCGACCGGGGCGACGTTGGCGACCAGCCCCACCTCGGGTCCGGTCGTTGCGGTCAGCGTCTGCGCCTTGGTCCAGCTCAGCTTCCAGATGGCTGTCTTGCGGTCGAGCGTGAAGAGGGCGCCGGGGGCCGATGTGATGACCTGCGGGACCGTGAGGGAAAAGGTGATCACGAATATCGAGGCCACCTCCGAATCCGAGATGACCTGCTGCGTGCCCGGCGAGGGTGACGCCATCGGCTGGGGAACGGTTGTGAACGAGTAGGTGTCGGTCTGGCCGGCCGTCGTATGGGTCGCCGAGGAGAAGAGCCCGCCCGTGTTCGACAGGTTCATCGAGACGCCCGAGCCCGACGTGACCCCCGACGGCGACAGCTTGGAAGGAGCAGTGAGGAACTTGAAGGCGTCTTTTTCGGTCTTGAAGGGGACCGTGATCAGGGCGCCGGAGTCGTCGCCCTCGGTGATGATCGAGATCTTGGCTCCGGGGTACTGCTTCTGCAGGCTGGCGTTCGCCGCGGCGACGTCAGAGGCGCTGAAGCCGGAAACGGACACCCCGTTGGAGCCCTGCATAAGCTCCTTGGGGAACAGGAGCTTCAGCCCCACCGTCACCGAGCCGTCAGCGTTGAACGTGGTGCTGGTGTCATAGCCGCATCCCGCCGCGGCCAGCGAGACCGCCACGGCCAGGATGACCTTCGCGATCGTCTTGGGCACGGCCGATATGTTGAGGGGCGGGCCCCTGATTGCAGCCGGGTTAGGCTGGTTCCCTCGCGCTGCGCGCGTGCTCCGGCACGGACGCCAGGAAAGCCTCGATCGCGCGATTGACCGGATCGGCGTGCGTCAGGTTGCTCGAGTGGCCGGCCCCGTCGATCCGGACGACGCCCCGACAGCCGGACAGCCCGGCGCACAGCTTCTCGGCGAGCGACATGTCGATCGCGACGTCGTCAGTGCCGTGGATCACGATCGCCGGCACGCTGATCTCGCCCAGGCGGTCGGTGACGTCGTCCCGGTCCATCAAGGCGCGGTAGATCTGGGTGAGGGTGTTCGGGTCGAGCGTCTTCCACTTCGCGATCCAGGCGGCCGACTCCGGCCGCCGGTTGCCGAGGAGGATGGCCGCCACCATCTCGAGCAGCTGGTCGTTCGGGCCGGAGCCGACCCAGACCTCGTGCATCAGGTCGTACTGGAGCGCCTTTTCGGGGTCTTCGGTGCCGGCCTGCGTGTCGATGAGGACGAGTCCGGCCGTCCGGGCTGGATGACGGAGCGCAAACCGCAGCGAGACGAAGCCGCCCTGGCTCATGCCGCCGATCACGGCCCTCTCGACTCCGAGGCGGTCGAGAAGCGCCGCGAGGTCGTCAGCCGAGTCCCAGTAGCTGAACTGCTCCGCCGTCGAGACCGTGCGCCCGTGGCCGCGCTGGTCCCAGGTGATGACCCGGTGACGGCCGGCCAGCGCTTCGACCTGGTGGACGAACATGTCGCCGTCCATCAGGAAGCCGTGGCTCAGGACGATTGGCGTGCCCGATCCGCCGGAGTCAGAGTAGTGGAGCCGCTGGCCGCGCAGATCGGCAACGGGCATGGCGCAAGCCTAATCTGTCAGCGATGTCCCAGCTCAACGAGCCGAATTTCGCCGACGTGCTCGACGCGGCCAGGCAGATCCGGCCTCATCTCCAGCCGACGCCGTTGCGACGGTACGCGGCGCTGGAACGGTTGCTGGGGGCCGAGGTCCACGTCAAGCACGAGAACCACAACCCGACCGGAGCGTTCAAGGTGCGCGGCGGAATCAACCTGGTCAGCCGCCTCGACCAGGACGAACGGGGGCGGGGCGTGATCGCCGCTTCGACCGGCAACCACGGCCAGTCGGTTGCATACGCGGCAAAGCTCTTTGGCGTGGGCGCGGTGATCTGCGCGCCACGCGCGGCGAACCCGGTGAAAGTCGAATCGATGCAGGACCTCGGAGCGGAAGTCGTCCTTGCGGGTGAGCGTTACGACGATGCCCGCGCCAACGCAGAGAAGCTCGCTCGGGAGCACGGCTATCGCTACATCCACTCCGGAGATGAGCCGTTCCTGATCGCAGGTGTCGGAACGCACACCCTGGAGGTGCTGCAGGAGCAGCCCCACGTCGACACCGTCATCGTGCCGATCGGAGGCGGATCGGGCGCGGCCGGCGCTTGCATCGCGGCCAAGGCGGTCAACCCGGACATCCAGGTCATCGGCGTCCAGTCCGACCAGGCGCAGGCGGCGTACCTGAGCTGGAAGTCGGGCGAGCTTCAGGAGTCGCCCAACCGAACACGAGCGGAGGGCCTCTCCACCGCGACGCCCTTCGAGCTGCCGCAGCGAATCATGCGGCGGCTGCTGGACGATTTCGTGCTCGTCTCCGACGACGAGATCGACGCCGCAACTGCGTTGATGATCGAAAAGACGCGAACGCTCGTCGAGGCCGCGGGGGCAGCAGCGCTGGCGGCGGCGCTGAAGTTGGGTGGTCGCATGCGCGGCCGCACCATCGCCTTGATCTGCAGCGGCGGGAACATCAGTCCCGCCCAGCTGAAGGCGTTGCTTGCCGCGCCGGGGATCGGTTAGTCTCTCCGGGCCCAACCGGGGCAACACGAGGAGGCTACGAATGATCTCGATTCGCAAGTTCGTCGGTTACACCGGAGCCGCAGCAGGCATCGGCGCCGCGATCGCAATTGCGATTGCATCACAAGCGGTTGTCGCTGCTGCGCCTTCGAGCCGAGTGAGCGATCAGGCGGTTACGACGCAGGCCGCGCCGAGCGCCCAGTGCACTGCCGCAATCCAGGCCATCAAGACCGCCGTCAGCGATGAGCGGTCCGAGGACCTGTCCGAGCGCACCATCGCCAAGACGAACCCCGACGAGTCATCCGACACCTCGGAGGACGCCACTGAGCTGGCCAGCTTCAAGTCACTGTTCAGCGCCGCGCGCACGGCATGCGCGCCGGCCGCCGAACCCACGCCAAACGTGACCACGTTCACGCCGTCGGCGCAGTGCACCGCAGACCTCCAGGCACTGAAAGCCGCCTGGGCGCAGGGTCGCCTGACGACCAGGGCGCAGTGGATTCAGCTCCAGACGCTGGCGCAGGCGGTGCGCGCCGATTGCGGCTGGGCGGCCGACCGCCGCTAGATCAGGTCTCCGGCGATGCTTGACTGAGCGCAAGCTCGGTGAGCGCGTAACCGGCGGTCAGGAACGGAATGACCGATGCGGCGAACGCGCTCACCAATACCGGCGGCGACTCTGGGAGCGATGCGGCGACCGCCTCGCCGAGGCCGAGGCCGAGCACCCCCGGCAGCACTGCGAGCTGAAGCCGGACCTTGCGCCGGCGTAGGTGTTCGCTGACCGCAGCGATCAGAAGCAGGTCAGCGAAGCCGATGTTGAAGTGCCTGCCCTCGAGGGGAATCCGAAAGTTGAGCCAGATGAGGTGCCGATCTGGTGTGCTGGACGTCGAGGGCGGAGGTCCCGTGAAGACGATGTTCTGCGCCAGGTCAAGCGCGCTCAGGATGAGCAGAAGTACGAGGAGCGGCCTGAACCTGGGCGGCACGGTGCGGCCCAGCACGGTGCCGGCGAGGACGCCGAAGCCCAGCACGATGAGGTCGCTGAACGGATAGAGGGGCAGGCCCAAGACAGCGCCGGCGACCATGAAGACAAGGAAGGGAGTGGCGGCAATGGCGACCCAGCGGGTCGGCACACGTCCCGCCGGCCATGGCAGCGCCGAGCAAACGAGTGCGACGACGATGCTGGTGAATACATGCATCAGGCTGGCCTATGCAACATATCGAAACAATTGATTGGTTCTATTGCACAAATCCGCCTAGCCTCACGTTGTTTACACAGATGGGTGACTCTGAAGCGGTCCTCTACGGCTCCGATGACTCGCACGAGTCGAGCGCGATGGTCGAGCTCCTGAACGAGCTCGGAGTCAAATTCGACTTCCGGCACATCGACCGCGATCCCCGGGCGCTGCGGGAATGGGAGCAGCTCGACGGCGATCGAGTTCCGATGCTTCGCGTCGGCAACAACCAGATCGTGCGGGGCTTCGACCGCATCAAGCTGCAGCAGCTCTTCGGCTGGGTCGGCTGCTGACCAAAAGCGGCTAGGCGAACCGACGACGGTCGGGCGCCGGACGTTGCAGGCGGCCCCAGACCCAGCGAAACGAAGCCAGAAAGCTGAGCCACGCCACCGCGATCAGGATGCCGCCCAGCACGTCGGTGGGCCAGTGGGCGCCGGTGTACATCCGGGCAACGCCGTTGGCGAAGACAAGCACCGCGACGAGGGCCCAGCCCGCCACCCTCCCCCATCGCGGTAAGAATCGATATCCAAGGCACAGTAGAAGGACGACGGTGACGGTGACGATGAAGATCGTGTGCCCGCTCGGATAGCTCGAAGCGCCTGGGTGCTCGGTCACCCGCAGCACCTGGCTGGTCGTCGGTCGCGGGCGATTGATCAGGTGACTCACGAGGACGTACCATCCGCCGCTCAACACGGCCCCCGCGGCGAACATCCACGCGCGGCGATTGAAGACAAGGATCAGGGCGAAGAGGATCACCTCGAACACGAAGCCCTTGGCATCGCCGATCCAGCTGAAGAATGGAAAGGTCAGGGCGAGCGGTCCCCAGTTCGTCGATTGGACGTCGCGCTCGACATCCGCATCCTGCGGTATGAACGGGTGGCCCGCTACGTAAAAGGAGAGGGCCGTCGCGATGAGTGCGGTCAGCACCGCAACCGCCAGCAGCGGCCGTATGACTACGTCGCGCGCCGTGGCCTTTCTCTGAACCATTTCCACGTCGGAGCGGGCAGCCAGCGCTCGGGCAGCCAGACCACGAACGCGGACCAACCAAGGCCGAGGAGAAAACCACCCAGCACATCACTCGGCCAGTGGTCGCCGGCCCATACGCGAGCGAGACACGCGAGGACGATGACGATCGAGGCCGCGACCCAAAGGAGCCACCGGTAGCGAGGCCTGACGTGAGGCGCGAGTGAGAACGCGAGCATGAAGCTGAGCCAGGTGAAGAACACCGCGTGGCCGCTGGGGTAGCTGTAGCCGGGCGCGGGGGTGAGGATGTGCACCAGGTCGGCCGTCGGGCGCTCGCGCGCCATCATCAGCTTGATTCCATTGTCGAGCAGGCTGGACACCGATCCGATGGCCATCAGGTAACCGGCGCGCCTTTCCCACAGGAAGACGAGGACCACCGCCGCGATCCCGACCACGACCTGCACGTAGCCGGCCGTGTAGTTGATCAGGTCGAAGACGTATGTGACCGGGCCCCATCGGAACGACTGGACAAGACTCGTCACCGGGACGTCGAAAGGCAGCAGGGGCTCGGTCGCGACCAGGTACGTATCCACCGCGAAGAGAATCCCCACGACGACGATCAGTGGCCGCAGCCAGGCACGGGCGGCGGCACGAGGGTCGCCCGCGAGAACTTCGCCGGCGGCCTTGCCCGCCGGCGCCGGCCGGCTCACCTGGGAAGCAAAACCTTCAGGGCGCTGGCCTCAGCCCTGATCGTGGCCGGCGTCCGGCCGACCTGGTAGTTGTCGGCGTAGACCCGCACTCGCGGTTTGGTTTTGACCTCGAGCTCGCTGAAACGGAACATCTGGGCGGCTGCATCATCGTCTCGCTGAATGAGAAGTGCCGATTTGATGGCGCGACCCACGATGTCACCGCGGGTTCGGCCTGCGTGGACCGTGAACTCCAGGTATGTGTCGATCGGCGTTGCGTCGCTGATGGAGAGCCGGCTCCCGATGGTGGCGGTGTTGCTGAAGACCAGCGACATCGCGGAGCCACTGCCTTGCAGGTCGCCGGTGAGCTCATAGCGGAACGGCTTGGCCGAGACGACATTCTTCAGCTTCGCCGCGAGTTTGCCGAACTCCATATCCTTGGCTGAATCGCCGAGGGCGATGGTCTCTCCAAACAGCCCGATTGCGCACGCCTCGACGAAGATCCGGCCGTTGACCCGACCCAGGGTGATCGCGCGCGCGCGACCGCCCTTTGCGACCTCGATCGCCTTGTCGACGTCGGTTGGGAGACCGAGCGCTCGGGCAAGGTTGTTGAAGGTGCCAAGCGCCACGATGCCGACAGGATGCTTGGAATCGGCGAACTTACGGACGATGAACTCCACGGTGCCATCGCCCCCCGCCACAACGATGCGCGCCTGCGACGTCATGAGCTTTTCGAAGTCCTGGTCCGGGTCGAAGTCGAGGACCAGGTGGTCGGCAAACGCTTTCCTGAGCTTCGCCTCGACGTCGGGGTTCATGCCACCTGCGCCGCGGCTGATGACAAGCACCCGAGTCGCCTTGGCCCGGGTTTGGACCGCGGTCACCGGTGGCTTCCGAGCAATCGAATCCAGCGCGCGCACGCAAATGAGTGCAGCCCCAACGCGATGAACCCGACTGCGACCGCCGCCAGCAGCACGCGGCCGAATGGCTGCGTCAGCAAGAACAGGAAAGCGCCTCCGTAACCGTGCACCTGTGCGGGATCGCGATGCAGCCCTCCCTGCAGGACAAACCAACCCACCACGCTGAACGTGACTCCTCGCGCGACCATGCCGAGACGGCCCAGTGCGTCGACGATCTTTTTCTCCGCCTTGTTCATCTTTGTCCGTTTCAGGTCCTTTTTGAAGATGGCCCGGTACGCATCGATAAGTTGCGCGAGCCCGACACCGATGGCCACGATGCCTATCGCGACGGTCGCGAGCTGGCCGGCCGGCAACGCCAGGACCTTCGCGATCGCTTCCTGGGTGCTGTCGCGCGAAGAGGAGGGGGCGCCGCCGGCGATGAGGTGAAGCGCGAAGATGGCGATCGCGGAATAGGCGATTCCGCTCCAGACGAACCCGAGCCTTTCCGCGATTCCGCTCGCGCCGTCGCCTCGCTGGAGGGGATCGAAGACCGCACGCACGAAACCCCAGATCGAATAGGCGCCGAGGCCGATCACCACGGCGAACAACAGGACCTTGCCGGCCGGTCCGCCCGTGAGAATCACAAGGCTGCCTGACTGGTCGGTGGCCGTGCCACCGAGTCCAAGCGCGAGTCCCAGGGCGAAAGTACCCATGGCCGCGTAAAGCACGCCACGAACGACGTACCCGGCGCGCTCGAGGAATTCGAGCCAGGGGTTGGAGATGCCACGCCTGGTCGCTGACTTTGCGCGGCGGGCTACGTGGTGGGCGCTGGCCATCTTGGTGCGCTAGGTGAACGTCCTGCCCCGCGGCAACCCCCGACATAGGGGTTCGCCCGAGTCAGGCCGTGCCGGTACGGACGCCGATCTCGCGAAGCCATCGACGGTATGCGATCGCCGTCCGATCGCTCCTGAGGTGAAGCTCCGCCTGCAGGTCGAGCGGGAGGAGCTCCGGTCGCTGCGATTCGAGGATCGGCCTGTCCTGGGCGAAGATGCGGTCCTGGAACTCGACCATCGGCGACTCGGGCTCGTAGTTCATCGCCATCCACATCCAGGCGCTGCTGTCGACCGGGTCGTGAGGCGTCACCGACAGGAGCATCCCGAAGGAGTGCTCCCCGTGCTTGATGAACGATGCCGACAGTGGCCGGTGCACGCGATACGTGTAGGTCACCACCGAGCCATGACCGGTGGCATACGGATCGGGTTGAAAGACTTTGACCCCGGTCGCAAGCACGCCATTCGAATCGGTGGTCGTTTCGTAATCAGCGATCTCCGGTCGTGCGCGGTCTCCAAGGATCCCTTCGTGGACGAAAGGAAAATGGCCGACGTCCAGGAAGTTCTCGACGATGCGAGGTCCGCTCGCCTTCACCCGATATGGTCCAGCCCTCAACACCTTGTAGGCCCGATCATCGAGGAGCTCGAAGCCGGGCACGGCGCCGGCCGGGCTGCCCAGGCTCACCCAGATCACGTCGTGCGCGACCGCCGTCCGGTAGACCTGCACACAGGCTTTGGCGGGAGGCGTCTGCTCAGGGTGAGCGGGCATCAGGACGCAACGCCCATCGGTCGCATATGTCCAGCCGTGGTACGGGCATTCGAGGGCGCCGCCATCGACGACCTTCCCAAGCGACAGACGAGTGCCGCGGTGGACGCAGAGGTCGCGCCAGGCATGGTGGTCGGCGCCGGAACGCCACAGCACGATGTCCTCGCCCAGGAGGCGCGCACCAAGCGGCCCGCCGCCCGCCAGCTGGTCGACGCTTGCCACCGGATGCCAGTCGTTGACCAGGACCGGGTCGTCGATCATCTCAGCGAGAGAGTAGGCGCTCCATGTCCGGCGCCGTCAAGACGCGCGACAGGGCCGGCGCACCGATTAGTTTTGAGATGGAGAACGGTCAAAACTGGTAAGAACGCAGTTCGGAGGTTATGACCAATGGCAACGACTTCGACCTTCAAGCCTGAGACCCTCGACGTTCCTGGCGCGAGCCTCTACTACGAGGTCCGCGGCTCCGGACCCGTGCTGCTGATGATGCCGGGCGGGCCGGCCGACGCGACCACCTTCCGCCGGATCGAGAATGACCTCGCAAAGCGCTACACCGTCGTCACCTATGACCCGCGCGGCCTGTCTCACACCAAGGTCACAGAACCAATCGACGACTCGCGGATGGTGCAGATCTTCGCCGATGACGCCCACCGCCTCCTGGCCAAATTGACCGACTCCAAGGCGTGCGTCTTCGCCAGCAGCGGCGGAGCAAGCATTGCACTGGAGCTCGTCGTGCGGCACCCGGAACAGCTCGACACGGTCATCGTTCACGAACCGCCAACGCCCGCTCTGCTGCCCAACACGGCCGAGGTTCGGGCGCGCATGGAAGACGTCTGCGATACCTGCGCCAAAGAGGGGCTGTGGCCGGCAATGGCCAAGTTCATGACCCTGGTCGGAATCGAGGGCGGACCGCCCCCCGCCCAGGAGGGCGAGCCGACCCCCGAGGCGCTGGAAGCGATGGCCATGATGCAGCGGAACATGGAGTTCTTCTTCGGCCGCTACATTCGGAACATCGCGCGCTACGAGCCGGACTTCGCTGCGCTGAAGGCCAGCCCCTGCCGGATCATCCCGGCCGTCGGCGAGGAGTCGAAGGGACAGCTGGCGCACAATGGCGCGCTTGGCCTGGCGAAGCGTCTTGGCACGCAGGCGGTCGTGTTTCCGGGGGACCACGGCGGGTTCGATGGCCGGCCGGTGGAGTTCGCCGCGAAGGTGCGCGAGGTGCTGGAGGGCTGACCCTCTAACGAAGGACCCGGCCCCGACAGGGGCCGGGTCGTCTCGATCAGCTGTTAGACAGTCGTCGGCGCAGGCAGCAGACCCAGCTGCTTCAGCTGGTCGAGCTGGTCGAAGTAGATCCGAGCCTCGGCGATCTTGGCGTTCTCCACGCGGAGGAGCTGGCATCCATAGCCGACGACCTTCTTGTAGGTGGCCGGAATGGGGCCGGTCGGGCTCTCGAGCGGGGCGGTGTGCGTTCCCTCCATCACCACTTCCTGGACGACCCAGGGGCCGCTGATGATCTCGCTGCGAACCTTCATCTTGCCGTCGGGGAATGCCTTCAGCCATGTCATGGCGAACGCAGTCGCCTCCTTGGCGTTGGTGGCCTTGAAGCCGCCCGGGGCATTGAACTTGATGTTGTCAGCGTGGACGGCGTCCAGCGCACGCTCGTCGTGGGCGTTGAATGCTGCTACAAATCGATCGGTCGTGTCTTTGACTTCTGGCATTGCGTCTCCTCCTGAGGAGTGACCGCGAAGCGGAAGGGCCAAGAAGGCTACTGCCATCATCAGGCCGGCAACCGCGAGAGCTGGTATCGCCCTCGCCTCAGTCCATGAACAATCACGACTATACCAGAAATGGTTGCGAGCGCGTGCTAATATTCGAGCCCATCAAACGCCCACGCGTTCTATCAGTGGCCGAGGCCGCCGCCGAGCTCAACGCGTCGGAGGCGTACGTGCGCAGGTTGCTCCTCAGAGAACGGCTCTACGGAACCAAGGTGGGGTTTGTGTGGGCGATCTATCCGGACGACCTGGAAAGCTTCAAACGTGTGCGTCGCCCTCCTGGACGGCCGCGCAAAGCACCCGAAAACGGTGACAGGGCATCGGTCGCCAGCATCGCCGACGAGAGGGTTCGCGCTGGAACCGGTCGATCACTCAGGCAGCGCAAGGGGCCAAAGCGCGGCGAGGTGCGGTCCCCGCTCAAAGCGCGCCTGACCAGCAGCCAGGCCAATGCCCGGAAAAAGAAATGACCCCAACGAATCGCCTCTTCGACCTCGCATCCGGTCTTGCGACCGACTCCGAGGCCGTTGAACGTGTCCCTTGGGGCCGCGGCTAACAGTACACGGATAGGGGGATCGTGCCGACCGATCTCCGTCGCATAGCCTGGCTACCGTCCGTCTCTTCCTGAAAACGCAATGAGAGGGACCGCGTTGGTCCCTCTCAGCCGGCGGCGGGAGCGAGGGGAGGGCCGATGAGGGCGCCCCGCCTACGCGCCGTGGCCTTCGCGAACCGACTTGGCGTCCCACCCAGGGCTGTAGCTGTTGGATGAGTTGCCGTCGTCCTGAACCGATGTGCTTCCGGTGCTGCGGCCGGTGTGCGCCGCGGGCGCGGCCGAGCCCCTGTCCGCACCGCGGTCAAGCAGCGGAGCCCCGATTGGGGGGTTGTCCTGCCTCAGGACGGTCCCGGGCGCTGCGTGGAAGGTGGTCGTCCCGACCGAGCTCGAGCTCGACATGTCCTTCGCGATGACCGAAGCTCCCATCGCGACGGCAACGGCCGCGCACGCCGCGAGCGCGATCACAAGACCCTTCGGAACGCCGCTTCCTCTCAGTGTCTGCCTGGCTTCCATGTCTGTCTCCTCGTGTCGTTTAGTCGGTCTCGTCGACCGCCGGCACGAGCTTCCGACGAGCCCCTCAACGCCCACTCAAGCGACGCTCAAGGAGTCGATGGGGGCCATCGGGGAGGGGTAAAGGCACCAGAGGCTGGAAAAAGGCGAGGGGAGGGACCGGGTTGGTCCCTCCCCTCACGAACCCACTGGGGGTTCGAGGGTCGGCTGCTGCGCCGGCGATGCAGCGGGCGAGCTGTAGGGGGCCTGCTCGATGACGGTCGGAGCCACCTTGGCTGGGTCGTCTTGCCGGAGCACGGTGCCTGGTGCCGCGTGGATGGTGCTGGTCACGGCCGAGCTCGAGCTCATGGCGTCCTTTGCGATCACCGAGCCCGCGAGCGCGAGGCCAAAGGCGGCACACATCGCGAGCACGATCACAAGACCCTTGGGAACGCCGCTTCCTCTCAGTGTCTGCCTGGCTTCCATGTCTGTCTCCTCGTGTCGTTTAGTCGGTCTGGTCGACCGCCGGCACGAGCTTCGGACCGGACCCTCAACGCCAAGTAAAGCGACGCTCAAGGGCCCGCCCGGGGAGATGATCGGGCGTTCGCTAAACGCGCCCGTTCACAGCGTCCCTTTTGGATTTACAGTACCCGCGAAATGATCAATCTTCCGCCCGACCTGATTACCGGGGATGCCGCGATCGACAGCATGGACGTGACGGACGTAGTTTCCAAGGTAGGGACCGCTAACAACTGGTCGCCAACGAAGGCCAACGAGGCCGAGAAGTGGTACCGCCGCTTCCTGTTCTTGACCAAACAGGAGCAGAAGCATGGGCAGCCCGTGGTGGCCGTTTTCGGACTGGACAAAGACGCGGACCTGATCTGGCACGAGCACATCACCCGGACCAAGCAATACAAGATCGACAGTGCCAGCATCTTCGGCAAAGGGCAGTACCTCGACCACACGCCGACGACACCTCCGAACTGGAAAGAACTTCTCGACGCTGCGAACGCTCTGTACCTGAAGAAGTGGCGCGAGATCCCGCCGTACGCGAACATCTGCTGCATCTAGCGCTCCTTTCTCAGGCACCCACCTCCACTTCATCCAGGGCGTAAGCAATCGCCTCTTGTCGTGACATCGTGGCTCCGGCGAGCCACTCCTTTTGCGCTCCGCGACCTCGCCGCACAGACTCCAGTCGATGGCTGATCTCGCGATGCAGCGGCGAGGCCGACACAACTTCGATCCGCTTGCGCAAACCTTCGGCAGCGCCGCCGAGCCTGAGGGCCCGCTCGCTCTGGCCCTCCGCGATGGCTACCGCCGCCAGTGACTCGAAGAGGTTCGCGATCGAACGAGGGCTTCCCTCGAGGCGCTGGATCTCGAGGCCCTCGCGCAGGTTCGCCTTCGCTTCATTGAGCCGGTCTTGCCGCAGCGCGATGTTGCCGAGCATCAAGAGCGACATGGCCACCGTCTCGACGTCCCCGCGCCGACGCGAAAGGTCCAGGCTCGTCTGGAAATGGGTCGCGGCGCCGGCCAGGTCCTTCGTGAACAGTGCGACCAGCCCGAGCCGCCACTCGCAAAGCGCCTGGATCTGACCGTAGCCATGGCGCGTCGCTATCTCGAGCGCCTCATCCAGATACTTGCCCGCGGCGGCAAAGTCCTCGGTCTGGACGGCGATCTGGCCGAGCTGCTGGAGGCTACGGGCTTCTCCCTCCGAGTTATCCAGCGCGCGACTGAGGGCCAGCGCGTCGTTCGTGTAGCCAGTGGCGGCCGATTGGTCGCCCTGCGCCCAGGCGAGCAGCCCCGCCGCCTGCAGCGCCTCACTTCTCACCCGCGATGGCTCCGGACTGCGTGCCAGGGCTGCGTCTAGGCGCGACCGGCCCTCGCTGTACTCGCCCCGCGCCTCCCAGAAGTCTGCCAGCCCATACGCCAGCGCCAGCTTGATTTCCGGCAGGACGCTCGAGACCTCGAACACGCTCCGTAGGTTGTCGATCTCCTCGCGAAGAAGCTGGAGCCACCTCCTCCGCTCGGGGCCGGCGATCTTTTCGCGGGCCGCCTCGACGAGCTGGCCGAAGTAGGTGGCGTGTTTCTCCTGCAGCGCCTCCAGCTCCTCGTGCTCCGCGAGGTGAGACCTGCCGTATTCGCGTACGGTTTCGAGCATCGAATAGCGCGTACCCCCGTCTTCGGTCTCCTGCGGGACCAGCAGTGATTTGTCGACGAGCTGCCCGACGTTTTCGAGCACCGAAGCAGCGCCGTCCCCACCGCAAACCGCCTCGGCGGCGTCGAGCGTGAACCCGCCGGTGAAGACCGCTGCACGGCGAAACAGGCGTTGCTCTTCTTCGTTGAGCAGCCAGTAGCTCCAGTCCATCGCGGCCTTCAGGGTTTCGTGGCGGGAGTCGGAGGACCGGCTTCCGCCGGCGAGCACCCCGAAGCTCTCCTGCAGCCGTTTCAGGATCTCGGCGGGCGCCATCATCCGTGCCCGCCCGGCCGCCAGCTCGATCGCCAGCGGGATTCCTTCCACGCGCCTGCAGATTTCGGCCACGGACTTCGAGTTGTCATCGGTCAGGCGAAAGGCGGGCTGCACAGAGCTGGAGCGATCCGCGAACAGGACTATCGCGTCATGTTCGTCCAGCGGTCCCAGCCTCATGATCGCCTCGCCGTTGACCCGCAGAGCGGCCCGGCTGGTGGTGAGGAGGCGCACGTCGGGGCACTCGCGGAGGAGTCGATCGGCGAGCCCGACCACGGCCGGGACGAGGTGCTCGCAGTTGTCGAGCACCAGGAGGAGGTTCTTGTCCCGCAGCCAGTCGCACAGGGTCTTCATGACCGCGCGCCCGGCTTCCTCACGCACGCCGATCGCTTCCGCGGCGGTCTGCGCGACAAGCTCCGGATCGCTGAGCGACGCCAGCTCCACCAACCACACGCCGTCGTTGAAGCGCTCGATCAGGTCGGCGGCCGCCTGCAGCGCAAGCCGGGTTTTGCCCGTCCCGCCGCCGCCGATCAGGGTCAGCATCCGGCTCGCCCCCAGCCGTTCCTCGATGTCGGCCAGCTCACGCTCGCGACCGATGAAGGCGGTCGGGCTGACCGGCAAGTTGTGGCGCCTCGGATCCATCGACTTGATGGGCGGAAACTCCGCACGCAGGCCTGGTGCGATCACCTGGAAGACGCGCTCGGGCCTCTCGAGGTCGCGAAGCCGATGCGCGCCGAGGTCGCGGAGGCCAACACCCTGGGGCAGCGCGTCCACCGCAAGGTCACGGGTCGCCTGGGTCAGCAGCACCTGGTCGCCATGTCCGGTGGCCAGCAGGCGCGCGCAGCGGTAAACGGCCGGCCCGTAGTAGTGGCCCTCTCGCACCTCTGCCTCGCCGCTGTGGAGGGCGACCCGGATGTGCATGTCGGCGCCTTCCGGCCACGCGTGGGCGGCCAGCCCGCGCTGCATCGCGACCGCGCTCGCGACCGCATCGCTGGCCCGCGCAAAGGCGGCCAACACGCTGTCGCCTTCGCGTCCGGACTCGACCTGGATGCCGCCGTGGGCGCCCACCAGTCCTCCGATCACCTCGTCGTGCGCTTTCATCGCTTCCCGCATCGCCGCGGGACTCCGGTCCCAGCGGCGGGTCGAACCTTCGATGTCGGTGAGCAGGAAGGTGACCGTCCCCGCCGGGAGGCCGGTGGTTGGAGGAGCGGCTGGCGCCGCGGCCAGGCCGGAGTCTTGCTGGAGGATCCGCTTCAACAGCACCTGCAGGTCCGGACCGGGTTCCATGCCGAGCTCATCCACGAGCCGCTCACGGGTTCGCTGGTAGAGGTCGGAAGCCTCGGCCTGACGCCCCGACCGATACAGCGCGAGCATCAGCTGTCCGCAGAGTCGCTCTCGAAGAGGGTGCTCGTCGACCAGCGACTGGAGCTCGCCGATCAGCTGGGCGTG
>VBHJ01000052.1 GCA_005887685.1 Chloroflexota bacterium | reverse complement strand
GAACGACATGCGATGCCCTCCGGGCAACAGCGAGATGGTGTTCCACATCCTTCGCACGCTCGGCCGGGAGGTGGAGATGATCCGGTATCCCGGCGAGTCGCACCTGATGCTGGCGATCGGCCGGCCCGACCGCCGGGTGGACCGGATCGAGCGCATCGTGGAGTGGTTCAAAAAACACCTCGCCGAGTCATAACCTGCGCATCGCTTGCCTTTCTCTCGAGGCCGAATAGACTCTCTGGAGCCGCATTCACGACGTAGGCACACGGGGTTCTTTTGGAGGAAGCGCTTATGTCTCGATCCCTGCGACGCGTCCTGACTTTCGCCACCGGCTCGCTTTTGGTGATGGCCGCGGGGCCAGCTCTCACAGCCATGGCGGCCAACCAGCCGCAAGCCTTCGACGCCATCAATCACGTCGTCGTGATCTACGAGGAGAACCACAGCTTCGACAACCTCTACGGTGGTTGGGAGGGCGTCAACGGCCGCGCCAACGCCGGCGACGCATCGCAGGTCGCGCAGGGCGGGTCGACCTACAACTGTCTCCTGCAGAACGACGCGAACCTCACTTCGCCGCCGCTGGCGGCGGACTGCTCCAACACCACGGCGCTGATGAGCCATTTCGCCAACCAGCCGTTCAGCATCGAGGCTTACATCCCCGCGAGCGCCCAGACGTGCCCGCAGCCCGGCGGTTTTTTCCTCCACGGGTCCACCCCTAGCTCGAATAATCTGCCCGGCGGATGCACCGAGGACATCGTGCATCGCTTCTACCAGGAGCAGTACCAGCTGAACAACGGGGCGCAGAACCGCTACGTGACCGGAAGCGACGCGGTCGGGCTGGCCATGGGCTACTACAACACGACGGCGCTGCCCATCTACCAGTACCTGCACAGCGACGGCGCTCCGCACTACGCGATCGCCGACGACTTCTTCCAGGGCGCCTTCGGCGGTTCGTTCCTCAACCACCAGTGGTTGATCGCGGCCGCGTCCCCGGTCTGGACGGGAGCGCCGGCGAGCCAGCACTCGCTTCTCGACGCCAACGGATTTCCGAACTCGACCTACCCGCTGTATCACCCGGCCACGGCTGTGTCCGACCAGCGGGTGACCCAGGCTTGCGGCCTCACGACCACGATCGCCGGCTACGCGTGTGGCGACTACGCGGTCAACACGATCCAGCCCGCCTACCAGCCGTTCCGCGGCTCCCCTCAGCTGCCGCCTCAGACGGGCAGCAACATCGGCGACGAGCTTTCGTCGGCCGGGGTGAGCTGGGCCTGGTACTCAGGCGGATGGTCCAACGCCGACGGTGACGTAGGGGGGCCCGGCTGGACCAACAGCGACCCGACCAAGCCCGGCATGTGCGCCGACCCCTACTCGATCCCCAATCCCACTTACCCCAACTGTCCCAACAAGGTGTTCCAGTACCACCACCAGCCCTTCAACTACTTCTACAACTACCGGCCCGGCTCGGCCGGCCGCGCTCACCTGCAGGACGAGCAGGCCTTCGTCGGACTGGTCAACTCGTCCGACAAGGTCTGCAACCTGAACTCGGTCAGCTTCGTCAAGCCGATCGGGCTGGAGAACGAGCACCCCGGCTACACCAGCGAGGGCCGGGGCAGCGACCACCTCGTCAGCCTTCTGCAGTCGATCAACAGCAGCGCCTGCAGGAAGGACACCATGGTCGTCGTGACCTACGACGAGTTCGGCGGCCAGTGGGACCACGTCGCGCCTCCCGGACAGGGCGGCACCGCCGGCCCGCACGACGAGTGGGGCCCAGGCACCAGGATCCCGGCGCTGATCATCGCGCCGCGGCTGCGCGGCGACTTCGTGGTCGACCACACCCAGTACGACACGACCTCGATCCTCGCCACCATCGAGCGGCGCTGGGGCGTGGCTCCGCTGGGCTCACGCGACGCTGCCGTCAACGACCTGTCGAACGTCTTCAATGCCAAATCGCCCTTCGACACATGAGGGGCTGGACTTAAGCAACTGCTGCTGGCAGTATTAAGCAACTAGGGGGACTCGGGCCGAGCAATCGGCCCGAGTTGTTTTCGAGGGTCTGTTCAGGAGGAGCCTGCGATGACCGCATCTCGCCGAATGTGGCTGGCCGGAATCACAGTTCTCGCCGCAGCCGTGTGGTCGGCCGGGCCGGTGGCCGCCGGCGGATCGGACTGGAGGGTCGGCTACTACACGCCGTCGGGCCAGACCCTTTCCATGGCGTCCGCCGATCAACCGAGCGCCGGTCTCGCGCAGTTCAACTTCACGAACCAGGACAACACGGCGCTGCTCGTGACGACCCACGGCGCGTCAAAGGGCACGCTGCTGGGCGACATGCGGGGCAAGACCCTCCACGTGGAGTTCGACATCACCGGCGCGACAGGCGCGTTCACCTATTTCGGTGAGGGCACCGCGGACAACCCGTGTCTCTATCCCGCCAACACGCGGCTGTTCTTCGAGACCGACAACGGCGGCGGGTTCGCGTTCACGCATTTCTGGTGGTCCAACCCGGAGAACCAGATCCTCATCACCAACGGTCATTTCACGCTGGACGCCGTGGTCGAGCCGACCGAGTGGTCGGACTGGAACGGTCAGCCCGGTGCCACGCAGGCCGCGGGATTCAATGACGCTGCCTCGAACGTCACGATGATCGGGCTGTCTTTCGGTGGCGGGTGCTTCTTCGAGAACGGCGTCGGCACCACCGACGGCAGCGGCACCTTCACGCTCGACAGTTACAGCGCGGCCTAGCCCAAAAGCAAAAAAGCGAGGGCCCGAATGAGGGCCCTCGCATGCATTTTCTGATTCGGCCCCTCCGGCGCTTCGCGCCACCTCCCCACACGGTGGGGAGGAACTCTTCAGTCCTCTTCCTCTGCGTTCGACATCGCGAACCAGATGAAGGAGCCGCGGGGCGAGCCGCCGACGAAAACCACTGGATCCTTGCACGGGTGGGGCAGATCCACGGTTGTGTTGATGGTCGAATCGCCCGCCGTGCTCGCCGGAAAGCCCGTGCTGATGACGTTCGTCACGGTTCCGTTCGGCGAGAGGCAGCTCACCGCCGCCTGGAACGTGTTGATCGGGTTGATCCCGGCCTGCACGACGATCAGGCCGTGCACGGTGACCGAGACGTTGCCCTGGCGATCGACCTCGCCGCTGCCGGAGATGATCGACCACGCTGCGCCTCCGCCCGCGATGCCGCGTTCGGTCACCGGGGGATGGCCCACGGGAGTCATCGAATCGAACTCGGTCAAGGTGCCGCCTTCATGCGCCCCGGCGCTGACCGTCCCGGCGCCGACCAGTGTCAGGGCACCGATTGCGGCCACCATCAATTTCCGCCCAACCATCTGTCCACCTCCAAACCCCTGATGCCGGCTTCGAGGTTGGATACAGCCCGGGGTTACCTCAGGCGCGGCGTCCGAAGATCGAGCTCTCCAGCACGTAGAAGAGGCCGATGGCCACGTAGACGCAGGCGCTTGCGATCGGACTGACCAGCGCGACCAACGTTGCGGCGAGATACAGGAGGGGGCCGAAGACGTAGCTCCGGCCGATTCCGTCCACCACCTTCTGTTCCGCGTCGTCGCGCAACAGGCGCCTGTGGTGCACGGCGTAACGCCATAGGACGTTGAACAGCACCGCGGTGCAGGTGAGGACGATCCCGTAGGTGACGGCCGCCGCCTCGGCCCCTTCTGACTGCAGGTTGAGGGCCAGCAGCCGGGTCGGGAACGGGATGAACGCGATGAACATCAGGAAGATCACGTTCACCATCAGGAAGAACCGGTCGACATGGGCGAGCTGGTGCATGACGGTGTGGTGATTCGTCCAGATGATCCCGATCGTGATGAAGCTGACCGCATACGCGGCGTAGCTCGGCCAGATGCCCAGGAGCTGCTCGCCGAGCGGGTGGCCGCTCACCGCGAGGTTGAGGATCAGGAGCGTCGCGGCAAAGGCGAAGATCCCGTCCGAGAACGCCTCCAGCCGGTTCTTGGGCATGGCGTCAATTGAAACGCAAGTTCACGCGCGGCGATTCGTTAAGAAACGCCAAAGGAGGTGGCCTTCGAATGATCGCTCCCATCCTCGCCTTCGTCAGCACTCGCCTCGTGTCGGTGATCGTCACCACGGTGGTGGTGGTTGTCACCGTGCCCGTCCTTGTCATCGTTGCGATCCACGGCCACACCGTCACCATCACGACGAGCCCGGTCGCATCCGCCAGCCGCAAGCACGACGACGCCGAAAAGCAACGCATCGTGGTCGAGGTCAAGAACGCGGGCACCGCGGTGATCATCAAGCTCGACAGCGAGGAAGCCAGCTGCAACTCACAGATAGCGTTGCTGGCGGGCCAGTCGAAGCTCTCTGCCAGCGCAACTGAGGCCGCCCTGAAGAAGGGTCACGACGACTTCAACTCCTCGGTGGCGGCGTTCGTCAACGAGATCAAGGCCGACGAGGACGAGCTCGATCACCTCACCGTGGTCACCACTCAAATCGAGCAGACGTACTTGATTCGCATCCATGAGGTCCAGGTCATCGCGCTGGGCGATGGCGCCCACCACGGCACCCTGATCACCATCTGCCAGACCATCGTGGTGGAGGTCCAACAGGTCAT
>VBHJ01000063.1 GCA_005887685.1 Chloroflexota bacterium | reverse complement strand
CCTGGAGAAGATCGCGCAGGACATCGGCATCGACCCGGTGGAGTTGAAGCGGCGGAACTTCGTCCGGCCGAACACGCGCACCGTCAACTGGCTGCGCATCACCTCATGCGGCCTCGATGAGTGCACCAGGAAAGTCATCGAGGCATCGCGCTTTCACGATCGCAAGCGACGACCCGGACACGGCATGGGCTTTGCGGTCTCGACCTACCTCTCAGGCGCGGGCACCGCGATCTACTGGAACGACATGCCCCACTCCGAGGTCCAGCTCAAGGTCGATCGCGGCGGCGTCACGGCGTTCTGCGGCGCGATGGATATCGGCCAGGGATCGGACTCGGTGCTGGCCACGATCGTCGCCGAGGAGCTGGGTCTGCAGCCATCTGACGTGCGTCTTGTGACAGCCGACACCGATACGACTCCGATCGACCTCGGCTCGTATTCATCGCGTGTCACGTTCATGGCGGGCAATGCCGCGCTCGAGGCCGCGCGGAAGATGCGCGCCGTGCTGGCGGAAGCGGTGGAGGCAGGCGGTCGCAAGTACGAGGACGTCACCTTCGAGGAGGCCGCCGTGCTTGCCGAGACGCGCTTCGGGACGCTGACCAGCGCCGGCAGCTACACGCCGCCG
>VBHJ01000062.1 GCA_005887685.1 Chloroflexota bacterium | reverse complement strand
GTCGGGCCGAGCCCCGCCTACAGCTACTCGGCCTGCGTGGTCGACCTCGACGCGGACGCGCGCACCGGATTGATCACGGTGAACAGGGTCTGGATCGCGCACGACGTGGGCCGCGCCATCAACCCGCTCCTGGTCGAAGGGCAAGTCGAAGGGAGCGTCTACATGGGCCTCGGCGAGGCGCTGATGGAAGAGCAGACGTTTCGCAAGGGGCTGCACAAGTGGCCGTCGATGCTCGAATACAAGTCGCCCACCTTTCTCGACATGCCCGAGGTCGAGACCTTCATCGTCGAGACCGTCGACCCCGAGGGTCCGTACGGCGCGAAGGAGGCGGGCCAGGGACCGCTGCTTCCCGTTCCCCCGGCCGTGTGCTCGGCGGTGCATGACGCGCTTGGCGTGTGGATCGACGAGATCCCGGTGACCCCCGAGAAGGTGATCGAAGCGCTGCGAAGAAAGGAGAAGGGCGAGCCCGCCCGATACGGACCGCCGCGCTTCCCCGCGATCCCATATCCGCCGGCCATCAAGGTCGAACCGCCTCAGGAAGGGGCTTGCTGATTGCTGCGGCTGCCGCGATTTAAGTACCTGCTGCCGAAAGATGCGCGCGAAGCCGCGCGCATGGCCGCTGACCTGGGCCCGCGCGCCATGTTCGTCGCCGGAGGCACGGACCTGTTTCCCAAGCTGAAGCGCCGCCAGTTCGAGATCGACACTTTGATCGGTCTCGATTTCCTTCCGCGCTCGGTCCACAACGGATCCGACGAGTGCGTGATCGACGCGGGCGTCACGCTGGCCGCGGCGGCGCACCACGAGCATCTCCACTCCCGATTCGCGGGTTACGCGGAGGCGGCCGGCCTGGTTTCCTCTCCGCCGCTCCGCAACGCCGGAACGATCGGCGGCAATCTCTGCGTCGACACGCGCTGCAACTACTACGACATGACGTACGAGTGGCGGAAGGCCGCCGGCTTCTGCATTAAGAAGGACGGAGACATCTGCCTCGTGGCTCCGAGCAGCCCGCGATGCTGGGCTGTGTCGTCGTCCGACACCGCGCCGATGGCGATCGCTCTCGACGGGATCGTCATCCTCAACGGACCTGAAGGAGAACGCGAGCTTCCTGTGGCCGCTCTGTACCGAGACGACGGCATCCAGTACATGGCCAAGCAGCCCTTCGAGGTCGTGACCGCGCTTCGCCTGCGCGCCGCGCCACAAACGCGGAGCGCGTACGTCAAGCTGCGCCGGCGCGGATCGATCGACTTCCCGATCGCAGGCGCCGCCGTCGCGGTGGTGCTCGACGGCGACGTGGTTCGCGAGTCTCGGATCGTCCTGTCGGCCGTCGCCTCACATCCGCTCGAGGTTCGCGCCGCTGAAGAATTCCTGAACGGGCGGCGGCTCGAACCCGAGGCAATCCAGGGGGCCGCGGAGCTCGCGGCCAAGCCCGCCAAGCCACTCGACAACGCCGACCTGAGCCACTTCTGGCGCAAGCGGATGGTCCGGGTGGTGGTCGAGCAGGCGCTCGGGAGAGTAAGCGACCAGCGGGCGGGGCTCGGTGGTTAAGCTTTCAGGTCGGTATATCCGGTGACTCATTATCGTTTCATCCAGAAGGGCCAGGGAATGGTTGAGTACGCGCTCATCCTCGCCCTGATCGCGCTCATCGTGATCATCGCGCTGATCACGACGGGCAATCAGCTCCTGAACGTTTACTCGAACATCACCGCCACGATGTGCAACTACCACGTGGGGTGTTGAGGCACCGTCCCTCTGCACAGTCCGCCCAGGGCATGGTCGAGTTCGCCTTGATCCTTGCGCTGGTGGCGCTGGTCGTCATCGTCGCGCTGCTGCTGACCGGCGCCCAGGTGGTGAACCTCTACTCGAACATCACCGTAACTATGTGCAACTACCACGTAGGGTGCTAGAGGCCGGCTAGTCCTCCCCATTCATGGGGAGGTGGCGCGCAGCGCCGGAGGGGCTGGCTAGTCTCCCCCAGCCTGGGCCGCCGCCCTCGCCGCCCGCTCCGCGTTCTGCCTGATCCGGCCGAAGTCCCTCTGCGCGAGCGCCTCGTCGGGAAAGAGCGAGCCCGACAGGCCAACCGCCTTGACCCCCAGCCGTAGATACGCGCCGATGTCATCGATCTGCACGCCGCCGGACACCCAGAACGGCACCCCGCGCAGCGGACCGTTCAGCGCTTCGATGTAGCGTGGCCCGCCGACAGGTGCGATCGGAAAAACCTTGACCACCGTGGCGCCGGCGAGCCGCGCCTGGTAGATCTCAGTCGGCGTCAGCGCGCCGAGCACGCACAGGATGTCCTCCTTGCGGCACGCGTCGGCGACCTCCGGCAGCAGGACCGGGGTCACGACGAACGACGCGCCGGCCTCTTTGGCCTCCCGCACAGCGCCTGGATCCCACACCGTTCCGACGCCGACCGGGTAGCGGCCCATGGTGGTGGCGATCAAGCCCCGGATCATCTCGAAGCAGGAGGGGACCGTCTTGGTCACCTCGATCGTCATGACCCCGCCTTCCATCGCAGAAAGGCAGGCCTGAAAGCCCGCTTCGGCGTTGTCGGTGCGAAGCACGCCGCAGAGACGGTTGGGGAAAACCTCGGCGAGGGTTCGCATCCGCCGCCCAGATTAGTGCAATCCCCACTCGCGTCTTGGGCCTCCGTATGCTGGTACATACGTATGACCGGGGCGACCGCCACTGAGAGCACCCGCGACCAGATCATCCACGCGGCGGCCGACTCCCTACTCGAAAACGGATACTCCGGCACGAGCGTCCGGTCCATCGCCTCCAAGGCCGGTGTCGCGATCGGCAACCTCCAGTACTGGTTCCCCACCAAGTCCGAGCTGCTGGTCGAGGCATGGCGCTACCTGACAGCCAAATCCGTCGAGGAGCTCCGCCGGACGCTGAACCAGCTGACCGACCCGCTCGAGGTCCTCGAGGTGGGGGTCGAATCCCTGTGGGACTCGCTGCGCCGCCTCGGCGACGTCCAGCTGGCCGCCTTCGACCTCCTGGTCCAGGCGCCGCGGACGGAGCGCCTGCGGGCCTACCTGCCCGAGCTGTTCACCCGCTACCGCGAGGTGATCCAGGAGCAGCTCGACCGGCTCGAGGAGGACGGCCGGATTCGCCTGACCGTTCCGCGCGACGTGCTCGTCCCCCTGGTCCTGAACACCGTGCTCGGCTTCGGCCTTTATTACGTGGTCACCCGCGACGACGAGTCGTGCCTGCGCGCGCTGTCCGCCTTCCGCCAGCTGGCCGGCAGCGTGATCGAGGCCGTCGAATGAGTGTCCAGCAGCTGGACCGCGAGCTCGATCGGCTGCAAGGCCTGTGGTCGGACGGCCTGTCGGACGCCTACCGGGTCTACCTGGACTCGGTCCGCCACTTCGACGCCGACGTCCAGCCGAAGCTTGCCCTGGCGGCGGCGCTCATCGAGGTGGGGACGCGACTGCAGGGCCTGGGCGGCCGCGCCGCACCGCCGACGACACTCTTGATGGGCGACCTGTGCCTGGCACGAGGCTCGCGGCTGCTCGCCGACAACGCGCCCCTCGCCGTCCAGGTGGCCTTCGCCCGTGCGATCGAGTCGATCTCGTCGGCCGCCGCGTCGGAGACCCCGGCTCCCCCGACGCGCCCGCTGCTTCAACAGTCCCTCGGGGCCACGCGGTGAGCGCCGCGCGGCTGGAGTTCGCGACCTCCCGGTCCACCGAGTTCGTCGACCTGACCGAGCGGATCCGCGACGAGGTCGGCCGCGCCGGACTCCGCAACGGCCGCGTCCATCTCCAGTCGCTGCACACGACCGTCGGCCTTGCGGTCAATGAGAACGAGCCTTTGCTGCTGCGCGACTTCCAGGAAATGCTCGAGCGGATCGCCCCCACCGGCGCCGGCTACGAGCACGACGATTTCACGCGCCGGATCGACGTCGCTCTGGACGAGCCGGTCAACGGGCACGCGCACTGCCGCCAGCTGCTCCTGAGCGCGTTTCTGACGCTGCTCGTCGAAGATGGCGAGCTGGTGATGGGACGGTGGCAGTCGGTCTTCGCGGTCGAGCTCGACGGCCCGCGCCGGAGGCAGCTCGCGATGCAGCTCGACGGCGATTTTGTCCGGCCACAACGCGTGGACTTGCCGGAAGCACTCGTCGAGGTCGAGCTCGCGCGCCAGCTGATGGTCGACCCTGAGCCGGTGGCGGCGCCGATGCGCAGGCTCGTCGAGGCGGGCGGGAAGCGCCTGCGTCCCAGGCTTGTGCAGCTGACGGCAGGCATCGGCCCGCGCAACGACCCGCTTCGTGCCGCGGAGCTGGCGGCCGCGGTCGAGCTCCTTCACAACGCCACCCTCATCCACGACGACTACGTCGATGAGAGCACTCACCGCCGGGGGCGGCCCACGGTGGCCGCGGCCGAAGGCCCGGAGCGCGCGATCGCGGTGGGCGACTACTACTTCGCCAAGGCGACGCGGCTCATCGCCGAGATTGGGAACCCCGCCGTGACGTCGGCGGTCGCCGAGGCTCTCGAGGCCATCTGCGCCTCCCAGATCGACGACGTGGCGCTGCGCGGCGCCTACCCGGGCGACCGGGAGTCGTACATGAGTGTCGTCCGCGGCAAGACCGCTTCGCTGTTCGCTGCGGCCTGCGCGTCCGGTGCGCACCTGTCGGAGGCGCCGCCCGAAGTGGTGGGAGCTCTGCGCCGGTACGGCGACCTGCTCGGCACTGCTTTCCAGATGGCCGACGACATGGTCGACTTCAGCTCGAGCTCGGGCAAGCCGGTGGGCCTCGACATTCGCCAGCGTGTGCTGTCGCTGCCGCTCATCTATGCCGCCGACGACCGGGTCGTCGGGCCCGAGGTGAGAAAGCTGCTCGCCGGCACTCTCGGCGACGCAGAGGTTGGCCGCGTGACCGAGCTGGTGACGACAAGCGATGCGCTGCCGCGCGTCCGGCGGGAAGCGCAGGCGCTG
>VBHJ01000149.1 GCA_005887685.1 Chloroflexota bacterium | reverse complement strand
ACCGCGCCTCAACGGCAGCGAACCCTTCGCGCCGCAGTCGACTGGAGCTACGACCTGCTGACCACCGCCGAACGCCAGCTGTTCGACCGGCTCTCGGTCTTTGCGGGCGGATTCGAAGCTGCGGGGGCTCGAGCGGTGTGCCCCGGCGGTTCCGTTCTAGTCAGTCAGATGGAGGACCTTTTGGGCCACCTCATCGACAAGTCCCTCGTCGTGGCCGTCGATCTGGTAGCGGAACCACGCCGGTACAGGATGCTCGAGACGTTGCGCGCCTACGGCGTTGAGCGGATTCGCCAAGAGGGCCAGCTGGAGATATATGCCCGGCGGCACGCCGAGTACCTGGACTCGCTGAGCGGCCCGTCGGTCATCGGCTGGGAGGGCGCTGAATGGCTCCTCCGGATGCAGCGGGAGGTTGACAATCTTCGCGAGGCGCTCAGTTGGTCCAGAGGCGCCGATCGAAACCTCCACCTGCGATTGGCCGCGGCCTACGGCTGGCTGTGCATGCGATCGGGCTTCATCGGCGAAGGCAGGACGTGGCTGGAGCCCGCGCTCGAGCGCGGCGGCCAAGGTCCGGCTCTACTTGCGCAGGCCAACCTGGCGATGGCGTTCTTGGCCTGGAGGCAGAGCGACTTCAACGGTGCCGATCGCTTCGCATCTGATGCTGTCAGGATTCGCCGCGAGCTGGGCGATGACATGAACCTCGGCTGGACGATTGGCGCCCTCGCATTTGTTCGGATCGGCGGCACATCCTCCCCGCGCAGCGCCATCGATGAGCAGCTCTCGATCGCCAAGCGACTTGGCGTTCGGCAGATGGAAGCCGAAGCCCTGCTGCATCTCGGAAGCTTCGAGGCCATCGCGATGGATCTGGACAACGCGCTGGGTCACCTGTCCCAGAGCCTGGCGCTGTTCGAAGCCTCGGGAACAGAAGTGATCCCGCCTGTCGTTTGCAACGTGCTCGGTTGGGTGCTGCTGATGCTCCACCGGCCGGAGGAGGCACGGCCCTACGTTGCGCGGGGCCTGCTCACGCGGCTTAAGAGCCACGACGTGATCGACATGTGCGGGTCGCTCGATGCTTCAGCCGAGGTTGCTTTCGAGCTTGGCGCTCCCGAGCGCGCGATGCGGATCAAGGGCGCCTCCGACGCGATCCGCCTGCGCGCCGGCTCGAAGCCCACCCGGATGGCTGCAGCAAGCAGAGAACGTTGGGTCTCACGCGCGGAGAGAGCGCTCGGGAAGGTGGCGTACTCGGCATGGCTGGAAGGTGGGAGGCTGTCTCCGGATGCGGCGGGCGCTTACGCTCTGGCGCCGCTCGACCAGCCGAGCCCACACACAGGTGGGGACCCCAACACGACGCTCAGCAGCCGCGAGAACCAGGTCGCCGAGCTCGTCGCCGGCGGTCTGACCAACGACGAGATCGCCATTCGGCTCCAGGTCTCGAGACGAACTGTGGAAGCGCACCTCGACCACATCCGGACGAAGCTCGGCGTGCGCTCTCGTGTCGACGTGGCAAATTGGGTGGGGGCTAAATCCACTCCGCCAGCTGTTTCGCGCTCATGAACGCGAAGCCCATCCCATGGCCGTTGAACCCCCGCACGTGTAGACGTTCTTCAGCGCTTCTACCGGCCCGACCAGCTGCAGCTCTGTCTCCGTGAACCCCATGATCGCCGCCCAGCGATTCGTGACCTCGACCTTCTCATCCATCTCCGCCAACTTGCGTCGAGGTGCTCCTGGATCTCCGGCGTGGGCTGATCGTCGAGCGTCTTCTCGGTCGCAATCGACGTGTCTCGCCAACCGCCGACAAGCACATCCCCGCTCGGCAGCTGCCGCCAATAGCGGTAGCCGAAATGCGCATAGGTCGAACCTCGCACACCGAGCTCGATAGCGGGGCCTATGAAGGAGGATCAAGCTAGCCTAGGCCTCGTGCCGCTGAACCTCCATTAGGTCCGGTGAGAGCACGCTCGCTCAAGCGATCGCTGTTCGGGAGGCTTGGGCATGAAGGGGCGATTTGGGGATACGCTCAGTTGCCCACCGCTGGGTCGGGCATGAACTCGCGGACCTCTTGAGCGCAGCGGCAGGCGGTGGCGATCTTCGCCGCCCACTCCTGGGCTGCCTCCCGAGAGGGCAAGTCGAGGACGGTGAACCCTCCGTTGAACTCCTTGGTCTGCGGGTACGTGCCGGCGGTGATTGTCCCGTCACCGGCCACCATGACGGGATCCACGTCCTCGGCCAGCCCGCCGCCGAAGACCCACACGCCTGCGTCCATGGCCTCCTTGACCACCGCATGAGCAGCCTTTCCTACGGCGGGGAACTCCTCATGGGGGATGTGATCCATCGCGCCGCTGGGGAACGAAATTAGGTACCGCGTCATCTCATGACTCCTTTCTCGACGTCCTGCTCCGGCGGCATCTCAGCCTGGCTCCGTACGCAGTAGAGACTGACAAACCACCACGGACTCATCGCTGCTCCGGCCGATCCGGGTTACCTTCGTCAGGCATCATTTCCGGAACACTGGCGCACGCCGCGTTGCCCCGTCAGTTGCCCCTACGGGCGGCGCGACTTTCCGTGGGACCGCGAGGTGGCTCATTAGCATGCGGTTGAATGGGTCGTAGTTTCCGTAACGCGAACCGGCCCACAGTCGGCGCTCGCCCGATCAGCCGCGGTGTGCCCGACGCGGGTGCGAAGGCTCACGACGCTCCAATCGAGCCACGGCCGACTCGAGTACCGACTTCATTAGCGTCTGATAAGGCACGCCCACCCGGGTCGCCTGCCTCTTGAGCCGCTCAAGCAGATCGGTAGGGACGCGAAGTGAGACCGCAACGGTTCGCGGTCGTTCGGAGAACAGAACGTCGACATGCTCATCGAATTCCTCGTCCGACATGTCGTCGAATGGATCGGTCCACTTGTTGGCAGTACTCATCGGTAATACCTCCTTGCGGCGCGGCGGCCCGCCTGGCGCGCATGGACCGGGAAGCGGCCAGCCGGGTGGTCGACCCAGACCGCCACAAGCAGCCGACCCTTCAACGTGGCACCAACGACTGTGTGATAGCTGACGCCCGACCGGATCTCGGCAGATTCGATTCGGTTCGCATCATTCATCGCTTCCTCGATTTCGTCCCGGATGAGACTTCGCTCTGGATGGTCGTTCACACTACACAACGCATATACCGATGGTCGGCCGTAGTGGACTCGAACCACTACCTCCGCGGCGCCTGGTGACGAGATAGGGCTCGAGTTTCCCGCAGTTCCTAGGACCGCTTCTTACGCACGCACGCTTGGCTTGGAAGCGTCGTCGACCTACCTCGTGCGCTGACCTGGCATGCCGTCGGCGTAGCAGCGCTCGCGGGTCCGGAGGGGGCGCCCGATTGGACCTGGGTCGGCAGGCCGGCGAGCTGCGGACGCTGAGGCGCTTCGCTCGTTACGGCTGACGCAGAGCCACACATCACCGCAACGATCACGCCGGTGGCGGAGTGGCCGGGGTTTGGCTCATAACCGGAGTGTGTCCTGACGATGACGATCGCGACTGTGTCGCCGGAGATTTCCGGGCCTATCTGGCGCGCGGAGCTGGTCACGATCACGGCCATGAAATCGGGGAGCGGCCCGTCGGGCGGTGGCGTGCTGTTGCCGGGATCGGCCGTCCAGCCTTGTCCGCAGGCCGGTGTGACCGGCTGGTCAGAGAAGCCCTTGAAGCTTCGCGGCGCGGTGCCCGCGGTCAGCGAGTTGTGCTGCGCCCATTGGGAACCCCAGAAATAGACCGCACTGCCAAGGGCAGCGTTTTTGTTCCCAATGACGAAGCTCCCACCGCCCGGCGCGAACTCGATCGTCCATGTCACGGTCGCAGTATTCGAGGTGCGTGTGAAACCGACGGCGTTGGTCACAGCCGCCTGCAGCGAATCCATTCCGACGACCAAGCTCGAGTAGCTGAATGCGGCAATGCCGAGCGAGTTGGTTGCGCCCTGACCTGTCGCGCCAGCATTGGGTCCCGCCGCAACCTTGAACCCGACGACCACATCAGACAACGGTCTGTCGCAAGCGTCAGTCAACTTGGCCAGCAGTGTCGCGGTCGTGCCGACGGGTTCGGTCTGGGTGGGCGGATTCAGGTTTAGCGTCTGACCCGGGCACGAATGGCTGCCGATCCTTACCCATTGCGCCGACTCGTCACCGTTCGAGCAGACGCCCGAATCAATGCCACCCGTGTTCAACACCTGTCCTGAGTCGGTGTAGCTGGAGGTTGTTCCGTCGATCGTCACGTCGACAGTCGGCTGAATCCCATCGTTCGCGCAAGTTCCCGCGTTGGGAATGTCAGAGCTGTCAAATGTCAATGGATCGGGCCCCGTGCATCCCGACCCGACGCCGCTGCCTCTTTGGGCCAGAACCAACGAGGCCCCAGGCGCTAGCGCGCGCGGATATGCGGCGCCGCTCCATGTGTATAAGCAACCTCCAATGTGGACGCTGACTTGATCGACCAACACGGAAGCGGGGTTGTCGTTTCGAATTCGGATGGCACCCCCATCGAAAGTGCAAGCCGCCTGCGGCGAACACCCATCGAACGTCGTGTTCGGCGCTCCGTTCCAGGGATTTGGGAACTCACCTCCCGCACGCGCGCTGTCGGCATAACCAACTAAGACGCTGATCGACGATGCTGCCGCGACCTGGGTCAACGACATACAGATCGACGTCGCTGCTGTTCCGACGAGCAGCGCGGCTGCGCACCATGGGGCCCTGGCTCTGCCCCGCCGGATTGCCCTTCTCTCGGTGTAATCGCCCAAGTTGATTCTCCCTGGCCGGACCCGCACGCCATCTGCCGGTCCCTGCGTTGATCCCAGCCCGTCGAGATAGAAGAGCTAAACGGGCGCGAAGCCGGATTCCTGTGCCTTGCACGCGACGGCCTGCGAAGCCCGGAATGGCTATCGGTAGCGCCGTAGCTCGGGGAGTCGATGTGGTGCAGACGGACAAGATCCCGGGGGTAACTCCCGCCCGGATCATTCCGTTGGTACTGGCATGGGGCACGAGTACACCCCGGTCTTGGCCGCCTTGACAAGCCTGGTCATCGCCTCGGCTTGCGGTCCAGGCACCCCTGCTATGAACCAGGCGAGTCCTACAGCGAGCACAGCGAGTCTTTCGGCAACGCCCTCCGACAAGTCTTGCCCGTCTCCGTCGCCGGCGCCAAATTCGGCCTTCGCTACCTACTCATTCAACCGAGTCACATTTCAGTACCCCACTTCGTGGCGTCTTCAGCCGCCGTCTCCCGGCGGCTCGATCTTCTTTCTGTACAGCCCTGACTACAAGGACAGCGGTGGTCCCGAAATTCAAACCATCCAACAAGGGGCTCGCATGGTGTTCAGCCAGACCGATCTGCCCAGGAAGGACATCACGGCCGACAACTATCCGACCTCGAATCGCGCCGGCTATTTGGACGGGCACGTAGTTGTGATCACTTGTCGCAAGGCCTTTCAACTCAGACAATCCAACAAGCCCTGGTGGGAGTCGACGAGCACTATCTTCTTTAGGGACGACGGCACCGAGGTCGAGGTCAGAATCGACTACCCGAGCGGAATGCCTATGACTCACCCCGGGGAATATGGTCAGCTGCTCTCATCGCTCGTCTACTAGTGAGAGTAATGGTGGGCCGTAGTTTCCGTAACGCGAACCGTGTGACAGTGGTCGGCCGAATGATCACTCTCCAGCCGCGCGCCGTCGACACCGATTCTTCATAGGTGATGAACAAGAAGTTCTAGGCGGCGGCCGTAGGCTGCCTCCGGAGGATCCCTGGGATTAGGAAACCCAGGACTGCTCCACCACCCGGGAATAACAAATCGAGGGCGTTGGCGGGATCAAGGATGGCCATCTCCTGGAGAAGGAGCCCAAGCCCAACGCCCGCAACCAGACCGACGACCAGCCCGACAATGCGGGTGTTGCCCGTTGGAACTTGCGTCAGTGTGGCCAAGATCCCGATCAGCCCGAGCAGCGCCGCGATCAATCCCAGGACTCCAGCCCAGGTCGTGAGCGGACTTACGTCGTCCACGATGATTAGGACAGAGCCGTCGCAGCTGGTGCTGGTTCCAGCCACGGCCAGGACGCGAGTGTAGGGCGAATAATCCGCAATCCGGTATGGACCCGCGTGTCCGGTGGAGCTTGTGCCGGTGCTGTCAAGGAGCGGAAGACCGATGCCGAACAGGTCGACCTTGAGGTGCGCAGTCCTCTGCGAGCCGGGTGCCGTCGCCATGCCGGTCAGTACGTCCGCGGCAGTGACGTGCCACGCGGTTGCGGTCGTTAGATCGACGGTTCCGGACTTGGAGGCGGTGCCGGTTGCTGTGCACCCACCGCTGACATTCGCATGAACCGCTGCAGGTACGACCGCGAGGCCGACCAAGACCAGTACGAATGCGCACGAGACGCGGGCCGCCAGGGGGAGTTTGCTCACGCCCATACATTGCGCCAAAAGCCTGATGGTGGGCGACCCGGGACTCGAACCCGGATGGATTACTCCACACGCCCCTCAAACGTGCGCGTCTACCAGTTCCGCCAGCCGCCCAGCTGAGCCGGTTGATTTTACCGGGCGGTCGTTCCCTCCGCCATCGCCAGAAGCGTCGTGACGGTGGTCCAGTTGCGCGAGGTTGCCGCGATGCCCAGCGACCTCGATGCCAGCCTCTCCCAGAGCGGCGTCCGGCCAATGCCTTCGGGGTGCCAGGAGTAGATCTCACGGCCGATGATCGCGAAGGGCTCCTGCTTCGCGACGGCCTGGAGGTCGTCGCCGAAACCTGACGGCAGCTCCGCGGATAAGAAGGTGACGAGATAACGCTTGGGATTGACGGCGACACTTGCGAGCGGATTTCGGCGCACCACTGTCGCCAGCTCGTCATGCGACCGCACCAGCACTGTGATGTCAAGACCAAAACGGTTCTTGATGACGGCGTTCACGTGGTTTGCGACACGCTCGGGTGACGCCCGACTCAACAGGACGACGTTGCCACTCTGGACGTATGTCCGGACGTCGCTGAATCCTTCGCTCTCAAGAGCGGTGCGCAAATCTGGCATCGCAATGCGGTTGCGTTTCACCAGGTTGATGCCGCGCAGCAAGACCACGTGTCGCGCCATGATCTGAGTCGCCAGCGTACGATCCGGGCCATGGCCAGCGAACCACCGCCGGCGCAACCGGCCGGTCCGCCATCCCAGCCCGCCGGGCCACCTCCGGAGCCCGGCCCGGCTGCATCTCACGACGAGTGGCAGGTATGGCGGCACCGACAGCGCGATTACTGGCGCTCCCAGCGACCGGCGGGTGGCTGGTATGGCCCGGGCATGTGGAACTGGTGGGGAGGCGGATGGTTCTGGGGCGCGGCGCTGCTGGTGATCGGCGTCTACTTCCTGCTGCAGAACCTTGGCCTGCTGAACTGGCTCCCCGGCGACGTGTTGTGGCCTTTGCTGCTCATCCTCTTCGGGGTCTATCTGCTCGTCCGCCGCGGCCGAGGCTGGTGGCAGTAAGACAGGAGAGGGCTCGAGAGTAGTCGGCCGTTCGAGCTAGGGCGCGAGCGGCAGCACCGCGCCACTTTGGCGTGGCGAGAGTAGGCTCTGGTTCGCCTTGATGAAGCGGTGTCGGTAGGTCAGCTCTCGCCGGACCGCAACCAGTACTGGGACGGTCAGAAGTGGACATCCGCCTTGTCGACCGACGGGCGGTGGCGATGGGACGGAGCGAAGTGGGCCTCGGTCGCCAGTGTGGCGATCCAACAACTAGGGCCGGCGGCGGGCTATCCAGTGGCAGTCCAACCGCAGCCAATGCAGTACCCGTCGGCGGTGATGCTGTACAGGTCACCGACGAACAGCCTCGCCGTGGCGTCGTTGGTCTTTGGAATCGTCTCCTGGTTTCTGTGTCCGCTCGTCGGCGGAGTCGTGGCCATTGTTTGCGGTCACATGGCGCATGGCCAGATCAAGACAACGGGTGAAGGCGGAGCCGGGATGGCGACCGCGGGCCTCGTCCTCGGCTACATTCACCTGGCGGGATGGGCCGTGTTCGCGCTCTTCTGGCTGCTCGTGTTCGGCGGCCTGGCGGCGATTCTCGCGGCAGCTGGCGCATCCAACCATTAAGGAGAGCGTGGTACCCGCTGCAAGACTCGAACTCGCAACCTCCTGATCCGAAGTCAGGCGCTCTATCCATTGAGCTAAGCGGGCGCGGGTTCCAGCCTACCGCGTACCGGCGGAGCTGCCACCCGATCCGACCTAAGCTACGTCGCGGTGGGCGCGGTCAAGACCGGAGCGCGGATTCGGCTTAGCGTCGCCTCTCTGTTGGTCGCTGTTCTGGTCGTCATGCTCGTCGCCCGGGCGCTGCAATGGTCGGGGGACGGCCTCGGTCCGGCGCGCCTGGCCCATCAAACGATCGCCAATCAGACCGAGTCCATGGCGCTCAGCGCAGAGCTGCTCGACCTCAAGCTTCGCTGGCGTGGAGCGCCTGTCGTGTGGCAGCCACCACCGATCGACGACACCGAGTTCATCTTTTACGAGGTGACTGGGCAGACTCAGTCAGAGCTCAGCTCGTCGCTAAAAGCCTCGAAGGTTTGCGAGCGCTTTGGGCCCTGTTTGCCGGATCCTGCAAGCGCAGGCGGCACGACGTTGGGATTGGAGGGGCAGACCGCGTCTTCCTGGCCCGATATTTGCTATTCGCCGCAGACCTGGACCCCGAACTTTACCTACCACATCGTCTTGCCGCGTTGGGTTCCGCCATCAGATGGGACGGTCAAGATTCACGTGGTCGAAGTTTGGAATTCACTTCTCCAAGCGATCTTCGCTCACGAGTCGGGACACGTAGCGATCGCTAAATCAGACATTGGCGATCTCATTGCCCAAAGCCATGGGTTAGCCACGTGCGGGCAACTCGACGCGCTGTGGGGTCCAGGTGTCTGGGACAAGCTCGAGGCCGATCAGAACGCCTATCACGCCCGGCTCCGAGCGAACTGTCAACCCGCGATGGGTTGTGTCTATGCCGGCTGGAACGGCTGGTACATCTAAGCGCCTATCACGTGCTGAGCCGGGTGCAGGTTCAGCCTACCGCGTAGCGCTGGTGGTTCAATCCCCAGGCCGCGTACCGCATCAAACCCATCGCGCGGTAGCGGCGACGCCCGGCGGCGGTGGAAGCGTTCTCGATCGCCGTGCGCAGCGCTTTCGGCGTCCTGCCCGGAAACTCCGTGAAAGCGCGGCCAACGGCGTCGAGGATGTGCGCATCGGAGCCCCCCACCTCGGCTGACCCCAGGCCGAGGCTCATGCGTCGAGCCAGCTGGTTGAAGACGTAGAACCCGGGCGTCGCGTTCTCGACCTCGATCGCGTCAAAGTCGAGCTCGGCGGCAAGCCATCCGACGCCATGGACCGGAGCTGTTGGGGTTCGTCGCTGAGTCCGCCAGAAAGGATGCACGGCGACGGCGAGACCGCCCTGGTCGTGGATGGCGTGCACTGTCGCGGCGGCCGACATCCCTGGCCGCACGCGCCGCTCGAGGAACAGCCCCACGATGTGCCCGTTGCGACTCGAAACCTCTTCTCCGATGACCACGTGCAGCTTCGAAAATCTCGCGGCGTACTCGGCTGCGCGGAGCGCACCCTGGATCGTGTCGTGGTCCGTGACCGCGATCACATCCAGACCCGCAAGGCGTGCGCGGTCGACGAGCTGGGAGGGCTCTGGCCACCCGTCGCTGGCTGTCGTGTGCATGTGGAGGTCGGCGCGACCCCTTGCGGGCATGGGTGTGCATGCTACCTCCGCCGGGCTTACCATCGACCTTCTAGAACCTGCCTCTGGGGTAAAGAAAGGTGGAGGTGGCCGTTGTGGAAGGCTTGATGCAGGACTACGAGCTCAGTCTCCAGCACGTGCTGTGGCGGATTGAGCGACTGCACCAGAAGAAAGAGGTCGTCACCAAGCGTGACGAGGGGATCCACCGCACGACCTATGGCGAGATGGTTCCCCGCATCAATCGCTTGGCCGGTGCGCTGAAGCGACTCGGGGTGAAGCCCGGCGACCGCGTGGCCACGCTGGCCTGGAACAACAGCCGGCACCTCGAGCTCTACTACGCCGTCCCCTGCATGGGGGCTGTCCTGCACACGCTGAACCTGCGCCTGTTTCCTCAGCACCTCGAATTCATAGTCAATGACGCGGAAGACAAGGTTTTATTTGTCGATCAGTCACTTCTTCCGCTCCTGAAACCGCTCGCGGGCAAGATCCCCAGCGTCGAGACCTTTGTCGTGATGGGCGACGGAGCGCCGGTTGTGTTGGATGGAAAGGACAACGGCGTCGCCGACATGCTGGATTACGAGGCGCTACTCGCCGCTGAAAGCGAGGACTATCCCTGGCCCAAGCTCTCGGAGCGGATGGCCGCCGCCATGTGCTACACGTCCGGCACCACCGGCAACCCGAAGGGCGTCGTCTACTCGCACCGCTCGCAGTTCATCCACACGATGGGCGTGCTGCAGGGAGACAGCCTCGGCCTCACCGAGCAGGACGCGCTGCTGCCAGTCGTCCCCATGTTTCACGCCAACAGCTGGGGCCTTCCGTACGCCGCAGGCATGGCCGGGACCAAGCTTGTTTTCGCCGGCCGCTTCTCGGCCGATGCCAAGTCGATCGTGGAGATGGCGGAGCAGGAAGAGGTGACGTTCCTGGCCGGCGTGCCGACGGTCTGGATCGGGCTCGCGAGCTATCTGAAGGAGAGCGGCAAGCGGCTGCCCAGGGTGCGCGTGGTGGTATGCGGTGGGTCGGCCATCCCCCGCTCGCTCATGGAGACAATGGACAGCCTCGGCCTGCGCATGCTGCACGCCTGGGGCATGACCGAGACGTCGCCGCTCGGCTCGGTGGCCCGGGTCGCCGCCGGCACCGAGCCCGCCGACGAGTTGCGCCTTCGCCTGACGCAAGGACGCGTCGGCGCAGGGGTCGAGATCCGGATCAGCGATCCGGCGTCCGGCGAGGAGCTGCCCTGGGACGGCGTGGCCTTCGGCGAGATCCAGGTCCGCGGTCCGTGGATCGCCCGCGGTTATCACAACGGATATGACCCGGGAAAGCTGACCGAGGACGGCTGGTTCCGCACCGGTGACGTCGCCAAGATCGATCCCGACGGCTACATCCAGATCGTCGACCGGACCAAGGACGTGATCAAGTCCGGCGGCGAATGGATCTCCTCGGTGGAGCTCGAGAACGCGGTCATGGCCCATCCGAAGATCGTCGAGGCCGCGGTGATCGGCCTCCCCCATCCGAAATGGGACGAGCGTCCGGTCGTCTACGCCGTGGCCAAGCCCGAGTTCAAGGGCCAGGTCACACAAGAAGAGGTGATCGAGTTCCTCAAGGACAAGGTCGCCAAGTGGTGGCTGCCCGATGAGGTCAGGTTCATCGACGAGGTGCCCAAGACCTCGGTCGGCAAGTTCGACAAGAAAGTGCTGCGGGCGAACGCGATACCCATAAAGGAAGGGGCGACCCAGGCGGTGCGCAAGTGAGCGCCCACGCCGGTGTTCGCGAGCACCGAATCGGCCGCGACAAATTCCACTACAAGTGGGACAACGGGCTCGAGCCCGCGGTCGAGATCGATCCCGGTGACGTGGTCCACTTCGACACCGAGGAGGTGACCGCGGGCCAGCTCCAGAAGGGCGACCCGGCCTCGCGCCTCGGCACGCTCGACTTCGACCGTCTGTATCCGCTGGGTGGGCCGGTCTACGTCCGCGGCGCCGAGCCGGGCGACGCGCTCGAGGTCGAGATCCTCGCCCTGAAGCCGGGGTCGTGGGGCTGGGCGGCCATCCTCCCGGGGCTCGGCCTGCTGGCCTCCGATTTCCCCGAGCCCTACGTGCGCTACTTCGACCTCGGCGACAAGACTTCGGCCGAGCTGCGCAACGACGTGCACATCCCGATCGCGCCTTTCTGCGGCACGATGGGGGTCGCCACCGACGAGCCCGGCCGGCACGACGTGCTTCCGCCGACCAAGGGCGCAGGCAACGTCGACACCCGCCACCTCACCGCCGGGACAAAGCTCTACCTGCCGGTTTTCGTGCCGGGCGCGCTGTTCTCCGCGGGCGATTGTCACGCCGCGCAGGGAGACGGCGAAGTCTGCGTTACCGGGATCGAATGCCCGATGACGTTCTCACTCCGTTTTGGAGTGGTCAAGGGCGGCTCGCCGCGCCCCTGGAGCTACCACTTCGTGACTCCAGCCGCTCCGCTTCAGCCGCGCAGCGACGCGGCCGGGTATCACTCGGTCTGCGCGCTGGGCCCCGACCTGATGGAAAACGCGCGCAACGCTGTGCGGTACACGATCGAGTGGCTGCAGGCCGACCACGGATTGAGCCGCGAGGACGCCTACATCCTGTGCAGCCTGGCCGGGGACCTGCACATCAGCCAGATCGTCGACCAGCCCAACTGGGGCGTCTCGTTCTATTTGCCTTTGAGCGTATTCAGCTAGGCCAACGCCCCCACCCGGCCTTCGGCCCACCTCCCCAGCAAGTGGGGAGGTGAATGCGGTCCTGTCGGGCATACTGACAAACCCATAGACGCCAAGGTGAGCACAACACAATTAGGGCGCTACCCGATCGAAGCCGAGCTGGGGCGTGGCGCCATGGGAGTGGTCTACCGCTCGACCCATCCGCGGCTCGAGATCCCGGTCGCGATCAAGGTCCTCTCCGACCAGTACTCGAGCGACCCCAGCTTTCGCCAGCGCTTCCACCGCGAGGCCGCCACCGTGGCCGCGCTCAACCACCCCGGCATCGTCCGCGTCTACGACTTCGACGAAGACGGCCCTGTCCTTTTCATCGTCATGGAATGGGTGGACGGGCGGTCGATGCGCTCGTGGCTCGATGAGTACGGCCGCTTCAGCGTCGACGTCTCAGTCGACCTGATCCAGCAGCTGCTGTCGGCGGTCGGCGTCGCGCACGACTACCAGGTCGTGCACCGCGACCTCAAGCCGGACAACATCCTGATCTCGAACCGCGGCAAGACCAAGATCCTCGACTTCGGGATCTCCAAGCTGATCGACGACAAGCACCGGCTCACCGCCACCGGCAGCATGGTCGGCACGCCCGCCTACATGGCGCCGGAGCAGGTCAAAGGCGACCCGGTCGACGCCACGGCCGACATCTACTCGCTGGGCATGATCCTCTACGAGCTGCTGCACGGCGAGCCGCCGTTCACCGGCCAGCTGCCGGCCGTCCTGCACTCCCAGGTGTTCGACAAGCCGCGGGCGTCGACCGCGATCCCCTCCCCGATCATGGAGATCATCTGGAAGGCGACGTCGAAGGACCCCGAGCAGCGCTTCAAGAGCTGCGAGGCGTTCGCCGGCGCCTTCCACTACATGCCCAAGGCCGCGATCGCCCACCCGCCCGCCGAGGCCATCTCGGCGATGCCCGAGGTCGACGAGGAGGAGGTCGAAGAGGCGAGGCCCCTGCCCGCCCGGACCGACGGCCAGAAGCCGGCAGGCGTCTGCACCTACAGCGACTGCAACGAGCGCCGGGGTTGGGCCTGCGCCTACACCGACATGACGGGCCGCAAATGCAGCAGCTGGTGGTGCCGCCGCCACATTCAGTTCATCGAGCGCACGCCGTTCTGCCCCCGGCACGCGAGCGTGATCCGCGCCCTGGCGCCGACGGCCAACACGATCTTCGAGATCAAGAACCGGCCCGCGGTGGACGACCGGGCTCTGCCCCTGGCGGCGCTGGTCGCCGAGGACGTCGACAAAGACGTGACCGAGCTGGTCCGCCGCCGCTACCAGAACCGCAAGGACGTCACCATCGCGCGCGATCGCACTGTGCGGCAGACGTGGTCAGGACGCAACGACGTCGCGTGGGAGCGGAGCTGGGCGGCGCTCAAGAGCCAGGGCTACCTGATCCGCATCGCGGTGCGCGTGGGGGCGGACGAGCCTGACTTCGTGCAGCTTCTGATCGGCAACACCGTCGTGTTCAAAGAGGTGCCGGACTGGATCAGCCGGCGCCGCGAGGGTGAGCCACCGGACCACGCCGACCGCGCGCGTTTCGGCAAGAAGCTGTTCGCGGCGATCCTCGAGCACGTCGACGCGCCGCGGCCGGTGCCGTCGGCGGTGCCTTCGCCCAGCCACCAGATCGAGCCTCCCCCACCCCCCGAGATCAACCGGGTGCTGATCGAAGGGATGGTGCTGCGGTTGGCGGCGACGACCACGCGTGTCACGGGCTTTGAGGCCGCCGAGGCGCTGGCGCTGCCGTTCGGTGCGATCGAGCCGATCCTCAAGTCGCTGACGGGCCTGAACTTCCTTGACGCACAGGGTTTGGCCTCGGAGCAGGGTCCGTGGCTGGGGCGCCCGCTGCCCGAGCGCATGGCGTACGCGATTACAAAGCAGGGCCGCACGCGCAGCGACCAGATCGCCGACGCGAGCACCCGTTACATGGGCCCCGCGCCCGTCTCGATGGCGGAGTACCGGGCCGTGCTGGCCGAGGCGGCCAAGCCGGGCACGCTGGACCTGGTCAAGGTCAGCCTTGCGCTGAGCGGAATCGAGCTCGCGCCTGGCGTGATGGAGGCGGTGCGCGCGGCGGTCAACTCGCGCTCGTCGATCTTCATCTACGGCGCGCCGGGAAACGGCAAGACGACTCTTGCCCGTCGCATCCCGAGCTTGCTCGGCGGTCCGATCGTGATCCCGGTCGCCCTCGATGTTGGCGGTGGTGAGGTGATGACGATCTTCGACGGCGCGCAGCACCGACTCGAGCCGAACCAGCCGGCCGACCGCCGCTGGCGTCGGGTCGCGCGCCCGCTGGTGCAGGTGGGTGGTGAGTTTCAGCTCGAGATGTTCGACCCGACGTGGGAGGCCGGGAGCCGGGTCTACGGTGCGCCGTTGCAGGTCAAGGCGAACGGTGGCGTGCTGCTGATCGACGACCTCGGCCGCCAGCGCGTGTCACCCAAGCAGATCCTGGACCGGCTGCTCGTGCCCCTGGAGCAGGACACCGATTTCTTGAATCTCACGGCCAGCGGGCGCAAGGTCGAGATCCCATTCCAGGCCCAGCTCGCGCTCTCGACCAACCTCAAGCCGGCCGAGCTGCTGGACGAGGCCTACCTGCGCCGCCTGGCCTACAAGGTGTTGATGCCGGACCCGACCTGGGACATGTGGTGCCGGATCTTCGAGCGCGAGCGAGAGCGGTTGACGATTCCGCCTCAGCCCGCGGCGCTGGAGATGATCCAGACCATGTACGGCGGCAGGCCGTGCCGCGGCAACCATCCACGCGACCTGCTGGAGCGGTTGGTCGACGTCTCGTCGGCGCGTGGGGTTCGGCCGCAGCTCACGCCCGAGCTGGTCGAGGCGGCCTGGAACACGCTGTTCGTCGCCTCTTAGCACTCCGCGATCTCGGAGCCGCCGAACGTGAGCTGCTCACCGTCGTCGTCCTGGGCCATCACGGCGCCCCAACGTCCGAAAACACCTGCTTCTTCGCCCATCGAGGTCCACTTGATGCTGTCCCAGGCCCAGATCTCCCTGTTGACTTTGGGGCAGCTCAGGCCGTGAAGAACCTCAAAACTCGTCTTCGGGGTCCATAACGCGTTGCCAAGGGTCAGCGCCGGAGGCCCGGACATGTTGATCTCGGACCACGAACCTTCCTTCAGCTCCCAGCCATCAGAAAGCGGAGCGCCCTTGGCTCCTGGTCCCGCGCCTGATCTCAGGCCGGTGCCACCGAATACGAACAGCACAGCGTCAGCCGGGCTCCACGCGACCGCGGCGTAGGCGCGGCCAGCGGGCGTCGGTCCTCGATCGACCCGGGACCAGTTCCGCCCATCCCAGCTGAAAGCATCAGAAAAGTACGAGACGTTGCCCACGCGGCCACCAAAAAGAAGAACTCCGTCACCCGCTGTCACCATGGCGGCTCCGTCCCGGGGTCCCGGTCCAGTCGCGGCAGGTGTCACGTCGCTCCAGTCAGCTCCGTCCCACGCCCATGTATCCGAACCCGGGTAACCTTCGGCGCGGTCCGGGATCAGGCCGCCGTACATCAGCACGACGCTTTGCTTCGGGTCGTAGGCCATCGCAGCGCCCCAGCGGGGTGGGGGATTGTGCGCGGGCTGCGCACGCCGCCAAGCCGGAAGGGCGTATTGCCCGCCCGTCTCGTCAAAGATCCATGTCTCACCTGAGACACCGCTTTTTGCGGTATGACCGCCGAAGAGAACGAAATTCTTGTGACTGGCGTCGTACGCGATCGAGGCAAGGTAGCGGGGCGACGGACCGGGGACGGTGCCACGGAAGCCATCAGTAGGGCCCAGGCCCGAGAAGATCGTGTCCCCGCTGATGAGCATTGGAGTCGGCGCGCAGTTACATCCATTTTGCCCGCAAGCTGTCGCCGTCATGAAAATCAGGCCGATGCAACCGCTGGCGACGAACAGCCCGACCTTTGCCACCATGTGGGTTGCAATTTACTCGGCTCGCCTGGCCCTGACGAGTCGCTGGGTATACTCACTTTTCGCCCAGCGAAGCGGCGGTGGCGGAATGGCAGACGCGCTAGTTTCAGGAGCTAGTGTCCGCAAGGACGTGGAGGTTCAACTCCTCTCCGCCGCACCAGAGATGAGCTGAGCGGCTGATGCCGAAAGCACCACTGCCGGCGCAGATCACGATCGTCCTTTTCGCCGTGCTCGCCATCGTCTATGGCGCAAGCGTCATCCGTCTCACTGAAGACTCGAGCGGGACCCGACACGCAGTGCCGGGGCAGCTCGTCGTGGTCATGATGCATTCGTCCTGGACGTCACTCCAGAGCTCCGATACGTCGGTGGTCGCGCCGATTTCCGTTTCCCTGACTCCGATCACGCGCGGCTATTTCCTCGCCCTGAAGCCGGGCAAGGCATGGCTGCAGGGTTATGACGACCCCTGTCCGGTAACCATGGTGGAACGCTGCATGGCACCCGTTCGGGGGTGGGGGGTCGGGATCGAGGTCTGGCCCGGTTAGCGGCTGAGGACTTTCTCCAGCTGCTCCTTGTTCATGCGCGACCGGCCCTTGATGCCGCGTTCCTTGGCCTCGTTGCGGAGCTGGTCGTAGGTCCGGCCGCCCGAACCTCGGTGGGACCTGAGCCCTCCCCGGCGACCAGGTGAGAGATCGTGGATCGACGTCGGGCTGGCCTGTTTCGCCTCGCCGTGCTGGGCCCGCTCTTTGTTTACCGTCCGAGCCGCGATCTCTTCCGCCTTGTCCGCGTCAGAGCCGCGCTCGAGCAGCCCTTCTTTGATGTGTTCGTACTGTCGCTCCCGCTTTTCGCTCCACGCGCCTTGAGGCATGGACCCACCTCCTTTTTGGTTCTTTCTTGACAACGCGCAGGCAAATCCATTCGACTGAGCGGGCTTGGGCTCCATTACCGACGCACAACTGAGGACGCTGTACCGCACGCTGCTGGTCTTTGCCACGGTCGGCGTGGTCATCCTTGCCATCGGCCTGGTCCAGTTCGCGTACTTCGAACGGCCCGGCGAAGCCAGCGGGGTGAAGGCGAGCATCGTCGGGGTCTATAAGTACGACCCCGCGACGGGCCAGACCACTGGTCCTGACCGCTCTGAGTACGCGCGCAACGAACAGTTCGCGGCCGTCGTCGAGTGGTCCTCGATTCCGTCAAACATCACCGTCGACGCACGCTGGTACGACTCGTTTGGGTCGATCGAGGGCGAGGTCGGTCCTGGCACGCCGGCCGATCTGGCGAATCACAAGACGGTGCCGGTGCAGGTGCCTGAGGGCTATCACTACGTGCTGCCCGGTCGATACACCTTCGTCGTGGAGCGGTTGGAGGACGGGGTGCCGGTCGAGGTGCTCGGCAGGCGCTTCTTGCTGGTGGACCGGCAATGATCACGTCGACACACCCACCCGCCGCGGACCCCGAATCCAAGCTCCGGCCCGCGCGTTACGGGATCGCGATCGCGGTTTCCGCGCTCGTGATCGTCGCGTTGATCACGAGCTCGATCCTGAACTACGTCTTCCTGGACTCCATCCCCGGCCGTACATCCCTCTACGGCCTGCTGGCGGTCGCGTTGATCACGCTCGGCACCTTCATCCTGGTTCGCGCGTACGACCGGGATCGCGCCACGCGCCGCGTGCACCTGATTCGCGCCGCGGTCCTCATCGGCATCGGCGTCTTGCTGTGGCTGCTGGTGATCGACGTCTTCCTCTACACGCAGTCCGCCGGACCGGGCGTCGCCGCTGTTTGCGCTCTCGCCTGCCTGCCCACCACCGCATTCGGCCTGTGGGTGGTCCGCCGCATGGATCGCAACCACAAGGAACCGTGGCGGCTGGTTCTCGTGGCGGCTGCGTGGGGAGCCATCGTCGCGACCAGCCTGGTGGTCTGGGGCGAGACGATCTGGGAGTCGACCGCGCAGCACACACTGGTCCCGGGTCCGGGTCTGGACACGTCCCTTGCCTTCATGGCTGGCATCCTCGAGGAGCTGGCGAAGGGCCTTGCCGTGCTGCTGCTGTTCCTGGTGATGCGCAATGAGTTCGACGACGTGGTCGACGGGATCGTTTATGGAGCCGCCGTCGGGCTCGGCTTCAACTTCCTGGAGTCGATCAGCTACATGACCAACCTGTACTCCATCTTCCAACCCGAGGGTATCGGTGGAGTCGCGGCCGGAATCCAGTGGTACGGGCGGCAGGTGCTGGGGCTCTTCTTCGGCCACGCGACGTACACCGCGTACATCGGGGCCGGGGTGGGCATCGCGCGCCAGCTGCCGGGAATGCGGAAGAAGGTGATGGCAATCGTGGCCGGTTTCATCATCGCCATCGCTGGACACTTCTCATGGGACGCGTGGGCCACTTTCTTTCCGATTCAGAACACTCTGTTCGGGCTCGTCGAGATTCACCTGCGGACGCTGATCATGACCGGGCCATTCACGGCCGGGCTGATCGCGCTCCTGCTGTTCGGCATTCGGTATGAGGGCCAGAACCTGCTCGATCAGATGCGCAAGGAGGCGGCCACCGGGCAGGGAGCGATCCTGCCGCAGGAGGTGCCGATCCTGGCCAGCCCCTGGCAGCGGCTGAGGCAGCGGCTGCAGGCGCTCAACCGCGCGGGAGTGCGCGGCTACCTCCAGGTCTCCCGCCTCCAGACCGCGCAGCTCGACCTGGCGATGGAGCGGTGGCACCGCGAGCGCAAGGAGATAGATACGCCGCTCGAGGCGGAGCAGCGATTGAGGGAGCACGTGATTCAGCTGCGGCACTGGGTCGCCGCCTAGGGGCGGGCGGCGCGGCGTCGCGGGTGGCGCGTGGCCTGGATTCGGTGCCCTTTGCGCAAACAGTTCGTTTCGCGTGCTGGCAAAGGGGCGTTTTGCGCAAAACGATCGGAATCCGTATGAGCGACGGGCGACCGTCCCCTTAACAGGGTGGGTTACGACGCCGAATTTTTTCTGCTTCAGTTGGCTCCACGGAGAGCCGGTTGGGGGTGGGACCGGCGGGAGGAGGGTGGGCCCGCGAAAGCTGTACCTAGGCCGGGAGGCGGCCGCCCAGAATCCTCGCCAGGCCAAGGGTCAGGAGTGCTGCGGCCGAGCCCCACGTGATCGCCGACACGACCGGGTCGCTGAAATCAGTGCCGCTCAGAACCGCATGGAGAAACACGAGCGCGAACGCCAGGTAGGAGAGCCGGTGGACCCACAGCCACACGTCTTTGCGCATCCGCCGTTTCAAGTAGGCCGCCACGGTGACCGCGGCGAGCAGGTCCAATGACAGCGCACCCACACCGATCGCGAGTGATCCGTACGTCGAGTGAAACGGCACAAAAACGTCGAGCAGGCTGATCCGCGCCGTGGCATCCAACAGCAGCGCCAGGATGTGGAGACCCGCGAGCGGAATCCACAAGACGATCGTGAACTCATGGAGTGAGCGCACCAGGCGGTTGCTGCCCAGCCAGTCGAACACCGCCGTGCGCAGCGCGATGCCGGTGACCAACGCGATGGCGAGCGCCGCGTAGGAGCTCAGTCCCGCGACTCGCGCCAGCACCCAGAAAAACTGATCAGTCGTCACGTGCACCACCCAACCACCAGGCCATCGCGTGCGCAGCGCAGTAGGTAGGCGCGAACACGGGACCGAGCAGCAACGCGGTCTTGGCGACGACCTCGGCGTCGAAGCCGGACGCAGCGACCACCGAGACCTCCTCCAGGCCGGATAGCGACGGCAAGCCGCTGCGCGGATCGATCAGGTGATGGACGTCGCCCCAGCTCCGCCGCCGCACGCTGCTCGTGGCCGCGCCCTGATCGCGGAGCATCAGCGTCTGGCCCGCGACCCCGACCGGCCATCCATCGCCGCGCGGACCAAGGCCGACCGCGCGCAGGTCACCGCCGAGGTTTGCCACCGCGTTCGGTCCGAGCTCTTGCGCAAGGCGATCCGCCATCCATCCTTTGGCGACGCCCCCAAGGTCGATCCCCGATCCTCGGGCAACCCTTGCCTCGCCATCCCGAACTTCAAGCACGTCAGGCAACGGAGGCAACGGGTGCGCGTGCTCGAGCGTGGCGATACCCGGGCCCTCGACGAGGGGACGCCTGTAGCCAATCGCCTGCATCGATGGCAGCACCGCGACGTTGACGAGTCCCGCGCTCGCCTCATACGCGCGCAGCGAGGCGCGAAGGATCGATCCCAGCTCGTCGCTGACCGCCATCCACCGGCCTGCGCTCGAGTTGAGGAGCGACAGCTCACTGCCGTCGCTGAATCGGGTCAGCCGGGCACCCAGCCGGCGGACCCAGAACTCTCCCTCGAGCAAACGTCCGCGTGGCTGATCAACCGCAAACAAACCGCAGTTGGTGCCCAGCGCCTCGAAGTGATGGGCTTCGACCGCAGATTCAGGACGCATACGTTGAGGTCATCGGCTCAGCGTTGCTGGGCTGCACCGAAGGACCGACTGTCAAGGTTCCGCCGACGGCCGTCGAGCTCGAGCCGTTCCCCGCATTGAGAACCGCGGGCTGCAAAGGTGCGGCCGAGTTCTTCAGGTGGGTGGTCACAAACACCGCCGAGGCGACGGTCGCGCCAATCGTGAGTGCCGTTGCCACGGCTTTGATCAGAAACAGTCGCACGCTAGACGGCCACCGGCGCCTTCAGGAACGAAACCCGATCGAATGTCGCGCCCAGGATCTTGTTCGCGTCGGCGCCCAGATGCCCGCTGAGGATCTCCTGGTACACAGAACGGAAATCGACGGCGTACTTCAAGTTGCCAGTGTTGTCGAGGCCGGTCAGGCTCGGCTCCTCCCCGTACAGGCCACCGGTGACCGGATCTCCGATCAAGAGCAGCGGCGCGGCCGCTCCATGGTCGGTGCCGCCGCTGGCGTTTTCCTTCGGCCGGCGGCCGAACTCCGACCAGGTGGCGATCAGCACCTTGTCCGCCATGTTGTGCGCGGACAGGTCCTGGTAGAAGGCGGAGACGGCGGAGTCTAGGTATCCCATCAGGTCGTCGTGCCGGTTGAGCTCGGTGTAGTGAGTGTCGAATCCACCGAGCGTGACATGCAGCAGCTTGACCCCTGTGCCGGTGACGATGAGCTCGGCCGCCAGCTGCAGCGCAGCCGCCAGTTGATTCTTCGACGAGTACACGAGCTTCACCTGGTCGGTGTAATCGGCCATCGGCTGATAGGTGGACGCCGACGTGCGCAAGGTGGCCATGGTTTCGGTGGCGGTCGCGATCGCGGTGTCGAACAGCGCGCCGTAGATGCCGGGAGTGCCCTTGTACAGGGCGCCTACCGCAGCTTCGACCTCATTGCCGCCGGTGAACCCGAACTTCTTCTGGTCCTGGATCACGGTCAGGGTCGCCTGCAGATCACGCAGCGCGCCCGGCGCGTCAGTCGCGCCGCAAGCGCAACCGGTCAGGGGATGTCCGTTGGAGTCGTAACTGGTGGCCAGGGTGCGGCCGAGCCATCCGTCGACCTGGCGCCGCGTCGGGTCGCCCGTCTCCCAGATCCGGATCGACTCGAAATGGGAAAACGTCGGATTCGGGTAGCCGACGCCCTGCACGATGGCGACCTTGCCCTTATCCCAGAGTCCCTTGATGCCGGCCAAGTTGTGATTGAGGCCGTACTGCGAGTTGAGGGGCAAAGCCTGCGACACCATCGGTCCGGCGAGCTTCGGCCGGAGGTCGTGCAGCGCGGGATCGCTCAGCGGCACGAGCGTGCGCAGGCCGTCGTTACCGCCCGCGAGCTGGATCATGACGAGGATGTTGTCGTTGGTCATTCCTTCTTTCTTCGCCGCGTAGACCGCGCGAGCGAAGGCGTCCGGGACAGCGGCGTATCCAGCCGCGAGGCCCGAGGCGCCCGCCCCGAAGACGAGTCCTGCCTTGAGGAAATCGCGCCGCTTGAGCTGGTTGATGCCGATTTCTTGATTGATGTTTCTCATGCTTCGTGCACCTACCTACTTGAGCTGGAATTCCGGGGAGGCCAGGGCGATGAACCAGCGAGCCCGATCGTCGGCGGCCTGGTTGAAGAGGCTTGCCGTCTGCGGGCTCAGGACGCCATCGAGATGCTGGTGCACCGCGTCCGTTGCCGACGGCAGCGGAGTCTTCACCTGCGTGAGGGCGGCGGTCGCGAAGTTGACCCGCTCGACCACCGTGTTCGACGAGATCCACGACTCGTTGTTCGGCCAGCCGTTGACGTCGGGCGGGTCGAAAAGACTCTGCCCCATGCCGGAACCCGAGCCGGCGATGAGCTTCGAGAGCGATGAAATCCCCATGGCGCGCGCCCCGTGGACCATGAACTCGGTCGGAGACTTGACCAGGCTGCGGTAGTTCGCGTCGGC
>VBHJ01000148.1 GCA_005887685.1 Chloroflexota bacterium | reverse complement strand
ATCCTGATCCCCGGGCACTACGGCATGAAGGGACCCAAGTGGCTCGACACCATCGAGCTGGTGAACCACGAGACGGGCGGCTACTGGGAGCAGCAGGGCTGGGACCACAACGCGGTGGTGAAGACCACGGCCCGATTCGACGCGCCGCGGGACGGCGACATCCTCAAGTTGGGCTCGATCGAGATCGGGGGCGTCGCCTTCGCGGGGACGCGCGGCATCACAAAGGTCGAGTACACCACCAACGACACTACGTGGAACGAAGCGCCGTTCGACCAACCCCTATCCGAGCTGACCTGGGTCCTCTGGCACGCAACGTGGACGCCGAGCTCAGAGGGAGCTTACCGGCTGAGGGTCCGCGCGACCGACGGCTCGGGCAAGGTTCAGGACGGGCAAGGTTCGGCGAGCTACCCCAGCGGCGCCAGCGGCTACCACACGATCCAGGTGAGCGTCTCCAAGTAGATGGCCTTTCCTCCCCATTCATGGGGAGGTGGCCTTTTCCTCCCCATTTATGGGGAGGTGTCGGCGAAAGCCGACGGAGGGGCTGGACCGCCTTTCTATCTAGATCGCCCGAGCAACTCCTCCACGATCTCCTTGTCGTGCGTCAATGACACGAAGTGCCCCTCGTTGTGCCATGTCCGGAGATCGACTTTGCGGAGCTTGGCCACGACCCGGCGAGCGGCGGTGAGCGGCGCGTTCTTGTCGTCGTCGCCGTGCCACCAGGTGACCGACCCCTGGACCTCGCTCGGGTCGAAGTCCCACTGCCGGTGCATGGCCAGGGATTCGTCGGTCCAGCCTTCAGCGCCCTGGCGCAGAGTCTCGGCGACGTTCTCGCGCGACATCCGCTGCCAGACGGGATCCGACATGATCGCCCTGTCGCTCGGGGGCGCATCGCTGAGCACGCCCTGCATGCCCTCGTCGCTCAAGAGGCGATTGCGCACCTCGACCAGGAACCCGTGCAGCGGCTCCCAGCCCTGTTCCGCCAGGGCGTACCCGCGGGCATTTACACCGACCAGCTGCGCAACCTCTTCGGCCACCAGGGGCGTCCCGCCCACCACGACCGTCGCGGCGGAGATGCGCTCCGGATACAGCGCCGCCAGCGCCAGCACGTGCGGCCCGCCGCCGCTGGTGCCCATCGCCGGCACCCGATCGAGACCGTGTGCGTCCAGCAGCTCGATGTAGTCGTCGGCGATGTCCGCGATGCCGCGGCCTGGCTTGCGGGTGGACCCACCGTAGCCCGGGCGATCCGCCATGAGATACCTCGCGCCCACCTCGCGCTGGATACTCGGGTTCGGGTTGCGCTGAAGCCGCGAGCTCGGCGTGCCCTGGATCCGCAGCAAAGGAGTGCCACCAGGTTCGCCCCACCATCGCCACGCGAGCTCACGCCCGTCGCGCAGCGTGATCACGCCATCTTCGTACGCGACGCCATCTTCTGTCTGGTGGAGCTGCTTCATTTCATCGCCCAAAGGGCCTTGACCGTATCCCAACCCATCTTGAACATGCCCTCCTTGCGGACCATCTTGAGGATCTTCTTCTGCTTGTCCCACTTAGACGTCCCGTCGACGCGGAAGAATTCGTCGAGCGCCTGATCGAGGACCACCGGATACTTCGTCAGCATCTGCGGGTTGTGCTCGAGGAGCGGCACCGCCTTGTCGTACTTCTTCATGTCGGCCATCACCCAGGAGTGGTCGAGCTTGCCTCGATACTCGGCCAGCCTCCGCTCCGAGAAGTCGCCCATCTCCTTGGCGTGGATGACCGTCTCGCCGGCGAAGCGGCCTGATTCCATGGCGAGGTTCGAACCTTCGCGGTGCACGGGGTTCGAGAGCATCGCGGCATCGCCGCAGACCAGGTAGCCCGGGCCGTGCACCTTCGGGATGCCGCGATAGCCACCCTCCGGGATGAGATGGGCCAGAAATTCGACCGTTTCAGCGCCGCGCAGCAACGGCTTGATCGCGGGGTGCTTCTTGAAGTGCTCCATGACGTCGTTGGGAGAGCGCAGCGTCTGGTTGAACTCGCTGAGCAGCGCCCCGCCTCCGACCGACAGCGTGTCGTGGTTGGTGTAGATGAACATGAATCCCGACATCCCCATCGTCGAATCGCCGAAGCATTCGACGGTGCACCCCTCGCCCGACTCGCAGTTGAACCGCTCCTCGATCAAGCCGGGGTCGAGGTCCATGATCTCCTTGAACGCCAGCGCGACTTCGTTGGGACGCAGCTTGCGGCGCAGGGGCCTGCCATCGATGACTGTGTTTTCCAGCAACCCGGTGCCCAGGCCGATGCCCTCGCAGACGACCGTCACCTCCGCGTAGAGGTCGTCACCGCGGCCGGTGCCGACGCCGATGACGCGTCCGTTCTTGACGATCAGGCGCTCGACCACGGTCTCCGGCACGACCATCGCCCCCGCTTTTTCGGCCTGCTCGGCGAACCACGCGTCGAAACGGGCGCGCAGCACGGAGTAGGAATGCGGATGAGAGCGATTGCGCAGGTTCTTGTAGTCGAGCCCGATCACCGCGGAGGGGGTCATCACCCAGCGCCTCTCCTCGATGATCGGGCGTTCGAGCGGGGCCTGCTTCCAGTCGTCGCCTACGATCTCTTCGAGGTAGTGGTTGTAGAGGATGCCGCCCATCACGTTCTTCGAGCCGGGCTTGGGGCCGCGCTCGAGCAGCGCCACCTGTAGTCCGGCCTTCGCCATGGTGATCGCGGCCGCGGTGCCGGCCGGCCCCGCGCCGACGACGACCGCGTCGAATTTCTCCTCGTCAGCCACTTACGCAAATTGAAGCTCATTGGGCTGACGGGCGGCGCGGGGTCGGGGAAGTCGACGGTCTCCGAGATGTTTCGCGAGCTCGGCGCCGCGGTCGTCGACGCGGACGCGGCGACTCACGCCCTCTACGAACCCGGGAGCCTGGGGTTTGACTTGATCGAGGGCGAATTCGGTCCGGAATACGTTCGCGACGGCCGGATCGATCGGGCCAGGTTGGGCGAGCTCGTCTTCAATGACTCCGACGCGAGGCAGCGGCTGAACGCGATCGTGCATCCGCTGGTGCGCGAGTGGATGGCGGCGCGCACCGCCGAAGCCCTCGTTCACGGGGCGACGGTCGTCGTGCAGGACGTACCGCTGCTGTTCGAGAGCGGGCTCGACCACCTGTACTCGGACGTAGTCCTGGTCTATGTGCCGGAGCACGTGCAGCTGCAGCGCCTGGTCGAGGGACGGGGACTGAGCGGGGAACGGGCGCGCGCGATGATCGCCGCCCAGATGCCGATCGACGAGAAACGTCAGCGGGCGAAACACGTGGTCGACAACAGCGGCAGTCGGGACGAGACCCGAGAGCAGGTGGAAAGGATCTGGCCGCAGATCTCTAGATGAGGCCGCCACTCCTCAGGAAGTCGATCCGCTCCCGGTCAAGCCCGATCCCCCTCAGCACCTCGTCGGTGTGCTCGCCGAGGCGAGGGGCATGGCCTTGCTCGCTTCGCTCGAAAATCCGGCGGGCGGCAATCTGCGGGTGAGAGGCCACCTCGTCGAGGTCGAGCACAGGCTCGCAGCACGCATCGAGCGCCGAGAGCGTTGCCTGCCATTCGTCACGCGTCCTGGTCGCGAAGATCTCTTCGAGCGCCGCATGATCGTCCGCGTCCTCTGAGTACTGCCGCTCGATCAGGTCCGGCCTTTCCAGGGACTGGCACAGCGCGTTCCAGAACTTCGGCTCGAGCGCGGCGACGCTGTAGTACCCGCTTCCCTTGCACGCATAGACGCGATAGCACGGGTAGCGGCCCGCCAGTCGCTGGTCGCCTCGCGTCACGCGCTCCCCCGCGCCGCGCGCCGCGAAAGCGAGCCTCAGCCAGCTGACGGCGCCGTCGGTCATCGACGCGTCGATCCATCGACCCTCGCCAGCACGCTGCACGCTTACCAGGGCCCCGAGAATCGCGACCGCCGGCTGCAGCCCGCCGCCGCCGATGTCCGCCACCTGTACCGACAACGGCACCGGAGGGCCGTCGCGGTCGCCGTTGAGACCCAGCGCACCGGCGATGGCCATGTAGTTGAGGTCGTGGCCGGCCCGCGCCGCGAAAGGACCGTCCTGCCCGTAGCCGGTGATCGAGCACATGACGAGGCGGGGATTCCTCGCGTGCATGACCTCCCAGCCGAGCCCCAGGCGATCCATCACCCCGGGCCGATTGCCCTCGACGAGCACGTCAGCGGTGTCGACCAGGCTCAGCAGCACGTCGCGGCCAGGGGCGGCTTTCAGGTTGATTGTCACGCTGCGCTTGTTGCGGTTGATGGCGTTGAACAGCGCGCTCTGGCCGTCGACCAGCGGCGGTGTCCAGCGCATGTAGTCACCCGTGCCTGGCTCCTCGACCTTGATCACCTCGGCGCCAAGGTCGGCCAGCAGCATCGTGCAGTAGGCGCCGGGCAAGAGCCTGCTGAGGTCGAGGACGCGGATCCCTGTCAGGGGCATGGCGGGTTCAATTGTGCGTTGGGGCCCCTCCGTCGGCTACGGCGAGACCTCCCCATAAATGCGGAGTAGAGGAGACTTTCCTTGGCCACCGTGCGTTAATACGGCATGGAAGAGTCCCGTTCCAGCATGCGTCCCACTCCACGTCTCGGCGAGATGACGATCAAGGTCCCAGCGCCGTTCGCCGGCCTGGCGGACCTTGGCTTCACGGCGCAGTACCGCGCCCAGGAGTTCAACGAACCGCAGCGCGACGTGCCGCTGCTCTTCGAGGGGCCGCAGCCGCCGATGCGGCGCCTGGCGGAGATGCTTCAGCTCCTCAGCGAAACGCAGTCATCGACCTACGCGTGGACGGACCCGGTGATGCTCAGCGACGACGTCGTGATCCTCGCTTTCCGCGACCGCAGCGTCACCGGCGACAACTTGTCAGAGGGCGCGCGGATCGCGGATTACGTGCTGAACCTTGTCCGTCCAGTGGTGTTCACGTTCCTGCGCGACTGCGCTGTCGTCGCCCACCTGCGCCTGTCGGACATGATCGAGATGCGCGTCAGCGCCGACCACCGGCCGATCGCCGAATTCGCGCTGCCGCTGCAGAAGATCGTCCAGCCGAACGGCGAACTGCTCCTCTGGGGTCTCTCCGCCTAGGACCTAAGGCGAGTGTGACGGGCTAGGCGTAGGCGACGTCCGGGCCGGGCTCGCCGCCTGCACGCCGCTGGCCCGAGCGCTGCTTGTTGTCGTGATGCTCGGTGTGGTCACGGCTCCGGGTGTGACGTTGGCGAAGTAGAGTGCCAGCGGGACCACGATCAGGCCCGCGATGACGGTCAGGACGAACGTGACCGCACCCCACTCTCCCCGCAAGACTGACCAGTTCACGAGCCGAGTAGTCTAGCGGCGCCTAAAAGTCATCGTCGCCCGAGCCGACGCCTTCCTCTTCCTTCTTCTTGCGCTGGTTCAGGAGTCGGATGAAGTCCTGCGCCCGCGCGAGCGCTTTCCAACGCTCCGGGAAGAAGTCTTGAACCAGGATCTGGCGGTCCGGCTGCTGGTAGACGGTGACGCACCATTTGTTGAGGGTGCGCGAAACTTCGACCTCGAAGTCCTTCTCCGCGGTCTCATACCGAACAACCTTGTCGTCGTCGAATCTTCTTCGTCCTGAAACAGCCATAGGTAAATCACTCGGGCGGGGAATCGGCTCATAGAGCGTATTCCGATTATAGGGCTGTGCGAGGGGGTCCCTCGGGGGCTGTTTCGAGGAGCTCGCGCAGCAGCGGGGCAAGCTCCTCGCGGAGGCCCTCCCGCTTCATCGCCAGCGTCAGGTTGGCCCTCAGGTAGCCCGCCACCGTGCCGGTGTCGTAGTAGTCGCCCTCGAACTCGACACCGACGACCGGCTGGCGTCCGATCGTGCGCTTGATTGCATCCACCAGCTGAATCTCATTTCCGGCGCCGGGCTCCCCGCGGTCCAGCTCGTCAAAGACAGCCGGTATGAGGATGTAGCGGCCAAGCGCCGCCAGCTCGGACGGCGCTTCGCTGGTCGGGGGCTTCTCGACGATGTCGATCACCTCGTGGATCCCGTCCCTGGAGCCGGCGGTGGCGACGATGCCGAAGCGGCTGACCTCGTGCCTGGGCACTCGCCTCAGCGCGAGGACCGTGGCGCCGGTCTTGGCGTGCGCATCCATCAGCTGCTTCAGGACAGGCCGCTCGTCGCAAAGGATCACGTCGTCCGCCAGCAGCACGGCGCAGGCCTCGCCTTCGACAAGCAGCCGCGCGGTCCACACCGCATGGCCCAGGCCGAGGGGCTCCTTCTGCTGCACGTACGTGATGACGAGCTGGTTGCTCAGCTGGTCGACCTCGGCGAGGATATGGAGCAGGTCGCTCTTGCCTCGCTGCTCGAGGTAGTGCTCGAGCTCCAGCGACCGGTCGAAGTGGTCGACGATGGCTCGCTTGCCGCCGCCTGTGACCATGATCACCTGCTCGATTCCGCTGGCGATCGCCTCCTCGACACCGTACTGGATGGTCGGCTTGTCGACCAGAGGAAGCATCTCTTTCGGCTGCGCCTTGGTCACCGGCAGGAACCGCGTGCCAAGACCGGCGGCGGGAAAGATCGCCTTCCTTACAGAGGGGCGTGACATTGGTGACAATCTATCTTGTGGACACGATCGAAGGCGTCCGTCCGGGGGTGGAAGGTCATCTCGAACGGGTCGTCGACGGCGACCTTCTGACGCACCACGTCGGGGGCCAGGGCACGTTCTCGACCCCGGCCATGATCGGTTTGATGGAAATCACGAGTCATCGCTCCGTAGAACGCCTGTTGCCGGAAGGTCACACAACCGTCGGTTACGAGGTTCATGTGAGGCACCTGGCTCCGGCCGCGCCCGGCGCAACCATCGAGGTCACGACGCGCCTGACCGAGGTCAAGGGCAACAAGCTCTACTTCGACGTCGAATGTCGTGAGGGCGACAAGCTCCTCGGCTCGGGCATCCACAAGCGGGCCATCGTCCCGGCCAACTTCTAGCAATGCATTACTGGGAGCTCGTCACCCGCTCGTTTCGGATCGCATGGGATCACAAGTACCTGTGGCTGATCGCTCTTTTCTCGGGCGAGGGTGGAGGGTCGAGCTTCAACTACAACCAGCGCACCACCAGCACCACGCAGACGCCGGCCGAATTTCAGCAGCAGGTGTCGACCTGGATCTCTGACCACATCGGACTGATCATCTTTCTCGCGGTCGTCTGGCTCGTGCTCATCGTGGTCTTCTTCATCCTCGCGGCGATCTGCGAGGGCGCCACGATCCGTGGCTCCGCGGAGTACGACGCCGAGCGCCCATTCGGGTTGAGGATGGCCTGGCGAACCGGCCTCCAGACGATGTGGGTCATAGTCCGGTTCCGGTTGCTCCTGATCGCGCTGTACCTGCCGCTGATCGTCCTGGTTGGAGCGTGGATCGTCGGCCTGCTGCTGGCGATCGCCAACCAGAACCACAACGCGACCCCGATCCTGCTGCTCACAGGCCTGTTCCTCTTCTTGCTGTGGCTGGTTTACGCGGTCTACCTGTTCTTCATCGATCGCTTCGGTTCCCGCGCGATCGTGCTGGAGCAGCTCATGGCGCGGGCAGCGATCGTGCGGGCCCACCGCCTGCTGTTCAAGCGCTTCGGCCGCTCACTTCTCGTGCTGCTGCTGGCAATCGCCGTGGCGATCGTGCTCGCAATCGCGCTGGCGTGCGTTTCCGTTCTGGTCGTCCTTCCCCTGGTGGCCGCGGGTGCCGTCGCCGCGGGCACCGGTTCGGGGGCGGCCGTGGCTTTGGTGGTGGTCGGCGTCATCATCCTGGTACCCATCTTCCTGGTCGCGGCGGGATTCCTGGCAGCGCAGTCCTCGACCTACTGGACGCTCGCCTTCAGGCGCCTCGACTTCGACCACGCTCCGGCGTTCGCCTATCCGGGCTATCCACCGGCTCAGCCTGCGCCGCCCGCCCCACCCGCCCCGGCGCTATGAGCGACGAGCTGGACCGCGTCGCGCCGCGCGAAGGCGCGCGGGCCAGGGCGCGAGACAAGAAAGTCCGCGGACCGAAGGTCGTTTCGGTGAATCCCGGACTGAGGAAGCTGGCGCAGCACCTGGCGGAGAAACGAAAGAAGAAGGCGACCACCCCGAAGAAGCGGTAGTACCTTTAGGCAATTCCGTTCATCGAACAGCAGGGGGTTCAGACGATGAAGGCGTATGTCCTAATCAACGCGTCGCCCGGACGTGCGCTCGAGGTGGCCAAGAAGATGGAAGGAGTGCAGGGAATCTCCGCGGCCGACGCCATCACCGGCGAGTACGACGTCATCGCGGTGTGCGAGGCGCCCGACGTCAACTCGATCGGCTCTTTGATCGTAGACAAGATCCAGAAGATCGACGGCGTCTTCAAGACGATCACCTGCCTGGCGGTGAAGTAGCCCCCCCACCGACCGGCACCGCGTCGCCCACCGCCGCGGAGACCTCCGGAAGCTGTGCCAGCCATGACGTCATGGCGGGCATCTCCTGCTCGATGCTTCCCACCGAAGGCGACCAGGTCAGCTCGCGTCGCGAGTAAGAGTCGTCGTAGTAGTGCGGCTTGCCGATCACGTCGACGGCGTAGATCCCTGGCCAGACGGCGGCTCCCTGCGGGGTCATCGTTTCGGCTCCCAGAGCGCGGACGTAGGCGAGGTCGTAGGGAACCGACGCCACCTCGGCCGCAAATCCGACGGCCCGGGCTGACGAGATGAGCATGTCACGCCACGTGGAGTCGAACCCACCGACCAGGTAGCGACGCCCTGGCCGGCCGCGATCCGACGCCGCAAGGCACGCGCGCCCGACGTCTTCCGCCGCAACGAAGGTCTGCTTGGCGCGGCCGCCGCCCGGCAGCCAGACCCTGCCGCGCACCATCGACGCCATCAGCCGCGGGAGGATCTGGTCTTCCCCCGAGCCGAAGACGCGGGCCGGCCGAACGATGACCACCTCGACGTCTCCCGCCGCTTCGAGCAGCCACTCCTCTTCGAACAGCTTGAGCTTCTCGTATGCGTGAACCGGCTTGAGCGGCGACTTTTCCGTCAGCCGCGCGAAATGGTCGGGGCCGAACACGTCTGCGGTGGACACGTGGACGAGCCGGCGCACGCGGGCGCCGCGCGCGGCGTCCAGCACGCGTTGCAGCAGGTGCGGCGCGGCCTTGCGGTAGCGCAGGCGGCGCATCCCAGACACGGTCTGGGCGCAGAACACGACCACCTCCACGCCCGCGATCGCATCGCCAAGGGTCTCGTCGTCGGCATCCGCGTTGAGCTCGATGACCGGCACGTCGGCCGACAGCGCGCGGGAAACGTGACGCCCCAGGAATTCTCCGGCGCCGATGACCAGGTGCAAAGCTGACCGATTTTAGGCGCGACGACGGTTCAGGGCTGTATTGAGCGCCGTTCGAACCCTGTCGACCATGCCCGTCACCCGGCGGCTCAGCTCCCACCACACCGGAAGATCGGGCTTGACCGGCGGGCCGATCGAGACCTCGACGCGGCTGAACGGACGCAGGGCGTCGGTGCCCGTCACCGCGACGGGGCAAATCGGCACACCGGCGTGGAGCGCGAAATACCCGATGCCGTTTTTCAGGGGCCGGAGCGCTCGGCCGCGCGAGTATCGTCCCTCGGGGAACATCAGAATCACGCCCCCGCGCTCCAGGATCTGGTAGACGGTGCGCAACCCCTGCTCGTCGAGCTCGCCTTTGTTCGGCGAGATGGGAAACACTCCGATCAGGGGGAGGACCCACCGTTTCCACGCGCGGTTGAAGACCGTCTCCCGCTTCGCCATCGTGTAAATCAGAGGCCGCTCCGAAAAGAACGGGATGATGAACGCCGGGTCGAACCAGGCCTGGTGGTTCGCAGCGATGATATAGGGCGGCTTCGGGATGTTCTCGAGGCCGGTGACGGTGACCCGAAACATGTGCGTGACGACCCACTTCGCCAGTCGCCGGATGAACAGGTAAAAACTCGACGGCTCGAACGGGTTGGGGTGGACGAGCGGATCAAGCGGGGCATCGATGAGCGCCCGGTATTCGGGACTCCTGTAACGGTTCGCGTCGTCCGGGTTAGCGGTCGAGGAATTGTTGGAGGACGCGGTTGAACTCCTCTGGCCGCTCCACCTGCGGGGTGTGGCCGGCGCCGGCGATGACGGCGAGCTTCGAGCGATCGATCAAGGAATTGGCGCGCTCCGCCTGCGCAACCGGAAAGAGCGGGTCGTCGGCGCCCCAGATCAGCTGCACCGGGATCTTGAGCTCGTTCAGCCGCCGGGTCACGTCGTGCTGTCCGCCGAACAGCGCCCGAGGGTTGATCAATGCCCGCACAGTGGAGAGGTACGCGCTCCGAAATTCTTCGGCCGCGTACATCTCGCGCAGGTTCTCGAGGTACGCATCGTCCATGGTCCGCTCGAGGTCGGTGCTGACGCCCGCATAGCGTCCCGCGACGCGGCGGATCATCGTCGGCGACGCCCACCGCAGCGCGTCACGAGTGAATCCCATCACCGCCTCTCCGACCCGTGGCAGCGAAACCAGGCCGTAGGCGACCTGGGCCATCCGCACCCGTGGCCTGCCTAGACCGAGTGTGTTGACCAGCACCAGCTTGCGCGCGAGCCTGGGCTGCTCGAGGGCGACCTCCAGGGCAATACGGCCGCCAAGCGACGTGCCCACCAGGACGGCCGACCGGAGGCGGCGGTCCTCCATGTAGCGACGGATGAAGCGCGCGAAGTACGGGATCGTGTAGCGAGCCCGGGGCTTGTCGGTGCGCCCGTAACCCGGCAGGTCCGGCGCGAACACTCGGTGTCGCGCCGCCACGGTCTCGAGGTTCTGCCGCCATTCCATGTAGCCGGAAGAGCCGAGTCCGTGGATGAAAACGACCGGCGAGCCGCGGCCGCCGTGGGTGTGATGGACCCGCAGCCGGCCGATGTCGAGAAACTCCGAGTGCAGCGTTTTGGAGGTGCGGTGAGCGGTGCGGATCACTGGTTCGGAAGCATACGGGCGGGGCTCGCGACCCCGGCAATCGTCGCGCCGCTGGTGAAGGTGGCCGTGTTCGGTCCATTGATCACCGTCACGGCGCCAGGGCCGGCGGCCCGCCAGACCTCCTCTGACCAGACCGCGGCGCTGCGCTCGTCGATGCCGAGGAGGGTCACGTCGGGCAGCTCCCGCCGCGCGGACTCGACCCAGCGGTGGCCGAACGTTTCGTAGTGAGGCAGCAGCGCCGTGTCGGGGACGAGGCCGAGCGCCTCGGTCGGCCGGCGGTTGAAGCGGTTGGGCCAGCTCGCGCGGATGAGCGTGTGGCTGCACAGCGCCATCGCCCCTGCCGACGAGCCGGCCAGCGCCGCACCGTCGCGCCAGGCTTCGAAGATCGCAGCCCAGACTCGGGAGCCCACCAGGACCTGGGCCACCAGGCCCGGGTCGCCCCCGACCAGGTAAAAGAATCCTCCCGCCCGCGCGGTGGCGGCAAGCTCTTTGGAGTTGGCGTCAGCCCGCTTGAGGACCGGCAGCTCCTGCAGCGCCAGGCCGAACTGCTCGAACCATGCGGTCGCGTGCGCGACGGCCTGCTCCGGACCCTGCCTGGCCGCCGCGGTCGGCACGACGAATGCGGTCCCCGATTTCGCAGCGCCGGCGAGCATCCGGTCTTGCTCCTCGTTGCCGGGGTTGAACTCGTCGCCCCCGACCAGGGCGAGCAACCCGGGTGTTCCCGACACGTCCGTAGGATATGGCGGTGTCTGTTCGCGTAAGGATCGCGCCGAGCCCGACGGGCTTCGCGCACCTCGGAACGGCCAGCACCGCGCTCTACAACGTGCTTTTCGCGCGCAAGGAAGGCGGCACGTTCGTGCTTCGCGTCGACGACACCGACACCGAGCGCAACCGGCCCGAGTACGAGGCACTGATCTACGAGAGCCTGCGCTGGCTTGGCCTGGACTGGGACGAGGGTCCCGACAAGGGCGGCCCTTACGCCCCATACCGGCAGTCCGAGCGGGTCGACCTCTACCGGCAGGAGGCCGCGCGCCTGATCAAAGACGGCAAGGCCTACCGCTGCTACTGCACGCCGGAAGAGCTGGAGGCCGAGCGCAAGCAGGCGCAGCTCGAGAAGCGACCGTACAGGTACTCACGCCGCTGCTTGAAGAATCCGCCCGAGGGCCGCAGCGTGTTCGCCGTGCGATTCCAGGTGCCAGGGGGTGAGGTCCGATTCACGGACATGATCCGCGGCGAGATGAAGTTCGACACCGACCTGATCGGCGACTTCATCGTCATGAAATCGGACGGCTATCCGGTCTACCAGTTCGCAAGCCCGGTCGACGATGCGGTGATGAAGATCACCCACGTCATCCGAGGTGAGGAGCACCTCTCCAACACGCCCTACCAGCTGATGCTGATCGACGCGCTTGGTTATGACCGTCCGCAGGCATACGCGCACATGCCGCTGATCCTCGCCGCCGACGGCTCCAAGCTCTCCAAGCGCAAGCACCCCGAGGCAAACCTCATCCTGTTCAGGGACCGCGGCTACCTCCCCGAGGCGCTGCTCAACTACCTCGCGCTGCTCGGCTGGAACCCCGGCACAACGCAAGAGATTTTCACATTCGAAGAGCTGCTCGAGTCTTTCTCGTTCGATCGCGTGCAGCACGCGGGTGCGCGCTTCGACTGGGAGAAGCTCGACTGGCTCAACGGAGAGTGGATCCGCAGGCTGAGCGACGAGGAGCTCGCCATTCGTCTGCAGGCATTTGTGCCGGAGCTGGACCTGGAGACGATCCGCCGCGCGGTCCCCGCACTGAAGACGCGGTTGCCCAGGCTCGCGCAGGCGGTCGACTACCTCGACTACCTCTGGAAAGACCCGTCGACGCCGGCCCTCGATCCTGAGACTGCCCAGCGCGTCCGCAGCGCGATCGAAGTGCTCCGAGAAACGCAGTGGGAGCTTGAACCGATCGAGTCAGCGCTCGAGAAGGCAGTCGAGCAGTCCGGCGTCAGCAAGGGCAAGTTCTACAACCCGCTGCGCGATTTGCTTACGGGCAAGAAGGTGTCTCTTCCGATCCATTACGCGTTCGCGCTGCTGCCGAAAGACGTCGCGTTGTCACGGCTCGAGCGAGCGGCGTGATGCCGCTTAGCATCGTCATCGACCTTGACCCGAACATCCTGAAAATCGGGCCCCTGCTCATCACCTGGCACGGCGTGTTCGCGGTGCTTGGAATAGTGGCCGCGGCGCGCATCGGCTTCTGGTTGCTGAAGAAGGACATCCCCGACCTCACCGGCACCGGTGACGGGCTCGCCTGGATGGTCGCGCTGGGCCTGATCGGCGCTCGTCTTCTTTATGTGTGGGAGAACTTCCGTCTCTTCGCCAACGGGCAGCTGCTGCGCGTATTCGCCCTGACCGAGGGGGGCATCAGCCAGTGGGGCGGCCTCTTTGGCGCCATCGTCGGTGTCCTCGTGTGGTCACGCCGGGCGAGGTATTCGTTCTGGAAGATCCTGGACGGCGGTGGCCCGGCGGCGATGCTCGGGTTGGCCATCGGCCGCATCGGCGACGTCATCAACGGTGAGCATCACGGGACGCCGACGACCCTTCCGTGGGGCGTCGAGTACGTCAACCCCAACACGCTGGGTGAGCCGGGCAAGGTCGTGCATCCGGAGGTCGCGTACGAGATGGTGCTGAGCCTGGCTATCCTGGGGCTGCTGCTTCCGTTTCACCAGCGGCTCAAGAGACGCCTGCCGGACGGCGCGCTCGGCCTGATCTACCTCGGCGTCTACGCCGCGGGCCGGTTCCTCCTGAGCTACCTGCGGACCGACCCCAGCATCTTTGCGGGACTGCGCCAGGCGCAGCTCGCATCGGCGGCAATGGTCCTGGCCGCGGTCATCTTCGTACCGATTCTTTTCCGGCGAGGCGGAGCAACCGCCGAGCCAGCGCCGGCGACCCCGAGTCATGTTTGAAGTAGACATGGACGTCTTCGTGCGTGGCCACCGCCGACCTCAACTCGCCGATCCACGGCTGCAACGACGCGGTCGTGTAACCACGCCGTAATCGGAAGAACGCGATCGAGCTGAGCTCGACCAGGGGTGCGCGCGGCCACTTCTCCTCGTCGGTGACCACTAGCGCTCCCCCGTGCTCGCGAATCACCTCGTACGTGTCCTCGTCAAACCACGATGCGTGGCGGAACTCCGCGGCCGCCGGGCGGGCGAGCGCGGCAAGCAGCGAGTCAAGCAGGACGACGTTCTTCTGGCGTGTGGGCGGGAACTGCAGCAGGACGGGACCCAGCCGCTCGCCGAGGACCGCAATCCGCCCGCTGAAGATGCGGGCCAGGCCGACCCGATCGAAGCCCTCCGCGGAATAGGTGAGGCCCCGGTTCGCCTTCATGCAAAAGCGAAAGCCCGGCGGAGTCTCCGCCGCCCACTTCGCAAGCGCGGCCTCGGGCGGCGTGCGATAGAAGCTGCCGTTCAGCTCGACCCCGTTGAGCCGCTCGGCGTAGTAGCTCAGCATCTTCGAGCCGGCGAGCTGCTTCGGGTAGAACTTGCCTTTCCAGGTCGCGTAGCTGAAGCCGGACGTCCCGGCGAAGAGCATGGTTACAAAACCGGGACGGTGCCGTTCCGCATCACGCGCTCGTGCAATTGCCCGCAGGCCGCGTCGGCCTCACGGCCCCGCGTGTCGCGGACGGTCACGTTCAGCCCCTGCCCCTCTACCAATCCCTTGAAGGTCCGGATCGCGGATCGGTCCGGCGCGCGGTATGGCGTGTCATCCACAGGGTTGAAAGGGATCAGGTTGACGTGCGCGTGCTTTCCTTTCAACAGCCCGCCGAGCTCGCGGGCGTCGCGATCGGTGTCGTTCACTCCGGCGAGCATCACCCACTCATAGCTCACGCGTCGCCCTGTCTTGCCCGCATAGGCCTGCGCGGCGTCGATCAGCTCGCGGACCGGGTACTTCCGGTTGATCGGCACGAGCACGTCCCGCAGCTCATCGCGCGCGGCGTGCAACGAGATCGCCAGCGTGACCGGGATGTTCTCCTCGCCGAGCTGCGTGATACGCGGGATGAGGCCACTCGTCGAGACCACGATGCGGCGCGGGCTGATTCCGAGAAGCTCCGGATCCGCTACGCGGCGCACCGAATCGACCACGGCCTGATAGTTGGCCATCGGCTCGCCCATGCCCATGAAGACGACATGTGACAGCCGCCTTCCCTCCGCCGCAAGCACTCGCGCCGCGTCGACCGCCTGCTCGACGATCTCATATGCCTTCAGGTTGCGGCCGAATGGAAACTTTCCCGTCGCGCAGAAAGGACAGCCGATCGGGCAGCCCGCTTGCGATGAGATGCACAGCGTCGAGCGATCCGTGTAGCGCATGACGACCGCCTCCACCGAGTGCCCTCCGTCGAGCTCGAACAGCGTCTTCGTGGTGAGGCCGTTGTCGGCTTGCGAGACAGCGATTGGTTGCAGCGACGTAGCGCGGAACTCTCGCGCCATCGCGTCGCGCAGAGACTTCGGCACATCGCGCATGGCCTCAAAGGTGGTGACCCCTCGGGCGAGCCACGTCCACACCTGCTTGCGGCGGTACGCCGGCGCATCGTGCTCGGTGAGCCAGGTCTCGAGCTCGGACGCGGACAGGGAGAGGATGGGCGGTCGGAGATCGGTCACCCGGACAGATTACCGACGGCCTCGTAAAGGTCACCGTCCTCGCGCAAGACGCGGTCGTCGACCAGCTTGCGCAGATGCGCCCGCAGCGTCATCTCCGCCGCCGCCATCAGCCTGTCGTCCAGCTCGCCGTACACGCGGCGCGTCAGCTCCTGCGCCGTACCGCCGCCGCGACGCACCTCCGCCAGGACCTGCGCCTCGCGTTCGAGACGGTGACGCCTGTACTCGCCGATCTTCCCCATCGCGTCGGTGACCGGATCCCAGTGGCCCGGAAAAAGCATCCTGGGTCGCAGCGACGCGAGGCGATCCAGCGATCGCAAATAGGCGGCCACGTCGCCCTCGGGGTAGGTCACCATCGAGCTGCCCTGGCCAAGAATCAGGTCGCCGGTGAAGACGGCGCCGTCGCCGGAAATCAGGAAGCAGAGATGGTCGGGGCTGTGACCCGGCGTGTAGAGCGCAGTGATATTGAGGGTCGCGACGCGGACGATGTCGCCATCGCCCAGCTCCGGATAGCGACGGACAGAAGCGCGATGCGGCGCCGCAAATCGCTCGGCAAGGGGCAGGTGGTCGGGATGAGAGTGCGTGACGAGGACGACCCCGACCGTCCTGCCGGCCAGGCGCCGGTTGAGCGCGTCGAGGTGGCTGTCGTCATCGGGCCCCGGGTCGATGACCGCGACCACCGGTCCCGCGTCGACGATCCAGGTATTCGTCCCCGGCCCGGTGTACGGGCCCGGATTGGGGGCAACAACTCGTGTAACCGCGGTCAACGCGGACGGTAGGCCGGGAGGTAGATGTCGACACCGTCGGGAGGGCTCACGTCCAGCCAACCGTCGAGCTGGGTGTCGACGATCAGACGGACGAGCGGCTCGCCAAGCTCCGGAACGGGCGGCTGCCTGCGCTCCCCGGTGACCTTGATGCTTACCTTCCACCATGAGCCGACCGGTTCGGCGGACACGTGCAGGGAGTCGCCGACCAGCCAGTCCCTGATGCGAGTGAGGGCCTCGACCAATGCCGGCTCAGACCCGATGACCGCCGCGTCAGACGGCACCTGGTGCGCCGCGGCGGGGACGGCGAGGTTCAGCACGGCTCCGAACACGACGCCCCGGGCGCTGTCCTTGGGTTCGATCGCGGCCGCTTCGAGTCCGGCAGCCCGCCGGCCCACCTCCTGCGCCTGCTCGAACACCGCCTCGAGGAGCTCGGGCCGGCCGAACGCCGCCTGCCGCGCCGACTCCTGCAGCGCCAGGACCGAAGAACGGAGCTTGTGCCCGAGGCGGCCCAGGAGGTGATCTCTTTGCTCATCGACCAGCCGCTGCCCCATCTCGGCTGACTTTCGCGCCATGCGCAACCCGCCCTGCGTCGCCCACCCGACCAGCTTCCCGTTGAGGAGAAGCGGCTCCCACGGGCCGCCGGGCGGCGGGAACTCGACGTCGGCGGGTCCGTGGCGCCGGTGGCCGGGGACCGACTCCATGCCGCCGCCCACCCGAACCCAGAGCGGCTCGGTGTCCATAAGGTGTCTAACGGTCGTCTAGGTGCGAATCCGAGCCGGAACGGTGAATCTGAAAGTCGTGCCGCGCTTGTCGCTCGCCGCGACCCAGATCCGGCCGCCGAAGGAGCGCTCGACCACCAGCCGGCAGAGGTAGAGGCCGAGGCCCAGCCCACCTTGCGAGCGGCTGCGGCCGGCCGGACCCGTCTTCTCGAACACCGTGTCGAGGGTTCCCGCCGGCAGCCCCTGCCCGTTGTCCGCGACCGTGATCTCGAGCCAGCCGCGCTGGACCTGGCGTGCCTCGACCTGCACCGCCCCGCTCGTGTATTCGAGGGCGTTGCCGATCAGGTTGGTCAGCACCTGGCCGAGGTGAGCCGGCTCACAGAAGGCCTGGGGCAGGCCATCGGGCAGGTTGACCTCGACGGCGGACGTCCGTTCCGCGTAGCGATGGTTGAGCACTCCGACCACCCCGGCCAGGGCCGAGGCAAGGTCGACCGGCTCCGGGGTCGGCTCAAAGTGCTTGGTCTCGAGCTTGGCGATGATCAGCTGGCTCTCGACCAGGCTGAGCAGGCGGTCAGAGGATTCGTAAGCCTCCTGCAGCAGCGAACGGCGGCCGTTCGCGTCGATGGTCTCCTCCCACTGCATGATCCCGGCCAGCGTGTTCTTCATGGCAGCGGCGGGACTCCTGACCTCATGGCCGATGGCCCGCAGCATCAGGTCTTTGGCCTCGAGGGCCTGCCGCTGCGCGGTGACGTCCTCGTGCAGCGTCAACACGCCGGCGGGCTCGCCTTCGAGACCAGGGATCACGACGCGCCGGACATGCACCGTGCGGTCGGGATCTTTCATCCGGAGCTCGATCGTGCCTTCCGCGTCGGCATCCTCAGCAGGCGTGGCGCCTGCCGCGGCGAAGACCTCCTCGGGCTTGCGGCCCGGCATGTCGGCGGCTTGAAGGCTGTAGATGGATTCGATCTCCGGGTTGGCGTACACGATGCGCCCGCCGGCGTCCTCCAGCATCACGCCGACAGGCGAGTGGCGGAGGATCGCGTTCATCATGCGGCGCTCGCGGTCCAGCGCGTCGACGAGCTCCAGCTGGCCGAGCAGAACCGCCGCCTGACCGGCCAGCACGCCGGCAAGACGCCTGGTCTCGGCGGGGCCCGCAGTCATCCGCGCGACGAGCAGCGCGGCGAGCCTGCCCTCGACCTGGACCGGGATCGCGAATGCGTCCTGCGGCGAACCCAGGAGGTCGAGCAGCGCGCGCATCCGGCGGGCGCCGGCCGAAGAGGTCAGCGCGCGAAGCAGCCCGGCGCTGTCGGTGACCGGGACTCTCGGTGAGGGGTCGCCGTTGTCGGAACGCCGCACGAGCTCGCCGTCCTCGAGCAGCCACAGCTCACCCTGCGAGCCGGCGAGGGCGCGGCTCACCAGGCGAGCCATCTCCGAGCGGGCTCGGTCGGGCTCGGTCGGGGTCAGGTCGGTGAACGCGGCGACCGCTTCCAGGGTGCGAATTCGGCCGCGCGTCTCGGCCACCAGCCGCGCGTTCTCGATCGCGACCGCGGCATGCCGGGCGAAGTCCAGGGCCGCCGAGCTCGGCTCGGCGACGAGCGCAGACGCGTGGACCGCGCCGATCGCACCCACCAGGCGGTCGCCGTACCACAACGGCACCAGGTTCCAGGCGTAGTCATGTGCCTTGCCGCTGACGATGCCCGCGGGCGCAACGCGGTCGTCGGAGCTCAGGCCCGCCCATCCGAGGACTTCCTCCGCCACCGCGTCGCCGCTGCCCCGTGTCGCCGTGACCCGGCCTTCCGTGTCGAACGCCCAGCAGACGGAGCCGCCGGCCTCCAGCATCGTCCGCGCCTGGTCCGCGATGTTGGCGACGACACTCATGAGCTCGTGGCCGGCAAGCGCGGCCAGCTCCTGGATGCGCACCGACTGCGCGAGGGCGAGCTGGTTGGCGTGGTGCAGCCGCATCGTGCGGAGGGCGATGCCGACCACCGGCATCGCGGTCTCGAGCAGCTTGAGGTGCGTGGCCTGGAAGCGCCCCCCGTCGTTGCGCATCGCGACCACGCCCGCCACCACGCGATCGTCCTGCGTGATCGGAGCCCACACGACGTGGCTGGGCGCGTGGCTGAACACGTAGCTGCCGATCGGTCCGGCCAGGTCGGTCGGATCATCGGCCACGACGTCGATGACGGCAGTGCCGCCTTCGATCATGCGGCGGAAGAACGGAGCGCCGTCGATGGCGACTGGCCCGATCGGGGCGGCGCGCTCGGCTCGCTGGCCGGTGAAGCCGGCGACCATGCCGGCCACGTCGACGTAGGCCAGCACCGTGTGGGTCGAGCCGAGGTAGTCGCTCACCACAGAGAACACGGCCTCCGCCAGCTGGCGCTCGTCCGAGGCGCTTGCGACGCCCATGTCGAGCAGGTGCAGAGCTTCGAGCCGAGCTCGTTCGGTCTGCGCCTGCGCGAAGTGGTCCGCATTGGCGAGGGCCAGGCTCACATGGGCGGCCACGTCGTGGAGCAGGTTCACGTGCCAGTCGTCGAACGCGCCCTCGGTGTAGGACTGCAGCGAGAGCATCGCCGTGATCTGGTCGCCGCTGAGAACCGGGACCCATACGAAGGAGCGCGAAACCCGTCGCTGGTCGGAGGGTGGGCCCGAAACGAAGATCGCCGCGCCCTGGCCGACCGTCCAGACCTCGCGCTCGAGCTCCTTGCCTTCGAAGGAGCGGGCCCACGGCGACTTGCGTACCAGGACCGGCTTGCCGGTCTCATAGGCTTCGCGTGAAGGGCCGGTCACGGCCAGGGGCACCGGCGGGACGATCTCCTCCACGCCGCCCACGTACTGGTAGCCCTCGGCCACCGGGCCCTCTGCGGTCTGGGTGATGGTGGCGAGGATGAAACCGTCGAAGCTGAGAAAGGCGGCCAGCTCTTCGCCGAAGCGAGGCGGCGGCCGATCGAGTTGACCACCTCGAGCCTCCGGCGCTGGTCCTCGATCGCCTCGTAGCTACGCGCGTTGCGCATGGCGAGGGTGACCTCGTCGGATACCAGCTCGAGGAAGGCCGCCGTCGAGTCCTCGTAGGCGTAGGGCCGCGAGCACTTGATGCCGAGCGCGCCCCGCGCGACGCCACCTTCTCTGAGGGGCACCCACAGCGACGAGTGCGGGGAGTGGACCAGGGCAGACTTGTTGTCGGCCATCACATTCCGGGCCGTGGCTGCGAGTGGCGAACGCGGGGGCAGCCACCGCGACGTTGGCGTCGAATCGCCCTCCATGCTCAGGTAGCGCGCGCGTTCGGTCCCCTCCTGCATCGTGACCATTTCGAGCGAGTCGACCGGAAGGAGCTCGCGCACGGTCGCGTAAAGCCCCGCCAGCACGCTCGTCTCGTCGAGCGTCGCGGTCATCGCCCGGGCGATGCTGTTGAGCGCCTCCAGGCGGCGGGCCTGGTTGCGGGTCAGCTCGTTCAGGGAGGCGTTGGCGAGCAGCACGCCCAGTCTCCGGTGAACGTCCTCGAGGAACTCGACCTCGAAGGGCGGCACCCGCCGCTTGCGATACGTGTGATAGATCACGCTGCCGATGAGCTCGCCCTGGTGCTTCACCGGCACCCAGATCGCCATCTTGCTGCGGGTCCGCACGCCGGGGCCCTTGCCGATCTCGAGACGGGCATGAGATTCGATCGGGAGCACAGTGGTTTTCGGGTTCGAGAACTGGCGCGCGTACATCGACTCGCGCACCGGGCGACGCCGCACGTCCTGGAGCACACCGGCGTCCATGGCCAGCGAGTGATACCAGCCTTCGCGCTCGAGGATCTGGAGGTTGATCGCGTCGTAGCCGAACTTGCCCTGGAGGCCGCGGTGGAGGACCTGGAGCAGGTCCGCCTCGGTCACACACGTGCTCAGCTCATGGACGAGGGCGTTCACCGAGGGGCCGGCGGTCCCTCCCACGCGCTTCCTGGAAACAGGGGTCGGGCGAGCCGCAGCTCGCTTTATCCCGGTGGGTGAGCGGTGCGGTCCCGTGTTGCGGCGCGCTGAAGTCGCCATTGCCACCGATATACTGCGCCAGAATTCAGGTGCCGTTCACCCCACCCAAGCCAATCGCGCCAACTCCCGAGGAGCTGAGGGGGTCAACTGTGCTGGTGGTCGACGATGAGCGGGCCTGGAGGGTCATCCTCGAAACCGACCTGAAGATGCTTGGCTACAAAGTGTCCATCGCCGAGGACGCCGACCAGGCGCTGATCCGGGCGCAGGCGGACAAGCCGGAGGTCGCGATCATCGACCTGATGCTGCCCGAGCCGATGGACGGCTGGGGCCTGCTGAACGAGCTGCGCGCGCGCGGGCAGAAGGTGCCTGTGATCTTCTACACCGCCTACCCAGTGTTCCCGTCAGGAACAGACGACCCGGACGTCGTCGGCTACATGAGCAAAGCGGTCGACCGGGCGGACCTCTACGCCCTCCTCCCGGTCGCGATCCGGCGCGCTCGCGAGCGCCGGAACTCAGATTCCTAGGTGATTACCAGCCGAAGAACGAGGCGAAGTCGCCGCCGTCCGTCCACTGCGCGCCGGCCGCTGTCGCGAGGGCGCCGAGCACGAGCAATGCGATGATCACACCCTGGACCTTGATTCGCCAAGTCATCCCCAATTTACCCCTTTGTTTTTCCAATCCGTGCCAGGTCCGGCCGAAAGTATGCGTGAACCCGGTCGTATTCGAGCATTCTACCGTAGTCAAATTTCGTAAATAATAATTTAGGCGGGGTCTTGGAAAACCGAACCATTCGCCCGGGAAACGTCAGACATGGCAATCCGGCCAGGCGGGAAGTCCGCCTGCCGCCGCTCCCGCCTGGACTCGAGGTCTACCGCCCCGCCGACGTCCTCGGCTCCTCCGTGCTCGTGGTCGAGGACGAGGCCGCGATGCTGCAGCAGCTGCGCATCGACCTGCACGACCTCGGTTACCGACCTTCAGTTGCCGCCTCCGCTGATGAAGCCCGCACGCTGCTCGAGCACGAGCGCGTCGCCGCAGTGCTGCTGGACCTCGTCCTCGACGAGCAGGAGGACTCCGGTTTCGAGCTCCTGACATGGATCCGCCGGCACCATCCCGGGCTGCCGATCATCGTGCTCTCCGCGGCGCAGGTCAACTCTGCCGCGATCCGGCGCGCGTACGAGCTCGGTGCCAGCTCCTACTTCGTGAAGGGCAACGTGCCGATGGCCCACATCTACTCCGACCTCGCTGCTCGCCTCGTCGAGCGCGGGACGGGCCGGCCGGGTACTTATCGCTTCGGACGCCTCGAGTTCGACCCGACCCGACGCACCGTGAGGATGGGCGAGCGCAATGTGCAGTTGACGCAGCAGCAAGCGGCGCTGGTGTTGTTTCTCGCCCAGGGCTCGAAGCCCGCCACGGCACGCGAGCTGATCCAGGCGGGACTGTTCCGAAACAACGCCGCTCATTCGACAGTGCACTCGGCGCTGCTGACTTTGCGCCGCCGCCTCGACGAGCTCGAGCCTGGTTTGGGCCCGACTTTCCTACATGCGTCCGCGCGCGGATACAGCCTGGTGTCCATTCATGAGTGACGAGCACGCGACGACTCCGCTCCCGAGCAAGTCGGTGCTCGACGACGTAGTCGACCTGCGCCGCTACTTCCACAAGAATCCCGAGGTCAGCTTCAGCGAGCACGAGACGACGCGCTACCTCAAGGAACGGCTCCGGGAGCTCGGCCTCGACCTCGAGACATGTCCGACGGAGACCGGAGCCGTGGCGCTGCTGGACACAGGCCGACCGGGTAAGACGGTGATGCTTCGCGCCGACATCGACGGGCTGCCGATACAGGAAGAATCGGGCGTCGACTTTCACTCCCGCATCGATGGCCGGATGCACGCCTGCGGGCACGACACGCACATGGCGATCATGATCGGCGTCGCGCGCACGCTGATCGACCGGATCTGGGATGTCAGCGGCAAGTACCTGTTTGTCTTCCAGCCCGCCGAGGAGATCGTCGAAGGCGCGAAGGCGATGATCGCGCGGGGATTGCTCGACGACCATCGTCCCGACTTTGTCATCGGACTGCACATCGCGAGCTTCCTGCAGTCCGGAACCGTCGTCTCGCGGCCGGGGCTGCTTTGGGCCGGTTCCGATGCATTCGACATCAAGTTCGCGGGTCCGGGTGGACACGGCGGAATGATGGGCAGACGCGGCAACGTTCTCGCCGCGCAAGCATTTTTCATCGAGCGCCTCCACACGGTCGTCGAAGGACTCGAGTTCGACGGAGTGCAGTGCCACACGACCGTCGGCAACATCAGCAGCGACGGCGCGTGGAACGTCGTGCCGCGAGGCGTTCTGGTCCAGGGAAGCCTCCGCACCTTCAACGATGTTCTGCGCGAGCAGGCGCTGGGCCGCCTGCACGACCTGCTGCGGGAGACGCAGAGCGAGTTCGAGGTCAGCTCGTCAATCGACCTTGTGCACGGCACGGTGCCGCTGATGAACGAACCCAACGTGACGCGGACTGTGATGGAGGTTGGGCAGCAGCTCATCGGCGATCACGCGAGCTTGCTCGGCCGTCCCCTGACCGTGAGCGACGACTTCGCCGAATTCCTGACCCGCATTCCCGGCTGCTATTTCATGCTGGGCGCGCGACCGGAAGGCGACATGCCGCCGGCGCACCACTCCCCTGGATTTCGGATCGACGAGGCGGCGCTGCCGGTCGGCGTGAAGGTGCTGGCGGGAGCGGCTTCGCGCCTCGCCGTCGAGTAACCCGCCCGGGCCCTGATGCTGCTGTGGCTGTTTGCGATCGCGTTTGGCCTGGTCCTGGGCCTGGCGGCGGGTGGGCACATTTCCAACCTTGCGCGGCTGAAGTTCCGCTGGCCCTGGTTGGTGGTCGCGGCGATCCTGATCCGAGAGGTGGTGACCTTTTCGCCGCTGAGCAGGGTCGAAGGAGCCCAGTACGTCTACGTCGTCTCGCTCGCGCTGATCGTCGTGTGGACGATCTGGCACGTGAAGCGCATACCCGGCGTATGGCTCGTCACGGGAGGCGCGCTGTTGAACCTGATCGTGATCACAGCCAACGGCGGCCGGATGCCGGTGGCGGTCGACCTCGCGCGAGCCGAGCTCGGGGGGATCCTCGTTCAGCGCGGGACCATCGGCCAGTACACGCTGATGGGCCCAAACACGCACCTGGGCTGGCTGGGCGACTGGCTTTCCATCTGGCCCCTTCAGCAGGCTTACAGTCCAGGCGACCTGTTGATCGCTGTGGGCCTCGCCCTTGTCGTCCTGGTGGCGCTGCACCGGACTCCCGAATCTGACGCCGCCTCTTGAAACCCCAGACCGTATAGTGATTTGACCCCGCCGTGATCATCTTCTGGATCCTCACGTTTTTCGTCGGCGCATCCGCATTCGCGTTCGCCCTGATCGGGCTGCAGCTGGGCATCGTCGGATCGATCATCTACGCCGCTTTCGCGATGCTGGTCTGCCGCGGCATCCTGAGCCTTTTCAAGCGCTGGCTTGTCGTCCGCGAGCATGTGGCCGCTGAACCAGACGTCCTCGAGCGGACTATCGAGACCAACCGCGCGATCTTCTGGCGGCGAAGTCTCTGGCTGACCGCATTGCCCGCGGTGTACTTCGCCCTCATGTATTTCATCTTCGGTATGGCACCGCTTGACGCTGTGCTCGTCCTTCCTGCGATCTTGCAAGCCTTCTTCGGGCAAATGATCTACCTGGTCTTCTTGATGTTCGCGAACTTCGCCCTGATCCTCGGACCGTTTTACATCCTGTCCAGGATCGGCAAGACCATGATCGTGCCGGACGACGCCAGGTTCGGCGTGGACATCGAAGACGTGCGTGGCCAGAAGTCGGCGGTCAGCGAGATGAGGCGGATCCTGAAGCTGATCGAGCACGGCCGGCTCTATGTGAAGGCCGGCGGCAAGCGCGAGCGTGGCGTGCTCATGGTCGGGCCTCCTGGCACCGGCAAGACGATGCTTGCCAAGGCGATTGCATCCTCGCTCCACGTCCCGATCTACATCGCGAACGGCGGCTCGTTCGCAATGCTCTTCATGGGCATCGATGCGATCAGCGTCTACCTGATGGTTCGGTCCGCACGCAAGAAGGCCAAGACATGGGGCGGCTGCATCATCTTCATCGACGAAATCGACGCCCTCGCCTCGCGACGTAGTGGTATGGCCGGCGGCGGAATGATGGGCGGCGGAATGATGGGGATGATGGGCGGGGGCATGATGGGCTTGAACATGCTTCTCGTCTTGATGGATGGCATCGACAACCCGGGGTTGGTGATCCGGCAGTTGCGTGGACTCGTCAACCTGACGCTTGACGGCTTGTTTCTGCCCCGCGTGATCGGGTTCAACGGCACCAAGCTGAAGCTGCGAATCCCCGCGCTGAAAGCCCCGAACTACAACATCCTGTTCATCGGCGCGACCAACCGGCCGTCGGTGCTCGACGAAGCGGTGACCCGACCGGGGCGGTTCGGCCGGCAGCTCGTCTTCCGTCTGCCGGACCGCGAGTCGCGCAAGGACATTGCCAACCTCTACTTCGCCAAGAAGCAGCACGATCCGGCGCTGGACACGCCGAGCCGCCGCGATGAGTTCGCGCGAATCACCGAAGGCTACTCACCGGCCGATATCGAGCAGGCGTTGTCACTTGCGTTGCTGTACGCATTCGAAGACGGGCGCGAGGCATTGAACTGGCAAGACGTTCGGGAGGCGATGGGCAACGTCGAGGCCGGCCTCGCGCTTCCGGTGGAGTACAGCGAACGAGACAGGATCGCGGTGGCGCGCCACGAGATGGGTCACGCGGTCGCATCGCATTTCTTCAAGACGGACCACGCTCATGTCCGCCTTTCCATCCGTCGCCGTGCAACCGCGATCGGTGAGATCGGCGGCTACCACAAGTCGCTGCCGAACGAAGAGGAATGGATGGAGTTTAGGTCTCAGCTGGCGGCCGACATCCGGCACTCGCTGGGTTCGCTGGCATGTGAGCACGTCTTTTACGGTGAAGGCTCGACCGGTGTGTTCGGTGACCTCAGGAGCGCCACCGCGATCGCGTGCCGGATGGTGGGGACGATCGGCATGGGCGCGGACAAGCTCGACGCGAAAATGTCGCTCAAAGCCACCAACATCGGCGAGCAGCTCATCTCGGTGGCACAGGTCGCGGAGGGCGTGCACGAGCAGGGCACATGGGTCGGGGCGGTGCTCAACAGTCCGCGCGGCCGCCGCGTGGTCGCGCAGATCCTGGGTTCTGCCTACATCGACGACTGGCGCTTGATGAACGTCAACAAGGAAGCCATCGACCAGGCGGCGGAAGCCCTGATCGCGCAGGGCGGCGAGCTGATGGGAGACGAGGTGACCGGTTTGCTCGACTCGGTCGGCCTGCGCGCGCCGACGCCCGCGGACGCGTACCCTCCCGACCTGCCGATGGTGCCCGACCAGCGTCCCGGCATCGTCGCGAGCTCGGAGCAGACCGCCTGATTCGAGCGAGCGCCTCGTTCCTGGTCGCTTTGGTGCTGGCCGCGGCGCCGTATGCCGCCCTGGCCCAGGACCCGGACAGCGGACCGAACCCTCATCACGAAGCCGCCCGGCTCATCGCCGCCGAGTTCGCCATGCAGGACGCCTCCAGCACGCTGGCGAGCCTTGCCGCGCAGCAGCCGTCCGGATTGACGGACTCCATGCGGCATGAGCTCGCCGTGGCGGCAGCGTCGTACCGCTTCCGCCAGGCAGCGCGCCAGGAACAGCTGCGGGTCTACGAGCTGGCCGGCTATTCGAGCGTCGAGTCGGCGGTCGTGCCGCTCGTGCCCGCCAGCGTGCAGGGCCCGCTCGAGGAGTCGATCGCGGCGCTCCACTCCCTCTACATCCTCGGTGGCATCGACCAGTACTACCTGGTCAACCCCCACTTCACCCTCCCGTACATGAGCGCGGCGCCGCTCGATTCACTTCGGTCTTATTACAACGAGGCTTACCGGCGGTACGGGATCGACCCCAGCTATCTCGCTTCCATCAACTTCATCGAGAGCAAGTTCGGCCGGGTCAACGGACCGTCCTCAGCCGGTGCCATGGGACCGATGCAGTTCCTGCCCAGCACGTGGGCCAACTACGGGCAAGGCGGCGACATCATGGACCCGCACGCGGCCATCCTGGCGGCCGCCCGATACCTGG
>VBHJ01000046.1 GCA_005887685.1 Chloroflexota bacterium | reverse complement strand
GAGGCCCGTGGGGTCTTACCGGAGATGCTCACCCCGAACATGAAATACATCACGCCGCCCGACCTGGTGAGGCTGACGATGGAGGCCGACAAAGTCCTCAGCTTCTAGTTGCTCCGATGGCAGCGAGCGCGCTGGGGTTCTCGAGCGACGACAGGTCTCCTGGGTCCTTGCCCGTGTAGACCGACTTCACGACGCGGCGGAGGATCTTGGCGTTGCGCGTGCGCGGCAGGTCGTCCACGAAATGGACCGCCTTCGGCCGCAGCGGCTTGCCGAGCGCGGCGGCGACGAGATCCTGGAGCTCGATGGCGAGCTCAGCAGTCGCTTTCTGATTCGGGCGCAGGATGACAAAGCACACCAGCGCCTCGCCCTTGAGCTCATCGGGCACGCCGATCGCGGCCGCCTCCGCGACCGCCGCGTGTCCCACGAGCACCGACTCCACCTCGGCCGGCCCGAGCCTTTTGCCGGCGACCTTGATCGTGTCGTCGGACCGCCCGAGCACGTACCAGAGGCCATCCTCCGGGTCGACGTAAGCCCAGTCGCCGTGCACCCAGATTCCGTCGTAGCGGCTCCAGTACGTCTCGAGATACCGCTCCCGGTCGCCCCAGAAGCCCCGGGTCATGCCCGGCCATGGGTTGCGGATGACCAGCTCGCCGACCTCGCCGCGGACGGACTTGCCGTCGGCATCGAGAACGTCGGCCGCCATGCCGGGGACCGGGCCGGCGAAGGAGCAAGGGCGAAGTCGGGTGATCACGTTGCCGCAGAGGATGCCTCCTGAGATCTCGGTGCCTCCCGTGTAGTTGATCACCGGGATCCGGCTGCCTCCGATGTGACGGAAGTACCACTGGAACGGCTCGGGGTTCCACGGTTCGCCGGTGCCGCCGAGGATGCGCAGGCTCGAGAGATCGTGACGTGCGGGCACTTCGTCCCCGTGCGTCATCAACCCGCGCACCAGGGTGGGAGAAACGCCGAGAACCGTGACCTTGTGCTTCTCCACGATGCGCCAGAGCCGGTTGGCCGACGGGTAGTCGGGGGTGCCCTCGTACAGCAGCATCGTCGCGCCCAGGACCAGCGTCCCGAAGATGAGCCAGGGGCCCATCATCCAGCCAAGGTCCGTGTACCAGAACACGACGTCGTCCCGCCCGACGTCGAAACCGTGCGCCATGTCCTGCGCCGCCTTGACCGGAAAGCCTCCGTGCACGTGCAGCGTGCCTTTGGGTTTGCCCGTGGTACCCGACGTGTAGATGATCATCAGCGGGTCTTCGGGGTCGAGCTCTTCAGTGCTAGCGCGGTCGGGGTGGTCCTCGAGCAGCACCTCCCACACCAGGTCGCGGCCATGCGTCCACGGGATCTCGCGCACCACGCGGCGGTGGACGATCACCTTTTTGACTGATGGCGCGTTGACGAGCGCGCGGTCCGCGGTCTCCTTCATCGGAATGACCTGGCCCCGCCGGTAGAAGCCGTCGGCGCAGATCAGCACCTTCGCCTCGCCGTCGCGGAGCCGGGTCGCGATCGCCTCCGGTCCATACCCGGAAAACAGCGGGATGATGACCGCGCCGATCTTCGCCGCCGCCAGGACGGCCACCGCGACCTCAGGACAGAGCGGCATGAAAATCCCGATGCGGTCGCCCTGCCCGACGCTCAACCTGCGCAGGGCGCCGGCGAGCCGCGACACTTGCTTGTCGAGCTCGCCGTAGCTGAGGGTGCGGACCTCGCCCGGCTCGCCTTCCCAGATGATCGCAGTCTTGTCGTGGAGCTCGGCGCCTCGATGCCGGTCGAGGCAGCTCTGCACGATGTTCATGCGGCCGCCGACCCACCACCTGGCCCACGGCTTGCCCTCAGAGAGGTCGACCACCTTGTCGTACGCGCGGTAAAAGGCGACGTCGAGGTCCTTGATCGCGGCGTCCCAGAACCATTCGATGTCCTCGTCGGCCCGCTTCAGGAGCTCGTCGAACGTCTCGATGCCATGGCGGTCCATGAACCTCTTGAGCCGGCTTCGTTCGACGACTTCGGGAGTCGGTTCCCAGATGACGTCTCCGATCACCACCGGTTGCACGGGTTTAATTGTCGCTACAAGGCCATGAGCGAGCTTCCGGACGGCTTCGCGGACGACCTGGCGCGGATCCTCGATCGGAACGACCACGAGGCCGCGGCCGAGATCATCGAGGCGGCAACCATGCTCGACGATGTGGGTCTCAAACGCTTCATGCGGATGTTTGCGCACCGCGTGCGCGAATCAGACCGGCCTGTCAGCGCCGACGAGCTCCGAGGTTTCCTCCAGCAGGCCGCGCGGCGCTGAGCCGCTCCATGATCCGCTCAGCGTCCTGCAGCAGTAGCCAGTAGTTGCTCCACGCGGCGTCAGCGACAGCCAGCGCGAGTTGCGGCCTGGTACGGAGTCGGGCGGCGCGGGTCGCCTGGTGGTGTGCGTAGCACCAGCGGTCCCAGGCGCGTTCGACGGTGGACTCAACAAGCTCCATCCAGGCCGCGTCGTCACCGCTGGCCAGCGGTGGAGGAAGGGTCAGCACCTTCCACCTTCGATCCTCGCGAACGATCGTGAACACCGGCTGGCCGCTCGGGCGGTTGGCATGACGTACAGGACGTGGATTGGCCGGATTGGCGGCCATCAGCCGCTGCTGCACCGCGAAAACCAGCCCGTGCGCGGCGTCGAGGGTCGCGGGTGGCAGCGGAGGGTTGCGCCGGCCGAGCCGGATCTGCAAAGCTCGAATCGCCTCCCGCAGCCGGAGGGGGGCCTCGGTCTCATCGTGCAGCCGGAGCGTCTCGACGTCGTCGAGCAGGTAGTCAGACTCAGCGAGCAGGACTCGCCTGTGAGACTCCACAGCCATCTCGCAAGCACGATAACCAATGCTTGACAGGCGTCAAGCAGTCATTTACAGGCTAGGCGATTTCCAGTAGCCGCTTGCCGTTGCCGACCAGCACCTTCTGCAGCACGCCTTCGGGGATGTCGAGCCCCTTCAGCTCATCCAGGCAGCGCTGCGGCTGGATGAACGGATAGTCGCTGCCGAAGACGAACTGATCCTGCAGCCGGCCCTTCATGTCTCGCATGACCTCGGTCGGGATGTAGCGCGGCGCCCAGCCCGAGATGTCGATGTAGATGTTGGTCTTGTGGAGCGCCATCGCGAGCAGCTCCAGGTGCCAGGGATAGCCGAAGTGTGCCGCGATGATCCGCAGGTCAGGGAACGCCGCCGCCGGGGCGTCGAGCCAGATCGGACGGGCGAAGTCGATCCGGATGCCCTGGCCTCCGGGCTGCCCGGCGCCGATTCCGCTCGTTCCGGTGTGGAAGAGCGCGATGAGGCCCAGCTCCTGGCACTTTTCGTACAGGGGCCAGTGCTTTTCCTCGTTTGGTGCGAACGCCTGGAGCGACGGGTGGAGCTTGACGCCCTTGAGCCCCAGCTCTGCGATGCGATCGAGCTCCGCCACCGCGCGGTCGCCCTTGAGCGGGTCGACGCTGCCGAACCCGACAAACGTCTTCGGGTATTCGCGCACGGCCTGGGCGACCAGGTCGTTGGGCACCCGCGGACGACCCGTCGCGGTCTCTGCGTCCCAGGCCAGCAGCACCGCCACCATGTCCATCTCGTCGTACTCGCGCGCGAGCTCCTCGAGCGACTTGCGCGCCACCTTGGACCGGAAATACGACTCGGCGGCCTCCACGTAGCCCCTCATCGACACATCGAGCCATTCGGGTGTCGGCAGGTGAACGTGAAAATCAATCGCCTGCAAAGCGAGACTTATCTTCATGGAAGCCACCCTGCTCGTGCTGGCGGGAGGCCGCGGCCGCCGTATGGGCCGGGCCAAGGCGTGGATCGAGGTGGGGGATACCGTCCTGCTTCGCTACGTGGTGGAAAGGCTGGCTCCCGCGTTCTCCGAGGTGATGGTCTCGTTCAGCGAACCGGAGCAGATGGAACAGCTTGTGCCCTACCGCGTCGTGTTCGACCGCAAGCCCAACGCGGGTCCCCTCGCCGGCCTGGAGGCGGGTCTCCTCGCCGCCCGTAACGACGTCTTGTTCGCGGTGGCCTGCGACATGCCCTATGTCACGCAAGGTGTCGCCCAGGTGGCGGTCGCGGCGGCGCGCAACTGCGACGCGGCGATTCCTCGCCACGACGGGTTGTTCGAGCCGGTCTGCGGCGCCTACCGAAAGAGCTCGCTGCAGACAATCGTCGGCGCGCTGGACGCCGGCAACTTCGTCGCCCATGACGTCATTCAGAACCTGGACGTCACCTGGCTGGAAGGCCTCGACGCTGCTGAGTTCGACAACCTCAACACGCCCGCCGATGTCGAGCGATTCCATGCCGCGCTTTCGACGCAGCGATAATTGACCGACACGCATTGAAGATCGTCGTCACCGTCAAGCAAGTTCCAGATCCCAACTCGAACCTGACGCTCGAGGCCGACAACACAATCTCCCGTGAGAAGGAAGTCGTCCTCGACCCCGGAGACGAGTGTGGTGTCGAGGAGGGACTGCAGCTCAAGGAGGCTCACGGCGGTGAGGTGATCCTCGTCTCGATGGGCCCCGAGCGGGCCAAGGACGCGATCCGCAAAGGCCTATCGATGGGTGCGGACCGCGGAGTGCTCATCACAGATGCCGGGCTCGCGGGCGCGGACGCGCTGCTGACCGCCAAAGCCCTCGCCGCCGCCATCAAGCAGGAGCAGCCCGACCTCGTGATCTGCGCCACCGAGTCCTACGACGGCAGCACCGGGATGGTGCCGCCCATGCTCGCGGAGCTCCTGGGCATGCCCCAGCTCACGTTCGCCAAGAAGGTGGAGATCGATGGTTCGAAGGTGAAGGTGCACCGCCAGACCGCCGACGGCTACCAGGTGGTCGAGGCATCGACCCCCGCATTGATCACGGTCACCGCCGCCATCGCCGAGCCGCGCTACGCCTCGCTGAAAGGCATCATGGCCGCGCGTTCCAAGGAGATCAAGCTGGTTTCCATCGCCGACCTCGGCGTGGAGAAGGGCGAGCCGGCCGAGACGATCGAGGGCATGGCCGAAGCGGAGGTCCGCAAGGCGGGAGAGGTCATCGAGGACGATGGCACTGCAGTGGAAAAGATCGTCCAGGTCCTCGCGGCCGCGAAGGTGCTGTAGGTGGCGAGCATCCTCGTCTACGCCGAGCTCAGCGAAGGCAAGGTTGTCTCGACGACGCTCGAGCTGATGACGAGGGCCCGCGAGCTTGGCGACGTGTACGCGGTCGCGCTCGGCTCAGGCGCCAAGGCGGCTGCCGCGACGCTCGGCAAGCACGGAGCGAAGGTGGTGCACGTCAACGAGGACGGGGCGTTCGACGACTACATCGCGGAACCCGCCACCGACGCCCTCGCGGCGCTGCATGAGCAGCAGAAACCAGACCTCATCCTGTTCGGCTTCACGCCCGACTCGCGCGAGGTCGCGGGAAGGCTGGCCGCACGTCTGGGTACCGGTCTCATCTCGAACGCGAATGACATCAGCGCGAGCGGCGGCGGATTTGTCGCGAAGGTGCCTTACTTCGGCGGCGCGAAGATCGCCTCCATGAAGGCCCACGGCAAGCCCGCGATCGTCCTCGTGCGGCCGAAGTCGTTCGAAGCCTCCGAATCGGGCGGCGCCGCGGAGGTCAAGCAGCTCGACGTTGCGGTGGCGGCCGAGTCCAAGCGGGCGCACATCACAGAGCGCAAGGTGGAGGCGTCGGAAAAGGTGAAGCTCGAGGACGCGCGGGTCGTCATCAGCGGCGGTCGCGGCATGGGTGGACCGCAGAACTTCCCGCTCCTCGACGACCTCGCGAGCGCGCTGGGCGGCGCCGTGGGAGCGAGCCGCGCCGTCGTCGACGCCGGTTGGGTGCCCTACTCGATGCAGGTCGGACAGACCGGTAAGTCGGTACGGCCTGGCGTCTACATCGCGGTCGGCATCTCGGGCGCGATGCAGCACACGGTGGGCATGAAAACGTCCAAGGTGATCATCGCCATCAACAAAGACGCCGAGGCACCGATCATGAAGATGGCGGACCTGGGAGTTGTCGGAGACGCGTTGAAGATCGTCCCGGCGCTCACGGCCGCCGTGAAAGCCAAAAAGAACGGATAAGGCCGAAGCACAGCGTCTGCTTGCCGAGCGCGTCGAGCGCCGGGGAGAAAAGGACTTCGAAGCCGCGGACGCCCTTCGCGAAAGGCTGCGTGCGGGCGGGTGGGACGTCATCGACAGCGCGACCGGCAGCGAGCTGCAGGCGCTTAGCGCGCCAACGACGACCGAGCCCAAGGCCACCCCCCGCGCTGTCACCCTGCTCACGGTCGTTCACGGCTGGCGCGCCGACGCCGAGCGATGGCTCCTCTCGGTCTTCACCCACTGCAAGGCGGATTTCGAAGCGATGGTGGTCGACAACTCCGGTGATGCCCGAATCGCCGGCTGGCTCGCGGGCCGCGCCGCCGAGCG
>VBHJ01000045.1 GCA_005887685.1 Chloroflexota bacterium | reverse complement strand
CGGGGTCGACAACGCCGTCTCCGCCGCCTCCCAACCACCTTCGTTCGAGACCGTTACGTCATGGAGCGGTTTCGGAAACGCCTTGAAAGAGGCGGCGACGATGACGCCCAGCGATCCCAGCGCGCCGTAGTGCAGCTTCATCATGTCGTAGCCGCTGACGTTCTTGACCACGCGTCCGCCGCCGGTGGCGAGCTTGCCATCGGGCAGCGCGACCCTGATGCCGATCAAGAAATCGCGCGGCGACCCGAAACGCAAGCGCAGAGGCCCGGTCCACCCGGTCGCCAGGAGTCCGCCGACTGTGTGGCCGGGTGAGTGAAATGGATCGAGCGGAAGAAACTGTCCCGCTTTGGCCAGCTCCGACTGCAGGGCCTCCAGCGTGATTCCCGCCTCGACGCTCACTACCATGTCGGACTGCGAGTGCTCGACCACGCGGTCCAGGCGAGTCGTGTGCAACAACACGTCGGCTCGCTCGGGCGGATCGCCCATTCCGCTTGCCCTGCCACCGCCGACCGGGATCACCGCCATTTTCGCGGCGGCCGCTTCACGCAGCAGGCGCGCCAGCTCTTCGGCACTTGCCGGCGTTTCGACCGTCGGATCCGTCACCACCATTTCGCCTCGATGGCAAGCCCGGTGCGACCGGCGAGGTGGACCGGCCTTCGTGAAGGGTCGGGAAAGATCTTGCCGGGGTTCAGGATGCCGTCCGCGTCGAGCACGTCCTTCACGCGATGCATCGCGTTCAGGTCGTCCTCGCTGTAGATCCAGGGCATGAAGGCGCTTTTTTCCAACCCGATTCCGTGCTCGCCAGAGAGTGCGCCTCCGAGCTCCACGACGGCGCGAAGCATCTCCTCGCCGGCCGCCTCGACCTGATCCAGCACGTCCCGATCGCGGAGGTCGAAAAGGATGTTGGGGTGCAGGTTGCCGTCTCCGGCGTGAAACACGTTCGCCACCGGCAGCTTGTAGTGCTCGCCGATCTCTCCGACCGCGGAGAGCACCTGCGGCAGCCGCGACCTCGGCACCACGCCGTCGTGGAGGTAGTAGTTGGGCTTGATGCGGCCGAGCGCGCCGATCGCGCCCTTGCGGCCCGCCCACAGCAGCTCCCGCTCAGCGGGAGTCTGCGCCTCGCGCATGGCGTAGCCCTGGTTCGCGGCAAGGATCTTGCTGATCGCGGCCGTCAGCTCGCGGGTCGATTCTGCGATGCCGTCGACTTCGACCAGCAGGACCGCGCCGGCGTCCGTGGGATAACCCGCGTGGTAATGCGCCTCGACCGCGCCCACCGTTACGTTGTCCATCATCTCCAGCGCGGCCGGCACGATTCCATGCCCGATGACGGCCGACACGGCCTGGCTCGCGGACTCGATGCTGGGGAAGGCCGCCAGCAGCGTGGCGATGCTGGGCGGGATGCGAAGCAGGCGGACCTTGATCTTCGTGATGGCACAGAGAGTTCCTTCCGAGCCGACGAGCACTCCACAGAGGTCCAGGCCGATTCGGTCCGGTGCGTCGCCGCTGACCCAGTGCACGCTTCCGTCGGCCAGCACCACCTCCATCCCCAGCACGTGGTTGGTCGTCACGCCGTAGTAAAGACAGTGAGGGCCGCCCGAATTTTCGGCCGCGTTGCCGCCGAGGGTGCAGGCCTTCTGGCTCGAAGGGTCTGGCGCATAGAACAGGCCGTGCTGTGCGGCTACAAGCGACAGCTCCTGGTTCACGACGCCAGGCTCGACCAGCGCCGTCATGGCGACCGGATCGATCTCGAGGATCCGGCGCATGCGAGTGACCTGCAGCGCGATGCCGCCGCGGATCGTCACCGCGCCGCCGGAAAGCCCGGTGCCGGCTCCCCGGGGCACAACCGGGATGCGGTGCCGCGCCGCGACCTTCATCACGCCGGCCACCTGCTCGGTGGTGGACGCAAGCACGACCGCGTCCGGCATCGCTCCCTCGATCGAGCCGTCGCGTTCGAAGATGCGCAGGTCGTTGGCCGAGTCGATCACCGACTCGCGGCCGACGACACGACGGAGCTCTTCGATGACAGCCCGTGCCAGTGCCATCAGGCGATCGGGGCCTCCAGCTCCGGGTTGCGTTCGAAAGCCTCGAAGCGCCGCGTCATCGCGCCGGGGAAACCGGGCGCCTCGGTCGCCTTCGCACCCACGATCAGGAGGTCCAACCAGCGCCGGCATTCCTCGTCCGACGGCAGGCGGTCGCCGCGCTCGAAGATCGCCTCCTGGATGCGGCTGTGGGGTGACACCTGGATCGTGTACCAGACGGAAAGTCCGTCGGATGTGACCACATGGTGCGACTCGTCGACCTTTCGATTGACCGGAAGTCGCATGGGCCTGGCCTCGGCCGCCGCGCGGAGCCGTGCGGCTTCACCTTCGATGTCGGTCACGAGGTCCAGCTTAAACTCGAACTCGTGACCGGCAAGGAACGCGTGGAAGCCGCGCTGGCGATGGACGTCGCCGACCGGCCGCCCGTCGGAGCCTGGGGCCATACGTATCACGAGGAGTGGTCGCCCGAAGCGCTCGCCGCCATCACCGTGGAGCGGGCGCGTCGATTCGGTTGGGACTTCGTCAAGTTCCAGCCGCGCGCCAGCTGCTTCGCGGAAGCGTTCGGGTCGGTGTATCACCCGTCGGGACATCGCCTTCGCGCCCCGATCCTCATCAAGCCGGCCGTTCCTGACCTCGAGTCGTGGTCGTCGGTCGAGCTGGTCAACCCGAAAGCACTCGACGACCAGGTCGAATCCATGGCCATGGTCGCGCGCGAGCTGGGTCCTGACATCCCTGTGATCCAGACGGTCTTCAGCCCGATCACGGTCGGCGGATACCTCGTCGGCAAGTCGCAGTCGCGCATCGTGCGAGAGCTGCGCAAGCATCCCGAGCTCGTTGGACCGGCGCTGGACCGGATCGCGGCGGGCCTGCTCGATTTCAGCCGCCGGTCGGTGGGCGCGGGAGCCGCGGGGATCTTCTACGCGATCTCGGGTTACGCCGGTCGCAATGTGATGCGGGAGGACGTCTACCGCGACCTCGTCCTCCCTTACGACCTGGCGGTGCTGCAGGCTCTACCCAAAGATGCGTGGTTCAACGTGCTCCACCTCTGTGGCTCGAATCTCAACTTCGGGCTTTCGCGCGACCTGCCGTCCCACGTCGTGAGCTGGTCGATTCACAACCAGGGCAACCCATCGCTTGCGGAAGGCCGGGAGATTTCAGGTCGAGCAGTGATGGGCGGACTGAGTCAGCGCGCGACGCTCATCTATGGCCCGCCGCCGAAGATCGAGGCGGAGGCGCGCCGGGCGATGGAGGAGACCGGCGGCCGGGGGTTGCTGCTGGCGCCGGGCTGCTCGGTCCCGCCGCGAGTCCGAGAGACTAACCTGGCCGCAATGGTGTCGGGCGTCGCCGCATGAGCCGGGTAGAGGGCCTGGCTGAAATCGTGCTCTGGGTCGCCGACATGGAGGCCGCGCTGCAGTTCTACCGCGACCAGTTCGGGCTCGAGATCATGTCGCCGCCCACGATGCCGAACAAGTTCTTGATGGTCGCCAAGCCCGGCGGGATCCCGGAGATGATCGTGCTGGTCCCGCACCCGCACCCGTCCGACTATTTCCCTCGGCACAAAGAGAAGCGGGTGCTGCACCACCTCGCTTTCCGAGTCGACCGCCGTTCGTATGACGAGCTGGAGAACCGCTTCATCGAAGCGGGCGTCGAAGTGCGGCACGGAATCCATCCGGTGCTGAAGGGCGTCCGGACCTTTTACGTCGACGACCCGGACGGAAACGAGGTCGAGGTGATCGGCCCGGCCTGACCGTCCCTTACGTGACTTGTGGCGTGTTCTCAACTACCGGTTGAGGCGCGCGCGTGAGCAGCGCGACCGCAACGCCGGCGATCACCAGGATCGTCACGACGATCACCGAGATGGGCTCCGGGAAGCGGATACCGAGGGCGGCGTCGAGCGAGTAGGCGCCCGGACCGCTCAGGGCGAGAGCCGCGACGGCCCCCAGGATCGCCAGGTTGAACTCGTAGCCGCCCTTCGTGACGAAGAAGCCCTTGGGGAGGTGGACGATGATCATCGCGACCAGCATCGAGCCCGCGATGGCGGCGCTTGGCAGGGGGAAGAGCAGGCCGAGCGCAAGGCCAATCCCGCCCAGGAACTCGGCCAGGGCGGACATCCAGGCCCACGGAGTTGCCGGACGGATGCGCATTCGGTTCATGGCGCCGGTCCAGCCGGTCATGCCCGGACCGCCAAACCAACCGAAGAGCTTCTGCGCGCCATGCGCCGCGAGGATCAGTCCGATCACCACGCGGAGAATCAACAGCCCTAACGCAACCATCACCAACTCACCTCCAGCGTCAACATTTGTGGATGCATGGAAATTCCACGTATCCAGGAGGTTCAAACCTGGCGGCTTGCGGACGCCTCAACGCGTCTAGATAGACTCAGCCCTCAGGGCCCGTAGCTCAGTTGGTCAGAGCGGCCGACTCATAATCGGCTGGTCGGTGGATCGAGGCCACCCGGGCCCATACATCAACTTGTGCGCGGCCGACTGCCAATTGACACGGCATCGATGGCCTCTTAAGCTGGCACCAACCTGCCGCTCGACACGACAACACCGAAGCGGCCGATTTGGAGGGAGAAGGGGGAATGGGTCGCCGAGGCCGCGGTCTCGTCGCTGTCCTTTTGTCGCTGGCCCTGTTCGCGATGGTGTCGGCAACGGTGCCTGGTTCGCGCATCACTGTGTCGGCCGCAGGCGGTGCCGCGCCACCGTGGAAACCGAATGGGAAAGTGATGGGATTCTCAACGCAGTACGACTATTCCAACAACCAACCAGGGGAATATGGGGTGGATGTCTCGCTTGTCGCGGGAACGGTCATTAACGCCCCAGAGTCAGGCTCGATTCAATTTCACGATTGCCCCGCCTGCCAGTACTGCTGGACGCCCGGCAACATCGTCGAGACTCTTGACCGGACGCCTGCCGTTGTGCGCTTTGGACACGTTCGCGCGTTGGCCCAGTACGCCGATGGTAAGTGGCATCACGTCAGCGCTGGGAATCAAATCGGAAATGTGTCAACCAACGGGTGCTTTGGCGCCCACGTTGAATTCATGTACAACTCGTCAGGCAATCTGTCCAGCCAAAACAATTACCTTCCCCAAAAGCCCGTCTTCCGGCCAACGCCCGGCTGTCCGATTTCTCCAGGCGGGGTCCCTTCGGGGGGTAGGAGCTTTGACCCCTGCTACGTGCTCTACTCGTACATGCAGGGCCGGGTGCCAATCGGACCGGGCCGGTCGGTATCGATGGTCACCAGTACTTCGGGCTACATCGGGACTGGAAGCGGCCAGGTCATTCCCTTCGGCGGGGCCACTATCAGCGGCCAGGGCGCGTCGCCCATCTGGGGCATTGACTATGGGCGAGGTGTCGCCACGTGCCCAGGTCGGGATAACTACGGTTACGAGCTCGACCTGTATGGCGGAGTCCACGCGCTCGGCACCGCGCCTTCCGTCACCGGTACTGCGTACTGGCAGAACTGGGACATCGCGCGAGGCCTTGCGCTCCGCGCCGATTGCGAGTCCGGGTATGTGCTCGACGGTTGGGGCGGGTTGCATCCCTTCTACAGTGCGAGTATCGGGCCGACGCTCAATCCAAGCCCGCACCTCACCGGCTACTGGACGAACTGGGACATCGCGCGCTCCGTCGACTACGTCGGACAGATCAACGGTGTCGATTCCGGTTACGTGCTCGACGGCTATGGCGGTGTCCACCCGTGGGGCAATGCGGCGCCTCTCTCGAGCTCTGAATTTCCGTACTGGGCGAATTGGGATATTGCGCGGACGA
>VBHJ01000044.1 GCA_005887685.1 Chloroflexota bacterium | reverse complement strand
GGACTTACCCTGCAGGGACGTCAGAGTCAGTCCGGCAGCTCGCGCCTCCTGAAGTGTGAAAGGTCTGCAGGTGAGGTTGCTCGGAATACGAGGCACACATCAACCTTGATCCCTGGCTGATGCGTCGCCAACCCAGGCCGTAAAGACATCTTTTGCGCAAAACGTGTCCCTGCCAGGACGTGATTGACTCGTTTTGCGCAAAAAACGGTCAGACGACGACGTACGCGCGGACCGGGAAGCTTGCGCCTCCTACCCACGCTATCGGCACCGCGTGCAGACGGCCGCCCGACGCTGGCACGGCCGCCAGGTTCGTCATGTGCTCGCACACGGGGATGCCCGCGCCCAGCAGCTTGGTGTGCGCAGGACGGGACAGATCCTCTGTGTCGTCGATGTTGAGTGAATCGATTCCGACGAACAGCGCGCCTTGCCGGACGAGCATGTCGCAGGCGTCCGCGGTCAGGAACGGGTTGTCAACGAAATACTCCGGTGTGCCCCAGTGTCGCGAGAAATCCGTCCTGACCAGGACCGCGCGGTAGCGCAGCTCGACGCCGGCAAGAGCCTCAGCGTCGATCGCACGCTCCGCGCCCGAGCAGTCGATCACCACGGTTTCGAGGTCGGCCAGCCGTTCCAGCGGAAGCGCAGCCAGGTCGGCCCCACCGCGGTAGCGATGGATGGGCGAGTCGACATACGTGCCCGTGTTGCCGCACAGGTGCAAGGAGGCGATCCGGAACTCCGCCTTGCCGCGGTAACGCTCATGCGACGCGTCGTAGTCGAAGACGATCTCGGCGCGAGGCTCGGGGAGGCCCGGATACGTCTTCATGCCTTCGACGACCGGATGGCTCACCTCGATGAAATGGGCCATAGGCAAATTCTGAGACCAAAAATGAGAGTTTTTCGAGACTGCCTTTGAGACGGCCTTCGGCCGACGCTGCGGCACAACGGATTTCTCGACCAGGAGGCGGTCATGAGTCTTTTGACCCGGCTGCGGCTGCTCTTCAACACCGAAATGAGCAGCGCCCTCGATCGGGCGGAGGATCCTCGCCAGGTCCTCGACTACGCCTACAACCAGCAGCAGGAGCTGCTGATCAGGCTCCGCCGCGGCCTCGTGGACGTGGCCACGTCGAAGCAGCAGCTCGAGCACCAGGCCCAGCGGCTCCAGAACCGCATCCCGCAGCTCGATGACCAGGCGCGTCGCGCGGTCACGGCCGGGCGCGACGACCTGGCCCGTGTCGCGATCGAGCGCAGGTGGCTCGCCCTGAACGAAGTGGAGGGGTTGAACAAGCAGATCGCCGAGGTCGAGGCGGACAAGCAACGCCTGGCCGGCCAGGAACGGACACTCCAGGTCCGCGTCGAGCAGTTCCGCACGCATCGCGAGGTCGTGTCGGCACGCTACAGCGCCGCGGAGGCGGAGGTCAGGCTCAAGGAATCCCTCGCCGGCGTCTCGGGTGAGCTGGCGGAGCTCAGCATGGCCGTCGGACGCGCCGAAGAGAGAGCCGACCGGCTGCAGGCACGGGCCAGGGCGATCGACTCGCTTGTCGACCTCGGCTCGTTTCCTCCCCTCGGCGGCGGCGATTTCCTGGAGGCCGAGCTGCTGCACATCACGGTCACCAAGGAGATCGACGACGAGCTATCGAGGATCAAGAGCGAAATTGCCGGCGCGGCGCCGGCCACGGAGGCGAAATCATGAGCTCGACGCAATGGCATCCCGAGGCAAAAAACCACCTGGTCTCCCCCGACGGGAAGTGGTACTGGGATGGGATCGCGCAGGAGTGGAAGCCTGTGGCAGCCGCAGCCGCGGCCGCGAAGCCGCCGGAGCCCAAGGCGCAGCCGGCGCCGGAGCGCGGGCTCAGCTCTTTCGCCGGCACGGTCCGATCCGAAGACCTCGCCTATGGCCAGACGGTCCTTGTCTGGGCACGCTGGATCCTGATCGGTACAGGCTTGCTGCTCTCGTTCTGGAGCCCCCAGAGCCTGACGACGCTGCAGATCCAGCTGGCCGCGATCATCGCGCTTGCCTTCGGCAACTTCTACCTGCACGTCCAGCTTCTGCGCGGACACCCCGCGCTCGACAACGTCGTCTACGGAGCGAGCGCCGCCGACATCGCGGTCATCACCGCCCTCGTGTTGGTCCAGGGCGGCTATCCGTCGCCGGTGTTCATCTTCTACTTCGCCGCCATCGTCGGGATCTCGGTCGCCTTCCCGACGTGGATGACCGCCGGCTACACGGCGATCGTGATCGGGATCTACGGAATCATCTGCCTGGCCACGGCGCCCGGAGACGAATATCCCGCGGTGTTTACGCGGCTCCTGATGATCGCCGCGATCGCGGTCTGCGGCAACCTGTTCGCCCGCAGCGAATCAAACCGGCGTACCGACGCGATCCGCATCCACGACGAGCTGCTCGACGAGGTCGAGCAGGAGATCGCGACCCCGCCAGCAACCCAGCCGGCCGCGCCGGTCGCATAGGAGGAATCGACCATGTCAACAAGCGTGCGCGAGGTCAGATCCGCAAAGCAGGCTGAGCAAGAGGACCTGTTCTTCGGTCAGACCGTGATCCTGTGGGCGCGCTGGAGCGTCATCGTCGCCGGCATCGTGCTGGTCCTGTGGACGTCGACCGATGTCAGTCTCCTCACCCGGACGATGCCGTTCTTCCTGGTTTTGATGGCGGTCAACTTCTTCCTGCACGGCCGCTATGTGATGGGCAGCCCGCTCAATCGCACCGCCGTGGTGGTGGCGAGCGCGGTCGACCTCATCCTGATCACGGCAATCATCGTGCTGTGGCCTGGGTCACATGGACTGGACAACCAGTTCTTCGTCCTCTACTTCCCGGTTGTGTTCGCGTTTGCGCTCGTCTTCACCCGCCAGGTCGAGGCTGCCTACACGGGCCTCGCGATGGTCGCGTACGCGGCAGCGTGTTTTCTCACCGGCACCGTGCACATCAGCGCCGGGAACGATTTCAAGCTGCTGGTCATGCGCCTGATCGTGATCGCGGCGATGGGTTTCCTCGGCAACTACTACTTCCGGATCCAGCGTGACCGGCTCGCCCGCGCCTCCAGGAGCCGGACCGCCGCGTGATGCGCTTCCTGGACATGCTCGCCAGGTTGCTCAAGACGAGCGCGGGCGTGGCGCTCGCGCCCGCGCCGGATCCGCGGGTGACCCAGCTCACGTCTCACCAGAGACAGCGCGCGTTGCTGAACCAGGTGGTCAAGGCCGGCCGAGAGGTGACCGCTGCCAAGCATCGCCTGCGTGGGGCGGCCGACGCCGTCCGTCAGAAACTTCCGGCCATGGAAGAGCAGGCACGCCTGGAGCTGAAATCCGGGCATGAGGAGATGGCCAGGCTTGCCCTTCAGCGTCGCCAGGTGGTGATGAAAGAGCTCGAGACGCTTGAGCGACAGATGGCTGAGGTCGAGAAGGAGGAATCGGCCCTGGCGGTCATCGAGCAGCGACTGACAGGGCAGATCGAAGCCTTCGCCGCCCGGCAAGAGGTCATCAAGGCCCGTTTCAGCGCCGCAGAGGCTCAGGTGCGCATCAACGAGGCGATGACCGGTGTCTCAAAGGATTTCGCCGACCTGACCGCCGCGCTGCACCGCGCCGAGCAGACCACCGAAGACATGCAGGCGCGGGCGACCGCGATCGACCGGCTCGTGCGCGATGGGGACCTCGACGCGATCAGCTTCGCCGCGGGCTCAGACGCGATCGACGCGCGATTTCAGTCGCTAGGCGCCGACGCGGACGTCGAGCGCCAGCTCGACGCGCTCAAAGAGATCGATTGGCCACGCTGACCTCGTCCAGCCGGCTGGCCACCAGCTCAAAACCGTGGTGCAGCCGCCGGTAGTAAGTCGGTCTCGACATGTGCAGCCGTTCCATGATCAGCTCGTGACTGCCTGCCCTCTTGACGTAGTAGTCGAGCAGCAGGTGGCCTGCCTCGGCGTCGCGCGGTGAGGTCGAAGAAGCCAGCTCGCCGATGACGTCGATCAGGAGCGCGCGCAGCTCGACGGCGGCGGACTCGCCCTTCGATACCACCGGCAGCTGAGCCAGGGGACTCCTTCCCAAAGCCTCCGGGGTGCCCAGGTCGTCGAGCGCGGCACGGACGAGCTGCTCCCGTGCGGTTCGGTCGGGATCCAGCGTCCACCGTTCGGGCTCGGTTTCGCCCATGAACATCGGATATGGCGCGATGACGGCCGCCGGCAGCCCGCTCCGGAGCAGGCGGCCCAGCAGCCAGCAGAGCAGCGTCGCGGCCATGATCGCGCCCGCCCACAGCGAGGGTCCCCATGCGCTTCCCGCCGGATGCAAGGAGATGTCAGCCATGTACGCGATCGCGTAAGCGGCCCCGATCACGGCGCACAGCGATGCCGACGGCCGGCCCGGCCGGCGCGCGGTCCACGCGACCCAGACGTCCGCGACGACGCCCGCCACGATGGGCACCGGCAGGAGGTAGAAGTTCCCCTTCGTGATCGTCACCAGGACGCCGTTCAGAGCGAAGACGAAGGTCAGCGACCCGGGCCGGAGCCTGAATCCGCTGTTGAGCAACAGTCCGGTGCCGGCCAGGATCGCGGTCTGCGCGAGGAGGGCCGCCATGCCCATGTTCTCTTCCACCCAGGGCAGCGCCGCCCGGCCATACGGGTAGTCGGCGGCGGGCCAAGGGTCGATCAGCGGGTGCGCGAACTGCGTCGCGAAGGTGAACACCGACAGCAGCAAGGCGGCCGACGTCAGGGTGACCGGGCTGGCCGCGATCTCGCCGCGCCGGGCCGCGGCGCGCAGCGGGCCGCTGACGATCACGGCCGCCGCCGTCATCTCGATCAGGTGCGGAGGGGTGAAAAGGGCTTCCAGACCGATGCCTGAGGTGCCGAACGCCGGTGACCAGAACGCGCTGTCCACGATCCATGCGGAACCGAAGATCAGCGCGGCCGCGAAGGTCCCTGTCTGACCATCGGGGAGGGCGCGGTTCCACGCCCGGCCGGCTCTCAATCCGACGGCGAAGCCCGCGAAGAGATAAAGGGTCAGTGCCGACCATGCCCCGGTCACGATGGTCGAGCCGGTCCGGGCAGTAGCCTGCAGGATCGCGGCCGGGTCGTGCACGTAGGCGTACGCGACTATGTACGCGCCCAGCAGGAACCAGGCGGACAGGACAACCACGACCGAATCGACCGCTCGTGGTTCTTCCACGAGCTTGCGCAGGTACTTCAACATCCCACCCGGCCCAACCATAACCGCCGCCCGCGCGGTTTTTGAGACCCATTTCGAAACCCCGCTGAGACTGCGTCTGAGACCGGATTCACGGAACCCTTCGCTCC
>VBHJ01000043.1 GCA_005887685.1 Chloroflexota bacterium | reverse complement strand
ATCGTGCCGGCCAACCCCCGCGCCGCCTATGACGTCCGCAAGGTGATCAAGGCGACCTTCGACCACGAATCGTGGTTCGAGGTCAAACCGACGTGGGCCAAGAACATCGTGATCGGCTTCGCGCGGGCGGCCGGTCACGCGGTGGGCGTCGTCGCCAACCAGCCGATGCAAAAGGGCGGAGTGCTGGACTCCGACGCCGCCGACAAGGCCGCGCGCTTCATCCGCATGTGCGATGCGTTCAGCGTGCCGCTCGTGTACCTGATGGACGTGCCGGGTTTCATGGTCGGGTCGCAGGTCGAGAAGAACGGCATCATCCGCCACGGCGCCAAGATGCTCTACGCGACCTCGGAGGCGACCGTGCCCAAGGTCACCATCATCATGCGCAAGGCATATGGCGCCGGTTACTACGTGATGTGCGGCAAGGGCTACCAACCGGACACGATAGTGGCCTGGCCGTTCGCCGAGATCTCGGTCATGGGGCCTGAAGGTGCGGTCAACATCATCTTCAACAAGCAGGTCGAAGCCTCGGACGATCCCGAGGCCACTCGCGCTCAGCTGATCGAGACGATCCGGGCTCAGATCAACCCGTACCTTGCCGCTGGCTGGGCGATGATCGATGACGTGATCGACCCGGCCGAGACGCGCCGCGTAATCGTCAAGGGCATCGAGCAGTCGCGCGACAAGAAGATCGACCGTCCGTGGCGGAAGCACGGAAACATCCCGGTATGAAATCGCCGGTCGTCATCTCCGCCGCGCTGACCGGCGTGCTGGCGACCCGCGAGCAGTGCCCGGCGATCCCCTACACGCCAAAGGAGATCGCCGACGAGGCCAAGCGAGCCGCCGACGCGGGCGCCGCGATCGTCCACATCCATGCGCGAACTCCGGAGGGCGGACCCGACTGGAGCGTGGACACGTTCGCCGAGATCCTCTCCGAGGTGCGTGCGCGCACCGAGGTGATGGTCAACTTCTCGACGGGAGCAGTGGGGGTCGCGGCCGAGGAGCGGGTGGCGCACATCCGCGAGCTTCGGCCCGAGATCGGCGCCCTGAACATGGGATCGATGAACTACGCCATCTACTCGGCGAAGAAAAAGACCTTCTATCACGATCACGTCTTCGCCAATCCCTTCAAGGACATCTGCTTCTTCCTCGAGGCCATGAACGGCGCGGGGGTTCGTCCTGAGCTCGAGTGCTTCGACACGGGCCACATTGCCAACACCGCACCGCTCATCGACATGGGCGTGCTGCGGCCGCCCTATCAATTCAGCCTGATCATGGGCGTGCTCGGCGGCATTCCGGGCACCACGCGCCACCTGGTGGACCAGGTCGATACCCTTCCCTCCGGATCGCTCTGGCAGGTCATCGGCATCGGCCTGAATCAATGGCCACTGGTTGCGGCCGCGATCGCGATGGGCGGCAACGTCAGGGTCGGGCTGGAGGACAACTTCTACGTCGAGGAGGGCAAGATGGCGAAGAGCAACGCGGAACTGGTCGAAAAGGCGGCGCGGCTTGCCCGCGATGAGGGCCGTGAGGTCGCTTCGGTCGAACAAGCTCGCGAGATTCTCTGTTTGAATGCGACATGACCGAGGTCAAGGCTGAGCTGGTCGGCAACGTGTGGAAGATCAAGACCGAGCCCGGCGCGCAGGTCGCCGAGGAGGACGAGCTCTTGATCCTGGAGTCGATGAAGATGGAAATCCCTGTCACCGCGCCTCGCGCGGGCACCGTCAAGGAGGTTCGCGTGAAGGAGGGAGAGGTGGTCAAGGAGGGCCAGGTCCTGGTCGTCCTCGAATGAAACCGGCGCAGCTCCTGCTGGCTTACCAGCGCCTGATCGAGAGGGAGCGAGAGCTGCGCGACGACATCGAGCGCGTGGAGTCACTGCTCTCTGTGAACCCCGACGTGGTCGCCGCGGAAGAGGCGCTTGTCAACGCGCGTGCCGAGCGGCAGGCCCTCGAGCTTCGCCTGCGCGAGTCGGACCGCGAGCGCGAATCGCACCGCACGAGACTTCGCTCCCGCGAAAAGGAGCTGATGAGCGGTCGGATTCGCAGCCCGAGCGAGCTCATGCAGATGAGCGAAGAGGTGAAACATTTGAAGGCGAGCTTCGAGGAGAAGGAGGAAGCCGAGCTGCATCTCATGGAAGAGGGTGAGCTCGCCGAAGCGGCGGTCATCGAAGCAACCGAGCGCGTCGACGAAGCGCGCACCCGAGCGACGTCCGACGAGCCGACCTTGCGGCATGACCTTGCGTCCTGGCAAACAGAGCTCGAGGCCGTGCAGGCTGACAGCGCTGGGATATGGGCGCAGGTTCCCTCCCCGGCCCAGAACGCTTACCTGCGCGTGCGCTCGCATCCACCCGTGGCGGAGGTCGACCGGAACCAGTGCCTTGCCTGCCACGTCACGGTCACGTCCTCCGGGATGCAAGCGCTTCGCAAAGGCGACGGCATCGTGACCTGCGAAAACTGCAGCCGCATCCTGGTGATGGCCTGAAAGTTCTGCGGCTGTTCACCGACGGCGCCTCGCGTGGCAACCCGGGCCCGGCCGGCGTGGGCGTGGTGATCGAGGACGACCAGGGGATGCGTCTGCGAGGGCTCCACCGCTGGCTCGGTGTCACCACCAACAACGAGGCTGAGTATCGAGCCTTGATCGAGGGTCTCAAGGCGGCCCAGGAGTGGAAACCTGACCGGTTGGAGGTCTACCTCGACTCCAAGCTCGTGGTCGAGCAGATGAACGGCGGATACCGGATCAAGGCGCCCGAGCTGCTGCCCCTCCACAAGCAGGCCAAGGAGCTTCTCGACAAGTTTCCCGAGGTCAAAGTCGCGCATGTCGAGCGGGCCAAGAACCGCGGCGCCGACCACCTCGCCAACATGGCGATCGACGCCCACGTTAAGAAGACCAAGTTCGGTGGGTAGACTTACCCCGGGCCGAGGCGGACAGGTGACCGCCGGCGAAGTGAATATCGTTGGAGGAAAGTCCGGGCTCCGCAGAGCAGGGCGCTGGGTAACACCCAGTCGGGGCGACCCGAAGGAAAGTGCCACAGAAAATTACCGCCTGGTGGCGTTTGTCTCCGGAGAGGCGCGATCAGGTAAGGGTGAAAAGGTGGGGTAAGAGCCCACCGGCGGACGGGTGACCGGCCGGCCAGGTAAACCCCGCCCGGAGCAAGACCAAATAGGAGGACGTTTTAACGGCGGCTCGCCCAGTCCTCGGGTATCAGTCGCTAGAGACGCCGGGCAACCGGCGCCCCAGACAGATGGTCACCGTCCCGCAAGGGATACAGAACCCGGCTTATCGCCGCTCTCGGCCCACCTTCTGTATTCCTAAAACCGCAAGTTGCGGGCGGCAGATTGCGGTCTCCGCTTCAGGTCTAGCAGCGGCGCGACGCTTGGCGGACTGGATACAACGTGCCGCGACAACAGTAAGTCGCTGGCCAACCTTCTGTGCGCCTACGCGGTGCGTGCCGACGCACCGGCCAGGACCATGCGTGCACAGATGACTTACGCCGCTAGCACACTCTTTCGTGGCTGCCAAGCACCCGGTACGCGGAAAATCAGTCTCGTGCGTACGATCGCGGCAGGCCGAATCGTGCCATCACGCCGCTCTCAAATGCCGTGATTGCCCTGACCCGACTGCCAGCTAAGGTCACCACGATCAGCCCGAACGCGTGGGCGACACGACTTAGAGGGCTGAAGACATAGAGGCCGAATGCGGGTTGTCCGTTCGCACGAGTCGGGACGAGCCGGAAGCGCAGGCCCTCGCGGAACGCACTGGTCGCAAACCACCGTTTGGCCGTCTCCTTACCTTGGTATTCGAGAGGATTCGGTGGCATCCGCAACCACACGTCGTCAGTCAAGAGCGCCACTAACGCGTTCGTGTCGCATTCCTCCCAGGCACGAACCAGTCGGTCAAGGACCATCTTTTCGTCTAGTGAATTAGGCAGCGGCGGCGGCTCACCTTTCGGCAGCTGGCGAGCTAGCGTGGCGCGCGCTCGTTTGACCGCACCGTAGATCGCATGCTCCGTTGTGTCGAGCATGTCGGCGACCTCGCGCGCGGAGAAGTCCAAAACGTCAGTCAAGATCAGAGCAGCACGCTGGCGCGGTGGCAGCAGTTGCAGCGCGGCGATGAAAGCCAGCGAAATCGTTTCCCGTTGCTCATATCGCGCCTCCGGTCCCGCTGCCGGGTCAGCGACCTCTGCCAGGATGGCATCGGGATACGGCTCTAGCCAGAGAACCTCACCCAATCGACTGGGCTCTGGCGGCTCCACCATCAGCGTCGCACTCACTGGTGACCGCCGGCTAGCGCGCACCATATTCAAGCAGCGGCCGGTGGCGATTCTGTACAGCCATGTGCGGAAAGAGGCTCGGCCCTCGAATCCCGCCAGTCCCTTCCACGCAGCGGTAAGCGACTCCTGGAAGGCATCTTCAGCGTCGGCGGCGGATCCCAGGATCCGGTAGCAGTGCGCCTGTAGCTCCCGATGATAGGGACGGACCAACTCCTCGAAGGCCACGTCGTCTCCCGAGCGGGCACGACTGAGTTGATCGCCCTGCACGCTACCATCCTCTGCTCTACGCCCCCATTTCGCTGCGGACACGCCCACAACAGTATTGACACCGACCGGGACCAAATTTAGGCGGTCGGACGGCCAGCTAATTCGCCGGCGATCTGGTGTCTATATGGCTAGGTGCTAGCTCCGGCTCTGCACCTCAAGAAGGTCGTCGCCAATAACTCACCAGTCCTGGGAGGAAGCATGCCGTGAACACTAAATCCACGATCGCCGAGCAGGTAGCAAGCCATCACCGCGCCTCGGTCGGCCAGCTGCCTCCCGATGTCGCCGAGGCTTTCGCGATCGAGCAGCGCGACCTGGCCGCAGCCGGCAAGCCGTCCGGCGTGGCAGAGCCCGGCAGCCGGCTGCCGGACGGGGAACTGCTCGACGTCGGCAGCCAGCCGACCACACTCGCCCAGAACCTGGGCGGGAAGCCCGCTGTCATCGTGTTCTACCGCGGCGCCTGGTGCCCCTACTGCGACATCGCCCTGCGCAGCTACCAAGCGCAACTCGTGCCCGCGCTGGCCGAGCGCGGCATCGGCCTGGTCGCCATCAGCCCGCAGGCCCCTGACGGATCCCTGTCCACAAAAGAATCGAAGGAGCTGACCTTCACCGTCCTGTCCGATCCGGGCAACCAGATCGCCGGGCAGCTCGGCATCCTGACCGCGCCCAGCGACGGCACCCGCGCCGCCCAGCTACAGCTGGGCCTGGACCTGACCCAGGTCAACGCGGACGGGACCACCGGACTGCCCATGCCCACCGTCGTCATCGCCGATGCGGACGGCGTCATCCGATGGATCGATGTGCACGCCGACTACACCACGAGAACCGAAACCGGTCAGGTCCTACAGGCGGTGACCGAGATGATTCGCGAGATCGCGGCCTAATAGAGCAAGGAGCGAATGAACATGAAATTCAAAGCAGGCGATATTGTTCCGGCCACAACACTGGAATCCGTCACTGGCGAGTCGATCAAGCTCCCCGACCCCAACCGTCTCGTCCATCTGCAACTCCGGCGCTTCGTGGACTGTCCTATCTGCAACACGCACATTGCCGAGATGCGCGGGCGTGCTCGCGAGATCGAAGCAGCGGGCATCAAAGAGGTGATCGTCTTTCACTCCTCCACTAAGTCGATCCGGTCGTACCAGAAGGATCTTCCATTCGTGCTGGTTGGCGATCCGAAGAAGGCCCTCTACAAAGAATTTGGCGTGAAATCGTCGCTTGGCTTCATTAGCCTCAAGTCCCTGGGCGCCGCCATGCGCGGGGTGGCGCATGGCCATTTTGGCTTGCGGCTTTCGGGAG
>VBHJ01000042.1 GCA_005887685.1 Chloroflexota bacterium | reverse complement strand
TCCATGACCGCCCGGTCATTCGAATCGCCGGCCTTGTCGGCTCCGAGCCAAGCCACCACCACGTGGCCGTTGGCGTCGGCAGCCACCCAGGGGAAGACATTGGCCTTGCCCCGGGTCGCACCCTGATTGACGATGCGAGCGGGAGTCCAGGTCTTGCCGTGGTCGCCCGACGAGGTGAAAAAGATGTTGCTGTTGTCGGACCACACGGAGTAGAGAAATCCGAACTGATCCACGGCCAGTGCCGGGAAGATGTTATTATTCCTTGCCCCCGGGGGGCCGGTGTAGACCTTGTAATCGGTGAACATGAACGCGGGCATGCCGAGCTTCGCGTCAAGCGAGACTCCGACGTAGGCGGAACGCATCGGCGCTCCGTCAATGTTGTTTTCCAAGGCATCATTCGGCGCCACGAACAGTTGGTACAGGTTGCCGCGGCTGGCGCAGTTGCTGTGGTCGATCTTGATCTGTGCCGCGAGGTTCGCCGTCGAGAGCAGCGTTGCCGCCCCCGCTGCCGGGAAGGTCGCCGCATCAATGGCCTCGCCGAATCCGTTCACATAGCTGGCGCCGCCATCGTTGGAGCGCTGGACCTCGATGTTGAACGTGGTAACATCGTGGTAGACGAGATAGCCCGTTTGTGCGTCGATGGCATCGTTCCACTGGCGGTCGTCGCCGGCGATGGTGGCCGCGAACACGTTCGGTGTAGAGAAGTTATCACCCCGATCGGTGGAATGCGTTGCCGTTACGCCCGGCACCAACGCCAAACTGGTTAGGGGCAGGTTGGGAATAGGGCTGATCAGGTCCGGTTCATTGACGGCGATATCGGCATCGCCGCCACCTGGCGCCAGCCCGAGATTAGTCGGATCACCGACGTTCTTAGCGCATCCTCCGCCCGTGAAGCCGTAGATTCCGCAGTTGTCGGGCTGACCCTCATACTTGAACGGCAGGGTTCGGTTGCCGTTTGCCGACCCGTCGAGTCCGCTATTCCAGCGCCACAGGTCCACGCCTCCAGGGACACCGCGGATCGAAACGACGTACACCGTTCCTTGAGCATCGACGCGGTCGCCCGGCTCTACTCCCTGGACGATGAACGCCAGTGTGCTCAGGCCGGTCGGCGTCGGCGCCAACAGCGGCAGGCACAAGCTCTGGTTCGGGCTGAACGGGGCGCTGCCTGAGCCAACGAACGGCGGAATGGCCTGAGTGCTCGGACAGTTGGTCTGAGCAAGAATGGTGGCAGGAAGCGACAAGACGCCTGCGACAACAAACGGCATCAGGAGCTTGCTCATGTTTTTCTCCTCGCGTCGGTTGTTTTTCAACCCGTCATGGACAGCCCGACGGTCCTTCTGAGCAAGTCCGGTACCAATTGACAGTCGCGCACGACGCCGGTGGCACCGATGCGTCAGCGCAACACCCCCCACAGGACGGCGATCCCCACTTGGCGCCCGTCGAGGGGAAGGGAGGGGCGGTGAGGAGCGTGTGGACCCACGATGGTTCCTCAATCATTGTCGGATGGAGCCTTGCGGCATCAAGGCAGCGCCCGCTCCGACCCGCACCCGCAACGGCAACCCGAGCGGATCCGCGTCGTGCCACAAGGTGATGACTACTGCGCGGGGCATCAGCGACGTCCGCGGCCACTCCCCGAGCCATTGCGATGCTGGCCCCCCCCCACCCCCCCGGGGGGCGAGCGCCCGCGCCTCCCAGCGCGTCACGCTGGGGACGCGGATCGTCACCGGGGTGGCGGGGACGCGGCCGACCGGCGTCGCGGAAAGCTCGAGCCCGTCCGCGCCCGGTTCGATGGTGAGCAACCAGTCGTAGTCCGGATCCAAGGGCGGCCCGCCGCCGGCGGTAACGAACGACAGCCGGCCCGCGTGCAGCGTGAACAGCGGGTCTCCGGGCCGTTGCGGCGCCCGGGCGCTGCGCAGCGCATCCTGGAGCAGCTCCCGCAACGCGCGTGCTTGCTGCAACGCCCGCAGATCCGCGCTCAGGCGAGCGTGCGCGTCGTAACTCACCCGCGCCGCGCCGTAGGCCAGGAGCACGACGAGGCTCGTGAGCACGATCGCCACCATGACCTCGAGCAGGGTGAATCCGGACGCGCGGGTCACTTCACACCTCGCCACGCGCTAGCGCCGTTTCCAGATCGTGATGCGCCCATTCAGGCCGCCACTCAGGGCGATGATCTCCGGGAAGCCATCATGATCCACATCGGCCAGCGTGATGGAGTGAACGATCGATAAGCCGCTGCTCGGCAGCCCGCTCTCCGGAACCAGGCGCCACCCTCCCTTGCCGTCGCCCCGGAACCGGAAGAGGCCGTCGTCCCCAGGGGCCCCGGTGACATTGCCCGCGGCCACGATGTCCAGGTTCCCGTCCCCATCGAGATCACCGAGGGCGACACCGGTCGAGGCAAACTTGAGGACCTTCAATCCGTGGGACGAGGCGGTCCACTTCCCGCCGTCGGCTCCCAGGTAGGCATCGGGCCCGTTCGACTGATCCCGCCCTCCCCCTTGAATCGCTCCGTTGATGACCAGGTCCGGGCGGCCATCTTTGTTGACGTCACCGAGCACGAGCGACTGAAAATCCGTACTCGGCGAGGCAAGGTCTACCGGACCTCCCGTGAAATGGCCTTGCCCATCGCCATGGTAGATGTAAACCCCCCAGCGCTGGAACGCCGCGACCAGATCGAGGTGCCCGTCGTGATTGAGATCGCCGACAACCAGGGCCCGACCCGGCATCGTGCGTCCCGGGCGGGTCTCGGGGAGCGTGGTGTGCAGCGTCCAGTTCCCCGTCCCATCACCGAAGTACACTTCGATCCCCGCGTTTCGATACCCGAGCAGGATCAGGTCCAGATGGCCGTCCCCGTTGACATCGGCGAGCTGGACTGCCACATGCCCGTCTTCCGGCCGCAGCAGCTTTTCCGTGAACCCGCCCCGCCCGTCGCTAAGCAGGGTCTGGACGCCACCGAAGTGGCTGGCGACTACGAGGTCCGGGAACCCATCGCCGTTGATGTCCCCGGTGGCGAGAGCGCCATAGCCGACGTCGGTCCAGGTGGGCGTGATCGGGTTGAAGCCACCTTTACCGTCGCCGAGCCAGATGTGGAGGGAGGGGCTGGCGAGTCGGGCCGTGGCGACGAGATCGAGGTGGCCGTCCCCATTGAGGTCGACGAGGAGGGGTTGAAAGCGCCACTCCTTCCCCGCTCCCAGAGTCAGGGCCAGTGAATAGCTGGGAAGAGTTGGTGTGGATCGAGGGACGGTGGCGCAGCCCGCCACCACCCACACGGTCGCTGGAAACCAGCGCAATCCTCTGCCAAACCGGAGCATGACGTCTTAGAGATGTCCCTTCTTCTCTTGTTGCGCCAGCGGAGACCAGACGGGGGCCGGGCGAGTGCCCAGCCCCCGTGCGCTGAGGAGACCAGCGAGGTTACTACGGCTGGAACCTTGTCACGACCGGGTTGCCGTCGTTGAACAGCGAGTACGCAAAGTCCCGATCAAGCCTAAAGCCGCCGGTAGCGTTGAAGAACTCCTTGGTCTCAACAATGCCCAAGAGCGTAACCGGCACACCATTCTGCTCAGCATAGGTGGAGGCGACGAGCCCCTTCCTGCCCATCCTCTGCTGCGTGAAGCCCGCGTTGATGTCGGTCAACCGTTGCTCCGACCAGCAGTAGAAGGGCGTGCCAACGTCGACGAACTGCTCATCCGGGGTGTAGAAGTCGAGACCCACGCTAGTAAGCGGGTTCGGCCGGTTGGAGGCCACATCGAGCGTGAGCAGGGTGAGGTCCGTCTCGACGGGACCTTCGGGTGCAAGCGCATTCTCATACCTGACGGTCCCGAAGACTCTGCCCGTGACCATCTGGTACTCGTTCCCGTCAAAGTCCAGGTGGCCGTCCCCGTTCAAGTCGGTGGGGTCGCCGGTGCTCACAACGCCATCGCCCGCCTGGATCGGGATGGCGTTGTAACCGCGAGCGGACAATCTAGCGTCCGGATCGGTGCTGGGATCCCGGAGGATCGCGTCACCGATCAGCCCGTCAAACTTGATCGCGGTGTCGTCGCCGTCGATCGCCCACACGATCAGATAGCCTCTGTCGCAGGGGGGCACGGGAATCGTGGTGGTAGCGTTGCTCGGGAACGCGTTCGCTGTTACCACGCCAAGAACGACGGTCACGCCCTCGGGATTGAAGTACAGGGTCCCACCGACCGTCGTTTTAAGGTCGAAGCTCGCCTCAGCGCAGATGGGATTGGTAGGTGAGCCCGGGCAGACCCAGTGGGCCCGCAGCCGGACCGCTTGGTTTGCTCCGCAGCTTGCACCCTTGGGGCACCTGACGCTGATCTCGAGTTCGGTCCTAGCCAGTGCGGCCTGCCCGGTCACGGGCGCGTCGGTGAACGTCCCCCGGATGAACTTGGGGAACACCAGGACGCTGCCCGGCTGCTGAGAATTATTCGGCCAGGCGGCCACCGGCGCGGCCGCGACTGACGCCACCACGGCGACATTAAGCAACACATCACTGACCCCTGGCCATGCGGCGACCGGTACCCTCGGCCGTGCCGGCAGCGGCGCGGCCAGTCCGACATTAAACAGCACCAGGAATAAATTGACGGCTTTCATGTTCAGCTCCTTCTGTTCGTGTAGACGGTTCGCTATCCGTTGTTCACTCGAATGTCGCTACGGCTGGAAAATGGTCGCGACCGGGTCGCTGTCGTTGAAGAGCGAATACGAATAGTCCCGACTTATGACGCTGGGGAACAGCATGTAGAACTCCTTGGTCTCGACAATGCCCAAGAGGGTGACCGGCACACCGTTCTGCTCAGCATAGGTGGACGCGACGAGCCCCTTCCTGCCCATGTTTTGCGTCGTCAAGCTCGCCAGGATGTCCGTCAGCCGTTGCTCCCTCCAGCAGTAGAAGGATGTGCCAGCGTCGTGGAGGTCCTCACCCGTGGTGAAGAAGTTGAGACCGACGGAGGTCAAAGCGTTCGGCCGGTTGGAGGCCACATCGAGCGTGAGCAGGGTGAGGTCCGTCTCGACGGGACCTTCGGGAACAGTCGTTAGATGCTCATACCTGACGGTACCGAGAATCGTCCCGGTGACCATCTGGTACTCGTTCCCGTCGAAGTCCAGGTGGCCGTCCCCATTCAAGTCGGTCGGGTCGCCGGTGCTCACAACGCCATCGCCCGCCTGAATCGGGATGGCGTTATAGCCGCGACCCGAGATCCAAGGGAAGCCATCGGTGCCGTCCCGGAGGATCCCGTCACCGATCAGGCCGTCAAACTTGATCGCGGTGTCGTTGCCGTCGATCGCCCACACGATCAGATAGCCTCTGTCGCAAGGGGGCAGGGGAATCGTGGTGGTAGCGTTGCTCGGGAACGCGTTCGCTGTTAGCACGCCGGCAACGACCACTACGCCCTCGGGATTGAAGTACAGAGTCCCGCCGACCGTCGTTTCGAGGTCGAAGCTCGTCTCAGCGCAGATGGGATTGGTGGATGAGCCGGGGCAGACCCAGTGGGCCCGAAGCCTGACCGCCTGGTTTGCGCCGCAGGTTGCATCCTTGGGGCACACAACGCTGATCTCGAGCTCGGTCCTAGCCTGTGCGGTCTGCCCGGTCACGAACGGGTCGGCGTACGTTCCCCGGATGAACTTGGGGAAGACCAGGACGCTGCCCGGCTGCTCGGAATCATTCAGCCATGCAGCAACCGGCGCGGCCGCCGGCGCGGCCACGGCGACATTCAACAGCACATCACTGACCCCCGGCCATGCAGCGACCGGTGCCCGCGGCCGTGCGGCAGCCCGATACTCAGCGACACCAGCAACAAGCTGCTCAGCGATTTCATGCTCCACACTCCCTTCCTCATCGGGCCAGTGAGGGACCGGTAGTGCGGAGCCATGGGCCTCCCCAGGTGCCAACTGCGGGCGGCAGGCCCGACGTGGGCCTCGTAGCGGCGTCGGAGTGCTGCATTCCCGATGGCCCCGCATCCACCTCCCCTCAAAGGCAAAGCACGTGCCTCCTTGGCGCGTCTACGCGGGTGCGGAGTTGTGGCCTCAAACGGCCGACCGCTGGGCCTTCCTGGTGCGCACACCATGGCACGACTGCCGCAAGAGTAGGAGCGTCGAGACCATGGCGGATTCACCAGAGCCGGCGGACATGACCGACCGCCCGCCAGGGTGCACCGTTGCGACTATGAGGGCGCGATTCCTACCGGTGAGTCACGACGCTCGGATCTTCTTGAACCGCCCGGCGTCGATCCCGTGCTGCTTGAGCTTGAGGTGGAGGGTCTTGTAGTCGGTGCGCAGGCGCCGCGCGGCTTCGGTCTTGTTCCCCTCGCAGGCCTGGAGGGCCTGGCGGATCG
>VBHJ01000041.1 GCA_005887685.1 Chloroflexota bacterium | reverse complement strand
GGTTGCTTTCCGCCTCCGCGGCCACCTCGTCGCCCAGAGCGAAGTAGCCCAGCGCCCTGAACTCCGGTTTGCCCGGCCGGCCGGCGCCGTTCCAGATCGTCGTGACCCGCTCGATCATCCCGCGCATCTGCTCCGGCGCCCCGCCGCCGAGGGTGTAGCCGATGCCGTATTTGGCGATCCGGGCGAGGGCCCGCTCGGACCGGCCGCCGATGATGATCGGCACCGAGTGGCCGTTGACCGGCCTCGGCGTCACCGCCTCGGTGCTTCCAGGCACCGGCTCGCCGCGCCAGGCCCGGTGCATGAGGTCGAGCGCTGCGTCCAGGCGTTTGCCACGGTCGTGCAGGTCGAAGCCGGTGACGGCGAAGTCGTCCGGCCGCCCGCCGACCCCGATGCCCAGCACGAACCGCCCGCCTGAGACCTGGTCCAGCGTCGCCGCTTGCTTGGCCAGCAGCACCGGCTCGCGCGTGGCGGCGAGCAGGATGTCGGTCATCAGGCCGATCCGCTCCGTCGCTCCCGCGGCGGCGGCCAGCGTGACAAGCTCCTCGAAGCTCGGATAGGAGACGCGCCCGATGGTGCCCAGCGTGGAAAAGCCGAGAGCCTCGGCGCGGCGCGCGATGTCGATCAGCAGCCGGCCGTCGTGGAGGCTCTTGTCGGCGTTGGGAAGCCCGAGTCCGATCTTCAGGACTTTTACGCTACCGGAACCACTCGACAGTGATCCGACCCGGCATCGAGCTACGTACCTCCTTCAACCGCGGCCAACCGGCCGCACACAGGGAGGAACAGTCATGTCCGACATGGAACAGATCCTGAAGAAGGTCGACTTCTTCAAACCGGTCGCGACGCGTCGCAGCTTCATGCAGAAGCTTGTGCTGGCGGGCGGAGCGGCGGCCGCCGGCGTGGTGGGACTGGGCAAGGTGCCCATCGCGTTTGCCAACACCGCGACCGATTTCGTCACCGCCGCCATCGGCGCCGAGCGCATCGGCATTGCTTTTTACGGCAACGCGATCGGCGCGGGCTCGCCGTACTCGGCGAGCGGGGACCCCGCCACCAACACGCTTCTCAACAGCTCGCACCGCGGTTACTTCCAGGCTGCGTTCAACCAGGAGTCGTCGCATCTCGCCACGTTGACCAGCCTCGGGCTGCCCGACTTTCCGTTCCACACATTCAAGTTCCCGGCCGGGACCTTCGGGAACAAGGGGAGCATGCTCGCAATGGGCGCCGCGCTCGAGGCCATCTTCATCGGCGCGTACCTCGGAGCCGTCAAGCAGGGCGCAGCCGCCGGCAACGCTTTTGTCGCGGAGGCCGCGGCGCAGATCTGCGGCATCGAGTGCGAGCACCGGGTCCTGATCAACGACATCATGGGTGTGGATCCGCCGAACGATCGGTTCTACGAGGGCGACGTCGCGTCGCCGCCGACCGGTGCGCTGGGCGACACCGGCATGCGATCGACGGTCTATGCCACCGCCGGTGACGCGGTCAACGCGTTGCTCGCGCTGAACATCACCCCTTCATAGCTCGTTCGCCCTCCCCGTGAACGGGGAGGGCATCGTTTTCCGGAACCCGTTCGTCGGCCAGCACCTTGCCGTCTTTGAGCCGGATCTGCCGCCTGGCCTGGCCGGCGACGTCGAGGTCGTGCGTGACGACCACGATCGTCACCTGGTCCTCGCGGTTGAGCCGCTTGAGCAGGTCGACCAGCTGCTGCGCCGTCTCCGTGTCGACCGCGCCGGTCGGCTCGTCGAGCAGGATGAGCGAGGGGCTGTTGACCATCGAGCGCGCGATCGCGACGCGCTGCATCTGGCCGCCGGAGAGCTCCGTCGGCCGGTGCTTGATCCGGTCGGTCAGGCCGACGCGCTCGATCAGCTCGATCGCGCGCTGCTTTCCGGCCTTGCCGTCCTTCACGTAGCGCAGCGGCAGCGTCACGTTCTCGAGCACGT
>VBHJ01000040.1 GCA_005887685.1 Chloroflexota bacterium | reverse complement strand
TGAACAGGCTGCCCGACGTCGGCTTGAGCAGCAGGCCGAGCAGGTCGAGCATCGTCGTCTTGCCGCTGCCGGAGCGCCCGACCACCGCGACGAACTCGCCCTTGTCGATCTCGAGCGTCACGCCGTCGAGCGCCTTGATGACCTCCGAACCGCGCTTGTAGTTCTTGGTCAGGTTTTCGAGCCGCACGTTCGCCATCTAGTCGTTCCTCAGCGCGATGACCGGGTCGAGGCGGGCCGCGCGCCACGCCGGCAGCACGCCGGCGACCGCGCCCAGCGCGGTGGCGAATCCGATCGCGAGGATCGTCAGGTTGGGCGTGATCAGAAACAGGGTCGACTGACCTGCGGGCGTGGTTGCGTTGATGACGATCGTGATCGCCGCTCCGATTCCGTAGCCCAGCAAACCTCCGATGAGGCCGATGAACGTGGCTTCCAAAAGGAACTCGCCCATCACGTTGAGCGTCGTCGCGCCGACCGCCTTTTTCAGGCCGATCTCACGCACGCGCTCGGCGACCGCCATGAACATCGTGTTGACCACCGACAGTCCGCCGATGATCAGCGCCAGCAGCGCCGCGGCTGTGGTGATCGCCGTGAAGATGGCGCCGCCGGACTTGAAGCTGTCCACCAGGGTGCTGGGCTTGATCGCCTTCACGCCGGTGACCTGCGAGTTGATCTGGTCCGCGATCTTGTCCAGGGCGCTGATCGACGAGCCCGGCTGGCCGTAGACATCGATGGCTTCTGTGATCTGCGTGACGTCGATCTGGCCGCGGATCGCGGCCGGCAGGCTGTCCTTGAGCAGCATCTGGCCGTCGGCGATGCCGATGTAGGCGAAGGTGTCCGGCGCGGTGCGGGTGGGATTCAGGATCCCCACCACCTTGAAGGTGTGGTTGACGAAGTCAGGCTTGGCGTCTGGTGGCTTGACCGGAAGGTCGATCGTGTCGCCGATGTTCTTCTTGAATTCCTTGTCGATGGTCGAACCAAGCACGACGTCACCCTGCGAGTCGGCGCCGAGGCTGTGGCCTTGCGCGTACGTCGTCTTGAGCGCGCTCAACGTGTTTTCAACCGGGTCGCCGGCGATGATCGTGTCGGGTATGCCGAAGCTCACCGTCGTGATCTGTCCCGGCTTCACCGAGAACTGGTAGGCGGGGAAGGCTGCGGCCACGCCGGGTACCTGCTTGATCTCGTCGATCTTGCTGGTTGCGAGCAGGGAGGCGGACTGGCCGTCCGGCGGACCGACGATGATGTTGCCGCCGAAGTACTTGACGCCACCGTCCAGGAGGGCGTTGAAGTTCTCGGCGAGCGCGCCCATCGTGGTCAGCGCGAGCACGCCGATGAGGATTCCCGAGATGGTGAGCAAGCTGCGCAGCTTGTGGCGCGCGATGTTGCGGAGGATTTCCATGGGGGCAAGTTGAGAATAGGGCTGGTGGGGCTAAACGCGGGTAAAGGATCGGCCGCGAGCTAAAGACTTGTTTCGGCCCCTCCGGCCTTTCAGGCCACCTCCCCATGAATGGGGAGGAGCGCGGCCAGGCTTCTTGTGTACTGGACCCATCCGTCGCGGTGGCTGGTGCGCTGCTCCTCGGTGGGCAGATCTGTATGGCGCAGCCGGAGCAGGGTGCCGGCGCCGTCCGGTACGAGCGTGATCTCGACCGTGGTCGAGCCTGGTCCGACCTGGTCGCTGCCCTCCCAACCCCAGGTCATCACAACGCGGTGCGGTGGTTCGACCTCGACATAGCGGCCCGATGCGAAGTGTTCGCCGTCGACGTCGATGCGAAATGCGCCTCCGGGCTTGGGATCCAACTCGGCGCCGATGCCCATCCACTCGACAAACCGCGCCGGGTCCGTCAGATAGGCGAACACGGTCGCCGGCTGGGCGGCGATCCGCTGCTCGACCTCTATCGCTTCGATCTCTTTCTCTCCTCGGCCTCGGCCAGCAGCCGCAACCTGTCGATCCTTCGCGACCACATCTTGAGCAGATATGTCTCCAGCGGTTTCAGTGCGGCTCGGTCGGCACGGTAGAGGCGGCTGGTTCCGCTGCGGCGTTCCCTGACCAGCCCGGCTTCCTTCAGGACGCGCAGGTTCTGGGAGATGGCGGGCCAGCTCATGTCAAACGCCCGCGCGATCTCTCCCGCCGGCCTCTCGGCGCTCCAAACGAGGCGCAGGATCTCGCGGCGGACCGGGCTCGAAAGGGCCAGGAGTGTATCCGGCATGGGTATATTCTAAGATGTCGCTTAATTAAGCTCAATCTTTAGGAGGAATTTGTAATGGCTGGGCCGCTCATGCACTCTGTTCAGATCGACGCGGACGCAGACAAGATCTACGAGGCGCTGTCGACGTCGAAGGGGCTCGCGAGCTTCTGGACCGCCGACAGCCACGCCGAGCCGAAGGTCGGCACGACGGCGCGATTCGGCTTCCACGGACCGGTGCTGGAGATGCGGGTTGACGAGCTCGAGCCCGGGAAGCGGGTGCGCTGGTCGACCGAGGACGGATTTCCGGAGTGGAAGGGCACCACGGTGACGTGGGACATCAAGCCGGCGAAGGACGGTGGCCAGGAGGTCGTGTTCAATCACGACGGATGGCCCGAGGCGGTGCCGGCGGCCGAGCTCGCATCGGTGAACTACTCGTGGGGCCGGGTCGTCGGCCGGCTCAAGAAGTACGCCGAGACCGGCAAGCCTGCGCCGTACTTTCCCTGACGCCCTGACCCAATACAATTTCCGGGCGATGAGGAGATGCGGTGTCCAGCCTGTTGTTTACGGGCCTGTTGCTGCGCGGGTTCGTCCTGGGCTTCGCCATCGCCGCATCGCCCGGCCCAATCTTCTTCCTGTGCGTTAGGCGCACGCTGGTCCAGGGCCGGCTGACCGGCCTGCTGTCGGGTCTGGGGGTCGCCACGGTCGACGGCTTCTACGCGGCGATCGCGACGTTTGGCGTGGCCGCGCTGACCACCGCCTTCGTCGCCGGGCGGAGGCCGCTGGCGGTGGTGGGTGGCGCGGTGCTGGTCGCGCTGGGGGTTCGCATCCTCCTCGAGCGAGCGCGCACCGAGGCGACGGCCACGGTGACCGGGCGCGGTCTCGCCTGGGCTTATCTTTCGACGGTGGGCCTGACGGTCACCAACCCGGCGACGATCATCTCTTTCGCGGCGCTGGCCGCGACGCTCGGCCTGGGCACGAGCGGATCGTTCGTGCGGCCGGCCCTGGTCGTGGCCGGCGTGCTGCTCGGGTCGGCGGCCTGGTGGTGCATCCTGGTCGTCGCCGCCTCGCTGCTGCGGGCGCGCCTGACGCCGAGCGTGGTGCGCGGGATCAGCGCCTTCAGCGGCCTGGCGATCGCCCTGCTCGGAATTTTGGCCGTGCTTTCGGCCTTTTCAGGTTAGGCATGAACACCCAGACGAAGCGGTCGCGCACCGTCACGTGGGCAGACCCGTTCGAGATCCTGAAGGCGGCCGCAGGGCGCAGTGGCCTGGACGTTCTCAGGGATGTGTTCGAGAATCGCCTCCCGCCGCCGCCGATCGCGGTGACCATGGGGTTCACCGGAGTGCACGTCGAAGAGGGCAGGGCGGTGTTCGAGGGCGAGCCGGCGGAGTACCTGTACAACCCGATCGGAGTGGTGCACGGCGGATTTGCCATGGCGCTGCTCGATTCGGCGATGGGCTGCGCCGTCCACTCCACGCTGGCCGCCGGCGATCGCTATACGACCCTCGAGGTGAAGACCAAC
>VBHJ01000147.1 GCA_005887685.1 Chloroflexota bacterium | reverse complement strand
CTGTGGAGATTGCTCGGGGGTCGGGGGCCGCGTTCCGCGTCGCTGACGTGGGCACCGGCAGCGGATGCATCGCGATCGCCATCGCGCACTACGCTTCGAGCACGGTGGTGTGGGCGACGGATGTCAGCGGCGAAGCGCTAACCGTCGCCGCTCGCAACGTCGCCAGGCACGGCCTGGACGCACGGGTGCACCTGGAGCGCGGCGACCTCATGGATCCGCTGGCCGGCGAGTTCGACCTCGTTTGCGCGAACCTTCCGTATGTGGCCGCCGGCACCACCCTGCCCGCCGAGGTCACCGCCCAGCCGGCGGGAGCGCTGTACGCCGACGGCGGCGGTGCCGCGTTGATCGACCGTTTTCTCGGGGAGGCGCCGGCCCGTCTCAACCCAGGCGGTCGTGTGCTGGCGGAGCTCGATCCCTCGATCGTCCAGGCCGTCTCGCACTCAGCCGGCAAGAACTTCGCCGGACACCGGGTTCACCGCGATGTCAACGGTCGCGAGCGCGTTCTCGAAGCATGGTTCTGAAACCGACGCATGCCGGGCTGCTGAGGGCGGCGCAGCTGGTGCGGAGCGGCGCCGTCGTCGCCTTTCCCACCGATACCGTCTACGGCCTTGGGGCCAGCGCTGACGATGAGGTGGCGCGGAAGCGGATCTACCAGATCAAGGGAAGGCCGGTAGGCATGCCGTTGATCCTCATGGTGGCGGCGGAATCGCAGCTCGAGGGTTACGTCCATGTGGACTCGCGAGCCGAGTCGATGATGCGCAGGTGGTGGCCGGGACCCCTCACGCTCATCCTTCACGCGAAGGGCGGCGGCACGATGGGCGTGCGCATCCCGAAGCACAAAGTTGCGCTCGGCCTCCTGCGCCACGCGGGCCCGCTGATGACCACGAGCGCCAACATGCACGGCCGTGACCCCGCGATGAGCGCGGAGGAGGCGGGAACCCTGTCCGGAGTGATGGCGGTGATCGACGGGGGAACCGCACCTGGCGGCACCGCGTCGACGGTGCTGGACCTCACCGGGCCTGAGCCTCACGTGCTGCGCGAAGGGGCGATCCCGACGCCCGAGCTGCTCGGGCCGCCCGGTCCACGCTCGGGCTAGGATTCGGCTCGTGACGACGAACATCACCACGATGACTTTTCGCGCGCTCGGCGAACAAGATCCCGAGATCGCAAACCTCATCCGCCACGAGTTCAAGCGCCAGTCCGAGACGCTCGAGCTGATCGCATCCGAAAACCTGACGAGCCCGGCCATCCTCGAGGCACTGGGCACTCTCCTCACCAACAAGTACGCGGAGGGCTATCCAGGGCGCCGCTACTACGGCGGCACCGGCGAGGTGATCGACAAGATCGAGACGCTCGCCATCGAGCGCGCCAAGCAGCTCTTCGGAGCGGAATACGTGAACGTGCAGCCGCACGCCGGGTCGCAGGCCAACGCCGCGGTCTACATGGCCGTGTGCCAGCCGGGCGATCGCGTGATGGGCATGGACCTTTCGGCGGGCGGCCACCTGACCCACGGCAGCCCTGCCAACTTCAGCGGCAAGCTGTACGAGATCCACTCCTACGGCGTCGACCGCGAAACCGAGCGCATCGACTACGACTCGGTCCAGAAGCTGGCCGAGGAGGTGCGCCCGAAGATGCTCCTTGCGGGGTTCTCGGCCTACTCGCGGATCGTCGATTGGGGACGCATGCGTCAGATCGCCGACTCGGTCGGCGCCACGCTCTTCGTCGACATGGCGCATGTCGCAGGCCTCGTCGCGGGAGGCGTGTATCCCTCGCCGATTCCCCACGCGGCCATCACCACGACCACCACGCAGAAGACTCTTCGCGGGGCATGGGGCGCGATCATCCTGTGCCGCAACGACTGGCAGAAGGCCATCGACTCCGCCGTCTTTCCCGGCACGCAGGGCGGCCCGCTGATGCACGCGATCGCGGCCAAGGCCGTGTGCTTCGGCGAAGCGCTCAAGCCGGAATTCAAGGTCTACGCCAAGCAGGTCGTGGTCAACGCCAAGGCACTGGCGGGCCGGCTCATGGAACGCGGCCTGCGCCTGGTCAGCGGCGGTACGGACAACCACCTGATGCTCATCGACCTGCGGCCGCAGAAGCGCACGGGCAAGCAGGTGCAGGACATCGCCGACACCGTTGGCATCACGCTCAACCGCAACTCCATCCCGTTCGACGATGCGTCGAAGTTCAACCCGAGCGGCGTTCGGGTCGGCACCCCGCTGGTAACGACGCGCGGCATGCGCGAGGCGGAGATGGTCGTCATCGCCGACTGCATCGCCGACCTGGTCGAGCGGATCGATGATGGGGCCACGCTGGACTCGGTCCACGAGCGCGCGCTCGAGCTGTGCCGGAAGTTCCCGATCCCCTACGCGTTTGACTGACTTCTTCTCCGACAAGGCCCTCACCAACATCACCCAGCACCTGCTGCCAGGCCTGTGGCCGCTGCTCGTCGCCTTCGCCGTCTGCGTTCTGGCGGTGCCGCTGGCGATCCGGCTGTCCCTGCGCTACGGCTGGATCGCCCAACCGGGCGGCCGCCACGCTCACGCCAATCCGACGCCCCTTCTAGGTGGTCTTGCGATGTGGGTTGGATTCGGCGTTGCGGTGATGGTGTTCGTCCACGCAACCACGCAGGTGGTCGGCGTCGTGGTGATGTCGGGCCTTGCGATGGCGCTGCTCGCGATCGATGACAAACGGCCGATGCAGCCCCTGGTCAAGCTCGGCGTCCAGCTCGGCCTGGCCCTGGTCGCGGTGGTCGTGTTCGGGATCGAGATCCGGTTCTTCAGCCTGCCCGGCGGCCACCTCATCCAGCTGGGACTGCTCATGGCGCCGGTGAGCATCTTCTGGCTGGTCAGCATGCAGAACACGGTCAACTTCCTGGACGGCGTCGACGGGTTGGCCGCAGGGGTGATCGCCATCGTGGCGGTGATCCTCATGCTGGCCGCCGGCCAGCTCAAGCAGCCCGACGTGGTGCAGCTCAGCGGGGCGCTCGCGGGCTGCTGCGCCGGTTTCTTGATCTTCAACTTCCACCCGGCGCGGATCTTCATGGGCGACTCAGGCGCGCACTTCCTGGGCATGGCGCTGGGCATGATCTCGATCCTCGGGGTCGCCAAAGTCGCGGTGGCATTCGCCCTGGCCGCCCCCGTGCTTGCGCTCGCCCTACCGATCATCGACACGGGATGGGCGATCCTGCGCCGGCGTCGGCAGGGGACGTCGGTGGCCCGCCCCGACCTCATGCACCTCCATCACCGCCTGCAGGCGTTCGGCCTCGACCCGCGTCAGACCTGCTACGTCTTCTACGCGGCGAGCGCGCTGCTCGGCGGCCTTGGCCTGACGCTTTTCGGCCATGGCCGGATCCTCGCCGTGGTCCTGGTGGCCACCGCGGTCCTCACCTCAACCGTCGCCATCGACCTGCTGCAGCACGCGGGTTGGCGCGTCCCCGCGCCGTGGTTGCGCCGCCTTCTCGGCGTACCTGGTTCTCAGTAGAATTCGGAGGGGCATGACACCCACCTCGGGTTCGGGCCCAACCGGGTCAGATCTGGCCGGAATCGGTTTCTACATGGCGGCCGCGGTCCTCATTCCGCTTTTTGCGGGGGTGGCACTTGACCGGTGGTGGCACACCGCTCCGCTCTTTGTGCTTGTTGGGCTGTTCGTGGGCCTGGCCGCAGCCGCGGCAGGCATCTGGATGAAAGTGAGGGACTTTTCGAAGTGAGGCCGGGCAGCATTCAGGCCGAGACGCTTGGCGCGTCTCTACTTCTGGCTGCTGCCGTCATCCTGAGCGCGGGACTCGCGGGGCAGGGGACCCTCGGAGCTGGAGTCGGGGTGGGCCTTGTCCTGGGTTCATTCAACGGTTTCATCATCAAGGCGCTGCTCGACCGCAGGGCGCCGATGCTTCCCACCAGCATCCTTCGGTTGGCCATGTACAGCCTTATTGCGCTGCTCGCCGCGCGAATCCTGGGCGGCTCGGTGTGGCCGGTCGTGATCGGCATCGGCATTGCCCAGCTCGTGCAGGTCGGCGTCGGCGTACGGCGGGGACTGCGTGCGTGATCCTTTCCGACACCGGCACCCACCCGACCGTCACCATCGGCAGCTGCGGCGCGCTTTGCACCTTCAACTACGACAGCCTCATCTCGAGCTTGCTGGCGGTCATCGCGACGCTCGCGGTTGGATTCTGGCTCCGCTCGCAGCTGCGCTACGGCCAACCAACCAAGGTCCAGGCCGTCCTCGAGTGGGGCTACGACCTGCTGCGGTCGTTGATCAAGACGAACGTGTCAGAGGACGCGCTTTTCATCATCCCGCTCGCCATGACGCTGTTCCTGTACATCCTGGTCGCCAACTGGATCGAGTTTCTGCCGCTTGGCCTGGTGCCCATCCTCCACGGCGCCAACGCGGACCTGAACCAGACCCTCGCCATGGGCATCATCGTGTTCGTCGTGGTCGAGTGGTACAGCATCCGCGTCCTCGGCTTCGGCGGCTTCTTGCGCCGGTTCACCAAGCCCTTCGAGCTGCCGATGATCGCGCGTGTCATCTTCATCCCGCTGAACCTCATTGAAGAGCTCACCAAGCCCGTGACGCTCTCGATGCGTCTGTTCGGCAACATATTCGCCGGAGCCGCGATCATCGGTTTGATCATCGGGTTCGGAACGCTCAACCTGCCGATCGGTGGCCCGGTACCCGGCGTGATCGTGGGCACCATCCTTCTCGGTATCTGGAAGGCTTTCGACGTGCTGTTCATCGGTTTCATCCAGGCGTTCATCTTCATGCTGCTAACGGTTGTGTATTTCTCCGCGGCCCGCGAGGGTCTCGAGCACGAGCATCAATAGGAGGTTGATCAGTGACTGACCACGGAATTGGATTGGCCGCGGCTCTTCTCGGATTTGGCGTCGCGCTCGGAGGCGCCGCCATCGGTGCATGCATCGGCGACGCCGTCGCAGGCAATGCCTTCCTTGGTGGCATCTCACGCCAGCCCGAGGCGCAAGGACGAATGATTCCCTGGTTGTTTGCGGTAATCGGCCTGGTCGAAGGCATGTACTTCGTCACGTTCGGGTTGGGCTTCGTCCTGTTGTCCCAGGTCCACTGATGCCCTTTCTCGCGGGCGAAGCCGGCGTCGTCACGATCGATGGAACCGTGGTCGTCGAGCTCATCACGTTCCTGGTCATGCTCGCCATCCTCGCGAGGTACGTCTATCCCCGGATCGTCCAGGTCGCCGAAGCCCGCCAGCAGGCCATCGCCCGGCAGTTGAAGGAGGCCGAGGAGGCGCGAGCGGCGGCCGAATCCCAGCTCGCGGAGGCAAAGGCCAAGCTCGACGATGCGCGGAGGTCCGCGCAGAGCGTGATCGATGGCGCTGCGAAGTCTGCCGAGCAGCTCCGGCAGGAGCTGAGGCAGAAGGCGGACGAGGAGGCCAAGCGCACGGTCGAGAGCGCGCGCAAGCAGATCGAAGCCGAGCGAGACCAGGCCATCCGCTCGGTGCGGACCCAGGTCGCGGAGCTCGTCGTCACCGCCACCGAGAAGGTCATCGGCGAAACGCTCGACGATGCCAAGCACCGGCAGCTGATCGAGCGGTCGATCCAGGAGGTCGCGGGTGGCGACGGCAGCCGCTAAGCGATACGCCCGCGCGGTGTTCGAGCTCGCCCAGCAAGAAGGCGACCTCGAGCAGTGGGCGCGCCGCCTGGCCAGGATCCGCGAGCTGTTCGAGGACCCGAAGGTCGCTGCGGTCCTGACCAATCCGACCATCCCGGCCGCTCGGCGTGACGCCCTTGTCGCGACTGCGCCTCATCTCTTCGATGCGGAGGCGACCAACCTCGCGCGGATGCTCATCGAATCCAGGAGAGTCGGCGAGGTGGCGGCGATCGAGGAAGAGTTCGCAAGCCTCGCGGACCAGTCGATGGGCCGCGTTCGGGCCACGGTGACGACGGCGGTCGAGCTGACTGCACACGACCGCGATCGAGTGCAGCGCGAGCTGTCGAAGCGGCTGGACAAAGAGGTGCGTATGACGGTGGTCGTCGATCCCCGCATCCTCGGCGGGTTGAGGCTTCAGTACGGCGACCGCGTCGTCGACGCGAGCGTCGCCACCAGGTTGCAGCAGCTTCGCCGCCGCCTGGCGGCCACGTAAGGTCTAGGAGAGTACAAGTGGGAATCAGCACCAAAGAGATCTCTGAGGTAATAAGAGAGCGGCTCAAGGATTTCGACGCGAGCCTCGTCTCCGTCGACGTCGGCCGCATCGTCGCCGTCGGCGACGGCATCGCCCAGATCTACGGCCTGCAGAACGCGATGGCCGGGGAGCTGCTCGAGTTCCCGCACGACACTTTCGGCCTGGCGCTCAACCTCGAGGAGGACCAGGTGCGGTCCGTCATCCTCGGCGAATTCGGGCACCTGCACGAAGGCGACGAGGTGAGGACGACGGGCCGGCTGCTCGAGGTCCCGGTCGGCGACGAGCTGCTCGGCCGGATCGTCAACCCGCTGGGGGTTCCCCTCGACGACAAGGGCCCGATCAAGACGAGCAAGACGCTCCCGGTCGAAAAGATCGCGCCTGGCGTGATCACGCGCAAGCGCGTCGACAGCCCCGTGCAGACCGGCATCAAGGCGATCGACGCCATGATCCCGATCGGCCGCGGCCAGCGCGAGCTCATCATCGGCGACCGATTCACGGGGAAGACGACGGTCCTCCTCGACACGATCATCAACCAGAAAGGAAAGAACCTCTACTGCATCTACGTGGCGATCGGACAGAACGCTGCTTCGATCGCACGCGTGGCCGCGACCCTGGAAGAGGCCGGGGCGATGGAGTACACGATCATCGTCGCCGCGACCGCGAACGACCCCGCTGCGCTGCAGTTCATCGCCCCCTACGCGGGCTGCGCGATGGGCGAGTACTTCATGGACGAGGGCAAGGAAGCGCTGTGCTGCTACGACGACCTGACCAAGCAGGCGTGGGCCTACCGCCAGGTGTCGGCTACTCTGCGCCGGCCGCCTGGCCGCGAGGCCTACCCCGGCGACGTCTTCTACCTGCACTCGCGATTGCTTGAACGCGCCGCCAAGATGAACGAGGCCCACGGCGGAGGCTCCCTCACCGCGCTGCCTGTGATCGAGACGCAGGCCAATGACGTCTCGGCCTTCATCCCGACCAACGTGATCTCGATCACCGACGGGCAGATCTACCTGCAGTCGGACCTGTTCAACGCCGGCCAACGACCTGCCCTCAACGTGGGCATCAGCGTCTCGCGAGTCGGAGGCGACGCGCAGACGAAGGCTATGCGGCAGGTGTCAGGCAAGCTGCGTCTCGACCTGGCCCAGTACCGCGAGCTGGCGGCGTTCGCCCAGTTCGCCTCGGACCTCGACACCGCGACCCGCAATCAGCTCGAGCGCGGCGCGCGGTTGACCGAGCTGCTCAAGCAGGACAAGTACCAGCCGGTGCCCCTATCCGAACAGGTCGCCGTCCTCTACGCGGGCACGCAGGGACACCTCGACAAGGTTCCGGTGGCGCGTGTCCTGGAGTGGACCGGTGGGTTCATCCGCTTCCTGAAGGCTGATCGTGCGAGCCTCCTCGAAGAGATCGAGAAGAAGCAGGCGCTGGACGACGGCCTCTTTGCCCGGCTCAACGCCGGGATCTCGACGTTCAACCATCAGTTCGGGATCGAGGGGTACGAAGACCAGCCTGACGCTGACGCCCAGCCCGCGCCCGCCCAGCCCGCGCCCGCGAAAGCGGGGTCCGCCAAGAAGGGATAGCAAGTGCCTGCGTTCAGGGACATCGTCCGCCGCATCGACTCCATCAAGAACACGCAGAAGATCACCAAGGCGATGCAGGTGGTGGCGGCGACGCGGTTGCGGCGCGCGCAGGCTGCCGTGCAGGCGACACGTCCTTACGCGGACAAGATGATCGAGGTGCTGCAGACCGTCAGCGAGCGGGCGACAGAGTACAAGCACCCCTTCCTCGTCCGTCGCGAGGGTGGCCGCGCCGTGATGATACTCGTCACCACCGACAAGGGACTGTGCGGCGCGATCAACGTCAACAACATCCGCGCCGGGACCCGCTACATGAACGAGAACTACACCGCCAAGCAGCAGTACGTGACGCTGGGCCGCAAGGGCCGCGACTTTCTTCTGCGCTACCGGCGTGAGGTCCTGGCCGAGGTGAGCAACCTTCCCGACCGGCCGACCCCGGGCCAGGTGCTGCCCGCCGTTACGGTCGCGCTCGAGGAGTACGCAAAGGGCAACACCGATGCCGTGATCCTCTGTTACGCGAAGTGGATCTCGACCCTGCGCCAGGAACCGACCATCCGGGTGCTCATCCCCGCCGAGATACCGAAGCGCGAGGAGCAAAGGCAGGGTCCGCAGGCCGACTACATCTACGAGCCCGAACCCGAGGCGGTGCTCGACGGGCTGCTCCCGAGATACGTCGAGACGCAGGTCTTCCAGGCCGTGCTGGAGAACAAGGCAAGCGAGTACTCGGCCAAGATGATCGCGATGCAGAACGCGACCAAAGCGGCGGGAGACCTCATCGACTCACTGACCCTTTACGCAAACAAGGTCCGGCAGGCAGGAATCACGACTGAGTTGATGGAGATCGTGAGCGGCGCCGAGGCCGTCAGCTCGACCTGAGGAAGGAGCTCGAAATGGCGAAGACGAAAGCAAAGCCGGAGAAGAAGAAAACAGCTCGGGAGGGCCGCATCAGCCAGGTCATCGGCGCCGTGGTCGACGTGGAGTTCGAGGCGGGAGACCAGCCCGAGCTTTTCGAGGCGCTGGAGGTCAAGAGCGCCGACGGACGCAACGTCGTGCTCGAGGTTGAGTCCGACATCGGCGACAACGTCGTGCGATGCATCGGCATGGACTCCACGGACGGAATCCGTCGGGGTGACCCGGTGCGCGCCACAGGCTCTCCCATCTTGGTTCCGGTCGGCGTCGAGACGCTGGGCCGCATGTTCAACGTGATCGGCAACGCGATCGACGACGAGCCCACCCCAGAGGGAGCCACCCGCTGGCCCATCCACCGGCCCGCTCCGGCTCTATCGGAGCAGCAGCCCAAAGTCGAGATCCTCGAGACCGGGATCAAGGTCATCGACCTGATCTGCACGTTCGCCAAGGGATCGAAGATCGGTTTGTTCGGCGGCGCGGGCACGGGCAAGACGGTGATCGTGCAGGAGCTCATCCGGAACATCGCCTATCACCACAAGGGCCGCTCGGTCTTCGCGGGCGTGGGGGAGAGGACGCGCGAAGGCAACGACATGTACGTCGAGATGCAGGATGCAGGCGTGCTGCCGCAGACCGCGCTTGTGTTCGGACAGATGAACGAGCCGCCGGGCGCGCGAGCGCGCGTCGGTCTGACCGGCCTGACCATGGCCGAGTACTTCCGCGACGAAGAGGGCGCTGACGTGCTCCTGTTCGTCGACAACATTTTTCGCTACCTGCTCGCGGGCTCCGAGGTCTCCGCGCTGCTCGGCCGGATGCCGTCGGCTGTCGGCTACCAGCCGACGCTGGCGTCGGAGATGGGCGAGCTGCAGGAGCGGATCACCTCTACGCGCAAGGGCTCGATCACGTCGGTGCAGGCGGTGTACGTGCCCGCCGACGACTACACGGACCCGGCCATCCAGACCGTCTTCGCGCACCTCGGCGCCACGCTGCGCCTCGAGCGATCGCTGGTTGAGATCGGCATCTATCCGGCGGTCGACCCGCTCGGTTCGTCGAGTCGCTTCGTCGAGCCCGCCATCGTCGGGCAGGAGCATTACGACGCCGCGCAGGGCGTGAAAAAGATCATGCAGCGCTACAAGGACCTGCAGGACATCATCGCGATCCTTGGCATGGAAGAGCTTTCCGAGGACGACAAGCAAGCCGTCTCGCGAGCCCGCAAGGTCCAGCGGTTCCTGTCGCAGCCTTTCAACGTCGCGCAGCGGTTCACCGGACGCGAGGGCAGGCTCGTGCCGATCGCCGAAACCGTCCGCGGTTTCAAGGAGATCCTCGAGGGCAAGCACGACGACCTGCCGGAACAGGCCTTCTACATGGTCGGCACGATCGATGAGGCGCGCCAGCAGGGCGAAGAGATGAAGAAGCGCGAGGCCCGCTAGGAAATGAAGTATCCGCTCCGGGTGGTGAGCGTGGAGCGAAGCCTGTTCGAGGGCGACGTCGAGTTCGTCATCGCCAACGGCGCGGAGGGCGAGCTCGGCGTGCTTGCGCGCCACGCCCCGCTCATGACGATCCTCAAGCCCGGGCCGCTGCGGATCCAGGAGACCTTCGGAGGGGAGGAGCAGGTCCTGTTCGTCGGCGGCGGGTTCCTGGAGGTGCTGCCCGACCGCGTTACCGTGCTGGCCGACGTGGCCGAGCATGCCGAAGAGATCTCGATCGCGAGCGCCGAAGAGGCGCGACGCCGGGCCCAGGAAAAGCTGGCTGGAACCCTGACGGCCGCCGAGGAGACCGAGTTCCAGAACGCTCTGGCCATGGCCGAGGCGCGCCTGCGCCTGGCCCGAACCCGTCGCGGATAGTTCGGGGATAGTTAGGCCCTGATGACAGGGCGCGACCGTGCGCTCCGGATCACCGGAGGCGCGCAGCTGGCCGGCAAGATCTGCGTCAGCGGCTCCAAGAACGCCGCGCTGCCCGAGATGGCCGCCGCCCTTCTGACCAGCGACCGGGTGACGCTCCACAACGTGCCCAGGGTGACGGACACGCGAGTGATGGCCGAGATCCTTGAGGAGCTCGGTGGGCGTTGCGAGGGCGATGGAACCGTGTTGCTCAACACCGGCGCCGCGGTGCGCAGCGATGTGCCCGACCAGCTCGGAGGCCGCATGCGGGCCACGATCGTGCTGCTCGGTGCTTTGCTTGGCCGGTTCGGCAAGGCGCGCGTGCCCCGTCCCGGCGGCGACGACATCGGCGCGAGGCGAGTCGAACAGCACCTGCGAGGACTGCGGCAGATGGGCGCCCACATCAACGAAACGGAGCACGAGATCGTCGCCACGGCCGACCGCCTCCACGGCGATCGGATCGTGTTCGACCTGCCCACGGTCACGGGGACGGAGAACATCCTGCTCGCGGCCGTCAAGGCCGATGGCAGGACCGAGATCTTCAACGCGGCCCGCGAGCCGCACGTCCAGGACCTGTGCCGCCTGCTCATCGCGATGGGCGCGCATATCGAGGGCGTCGGGACCGAGCGCCTCATCGTCGACGGCGCCCACGAGCTCCGCGGCGCCGAGCACACCGTGATCGCGGACTACCTCGAAGCTGGGACGTACGCGATCGCCGTGGCCGCGGCCGGTGGCGACCTGCGAATCGAATGCAGCCGGCCGGAAGACCTGCCCGTGCTCCTGCTCAAGCTCGAACAGGCGGGGGCACAGGTCGAGGCGGGTGACGACTGGTTTCGCGTCGCGCGCTCCTCGGGGTCGCCGATCAGGCCGATCGACATGTCGACATGGACCTTCCCGGGTTTCCCCACCGACCTGCAGGCCCAGTACATGGCGCTGATGACCCAGGCCGATGGCGAGAGCGTGATATCGGAGTACGTGCACGAGAACCGTTTCCAGCACGTGCGCGAGCTGGCCAAAATGGGTGCGGGTATCACCGTGGAGGGACGGCTCCATGCCGTCGTGCACGGACCGTGCCGGCTGCACGGGACGGAGGTGGCCATCCCGGACATCCGGTCCGGCGCTGCGCTCGTCATCGCAGCCCTGTGCGCGCAAGGCGAGAGCCTCCTGCGCAACTCCTGGCACATCGAGCGCGGCTACGAGGACATGGTCGGCAAGCTGGCGTCGGTGGGCGCCCGGATCAAAAGCGTGAGCGTCGACTCCGACTCGACCGGCTCAACCCACACTTACGAATAAGTTGTCGATCCTGTCGAGGAAGATCGGCATCGACCTCGGCACCTCTACGGTGCTCATCTACGTCAAGGGCGAAGGCATCGTCGTCAACGAGCCCTCGCTGGTGGCGCTCAACAGGGATGGGACGCGCATCCTCGCGGTCGGCAAGCAGGCCCTCGAGATGGTCGGCCGAGCCCCGGACTCCATCCAGGTGGTGCGGCCGATGCGAGACGGCGTGATCGCCGACTTCGTCGTGACCGAGGGCATGCTGCACCACCTGATCGGCAAGGTTCAGGGCCGCCAGCGTCTGTTCAAGCCCGAGATCATGATCTGCGTGCCGTCGGGCGTCACGTCCGTGGAGCGCAGGGCAGTCACCGAGGCGGCGATCTCGGCCGGGGCGCGGCAGGCGTGGCTCATCGACGAGCCGCTCGCGGCCGCGATCGGTGTCGGCCTTCCGATCGCCGAACCCAGGGGCAACGCGATCTGCGACATCGGCGGAGGCACCACGGAGATCGCGGTCATCTCGCTGTCGGGCATGGTCGTCGCGCATTCGATCCGCGTCGGAGGCAACCGCATCGACGATGCCATCGCGAGCTATCTGAAGCGCAAGCACAATCTCCTGATCGGCGAACGTACCGCGGAAGAGGCGAAGGTCGCCGTCGGATCGGCGGTGTCGATGAAGCAGCCGTTGCTCACCGAGGTGCGCGGACGCGACCTCGTTACGGGCCTGCCCAAGAGTGTGGAGGTCTCGTCCAACGACGTCGTCGAGGCGATCCAGGAGCCTCTGCGCCTGATCGTCGGCGCGGTCCGGGACGTCCTCGAAGAGACGCCGCCCGAGCTCGCGGCGGACATCTTCGACCGCGGGATCGTGCTCTCAGGCGGCGGAGCGCAGCTGCGCGGGCTCGATCGCTACCTGTCGATGCACACGGGCATCCCGGCGGTGGTGGCGGACGAGCCGCAGACTTCGGTGGTGAGGGGCACGGGACTCGCGCTCGAGAACTTCGAAGTCTTGAAGCGCAATCAGTCTTATTTGCGTTGAAGGGGTTCGGTGCAGCCCCTCCGTCGGCTGCGCCGACACCTCCCCATGAAATGGGGAGGACAAAGGTCGTTGTGGATGGGTCCGGGCTCGAGAGGCCCCGGGCCGGGGTGGGCGTTTACACCACCCAGATCATCCACGCGATGGCGGTCGACCGCCCGGACTGGCGGCTGGTCGTTTTCGGGCCGGCGGGCGGATTCGCGTACGTGCCCGAAGCGGCGTATCACCTGCTTCCGCGGACCCGCCTCGTCGGACGCCACCTTCAGTGGCCGGCCGCAATGCGGCGGCTCGATCCGGATGTGTACTTCGGTCCGGCCGGCGCGATGCCGCTGGGCCGGATCGGCATCCCTTCCGCGATCACGGTGCACGACCTGGCGATCTATCGCAACCCGCGCTGGTTTCCCGGCCGCCAGCCTTTGAGCACGCGCCTTGTCGTGCCGCGGTCCATCCTCCGCGCCGACGTGGTCATCGCCGTTTCGGAGAACACCGCCCGAGACATCGTGGAGTTGTTCGGCCTCGACCGCGCCCGCATCCACGTCGTCCCCCACGGCGTCTCGCCCAGGCTCCGGCCCATGGGCGCCGAAGAGCTTGCGGACGCGCGCATCAGGCTCGGCTTGCCCGAACGATTCATCCTCTTCGTGGGGACGATCGAGCCCCGCAAGAACCTCGACACACTGCTCGACGCCTGGGCCACGATGCGCGACCGCCCCGACCTCGTCGTGGTCGGATCCTGGGGTTGGCGCTATGAGGCAATCCGGGAAAAGATGGTGCGCCTGGGCCCAAAGCTGCATCACCTGGAGTCGGTCGATCCCGACGAGCTGCCCGCGATCTACAACCTGGCCCGGGTGCTGGCCCACCCGGCCTGGTACGAGGGCTTCGGCCTTCCGCCGCTCGAGGCGATGGCGTGCGGGACGCCGGTCGTCGTGTCTGATCGCTCTAGCCTGCCTGAGGTCGTGCAGGATGCCGGGCTCGTCGTGCCCGCCGGCGAGCCCGAGGAATGGCGCAAGGCGCTCGAACGGGTGGTGGGGGACACGCAGCTCGCGGCCGACCTGCGCCACAAAGGCATCCTGCGGGCGGCGCAATTCAGCTGGGATCGCGCGGGCCGGCTGACGTGGCGCGCGATCGATGACGCTAAGCGACGACCATCTCCCTGATCACCGCGGCTACTCCCGCGGCGGTCTTGTCCCAGGAGAACTTCGCGGCACGGGCGCGGGCGATCCGCGCCAGCCGGGTGCGCAGCGCCTGGTCGTTCAGCGCGACGCTGAGCACGCCTGCCAGCTCGTCGGGGTCGGCGGATTGGTGGAAGTACAGGGCCGCCTCACCGCCGACCTCGGGCAGGGAGGACGACTTCGCGGCGACGACCACCTTCCCACGCGCCATCGCCTCCAGAACCGGCAGCCCGAAGCCTTCATAAAGGCTCGGCACGACCACGGCCGCGGCCCGCTTGTACAGCAGCTCGAGCATCGCCTGGTCGACTCGACCGAGGACGCGGCACTGCGTTGAGTTGCGCAGGGTCTCGGAGAGCGCGCGGTCCTTCTCCGACCCGGCGATGACAAGCGTGACGCCGTCGAGGCGCTCCACGGCGGCAAGGGCCGCGGCTGGGTTCTTACGCGGCTCGATTCGCCCGACCTGAAGGACGAAGGTGCCGTTTAATCCAAGGTCGTGGAGGGCTGACGCCGGCGCGGGTGGTGTCGACGGCGGACTGATGCCGAGCGGCACCACTCGGATCCGTTCCGGCGCCACGCCGTAGGCCTCGACCAGGTCTTGTTTGGTCGATTCCGAGACGGCGATCAGCAGCCGGCACCGGGCCACGGCCCAGCGCGTGGTCAGCCGGAGATAGGTCCGGTCGGTGAAGCTGTAGGCATCCGGGTGACGCTCGAATGCGAGGTCGTGCACGACGGTCAGCACCTTGCCCGCGGGAGCCGCACCTGCGACCACATCCGGCGGAACGGCAGCACGACGGCGTCGACTCCGAGCGCGGCGCGCGGGCGTGAGGCGAAGAAGCGCCAGCGGTACTCTGGCGCGACTCGCGGGAGCCGCGCCGACACCTCACGTGTGTAGGTCTCGGTCCCGGTCACGACAGCGCGTGTGGCGGGATTGACATCCACGGCGATGGTCGTCGGCCGCGATCCCCCCACCACTTCTCGGACGACCTTAAGCTAACGGCCGTGGGGCATGTCGCCGGCCGCGTCGCAGTCGCTGCGGCCCTGCTGCTTGCCACCTCCTACATGCTGCAGTCAGACGATTCGCGACCATTCTCGGCGGCCCCGCTGCCTGTGGCCGCGGCCCCGCTCCCGCCGATCCTGACCGTTCAGGCGGGCAATGGCGACCGCGAGTATTTCGTGTCGCGGCGAGAGATCGTTCCGCTCGGCAGAGCCTCCATCAGCCTGCCGATCCTCATGTATCACTACATCCGCAAGCCCCCGTCGATCCGCACCGACATGATCGGGTTCAAGCTCTCGGTCTCGCCAGAGGACTTCCAGGTCCAGATGGACTGGCTGTATGCCAACCACTATCACGCGGTGAATTTCAACCAGGCGCGTGCCTACTTCGCCGGCACCGCGGCCTTGCCGCCGCGCCCTGTCGTGATCACGCTCGACGACGGTTACCAGGACCTTTACAGCACGGCCTTTCCGATCCTCAAGGCGCACGGCTTTACCGCTGTCGCGTACGTCGTGAGCGGGTTCGTCGACCGCCCCGGCTACGTGTCGAGGGGCCAGGTGCTGGAGATGGACCGAGCCGGCATCGAGATCGCGTCGCACACCGTCAATCACCCCGACCTCGCCCGCAGCGCGTTGGGCTCCGTGACGTTTGAGGTCGTGCAATCGAAGCGGTGGCTGGAGGACACGGTCGGTCACCCGGTGCTCGATTTCGCATACCCGTCGGGCAAATTCAATGCTCAAACCATCCAGGCGGTGAGCAGGGCCGGCTACAGCACGGCGGTCACGACCTCGATATCGTCGACGGTGCACAGCCTGGCCGACCGTTTCGCGTGGGGGCGGGTGCGAGTGGGGGGCGGGGAGTCGCTGCAGGAGTTCATCACCAACCTCGGTCCCAACATGGCGTCGACCACGATCTCGACTCTCGACGTCGAGCCGTCTTGAACGAGGCCCGAATTCTTGGTGTAAGGGTCGACTGCCTGGACATGAACGAAACGCTCGAGAGGCTCGAGCACTTCGTTGACGAAGGCGGCCTCCACCTCGTCGCAACGGTGAACCCAGAGTTCGTGATGCGGGCGCAGGACGACGCCGAGTTTGCCCGGGTGCTCGCCACCGCACAGCTTTGCCTGGCCGATGGCTCCGGCGTCGTCTGGGCCGCCCGGCGCCAGGGCTGCATGCTTCGCGGCCCGGTTGCGGGCGTCGACCTGGTCGAGCCGATCGCGGCGATGTGCGCGCGCCGTGGCTTCCGCCTCTTCTTGCTCGGCGCCAGGCCGGGAGTCGCGGACGAGCTCGCCGCCAGTCTGGGCGCCGCCCACCCAGGACTTGCCGTCGCCGCGCACGCCGGCGGCCCTGATCCCTCGCACGACGCCGAGACGCTCGGGCTGATCCGGGAGCACCGCGCCGACGCGCTTCTCGTCGCGTACGGCGCCCCGGCCCAGGAGCTTTGGATCGACCGGCTGCGGGACCGGCTTCCCGTGGCAGTCGCGATGGGCGTGGGCGGCGCGTTCGACTACCTGACCGGGCGCGTGCCGCGGGCGCCGACGTGGATGCGTCGGGCCGGAGTGGAGTGGCTGCACCGCCTCGTCCGCCAGCCCTGGCGCGTCCGGAGGATGGCCGTGCTGCCCGTCTACGCGATCAAGGTTCTCAGCGCTCCCAAGTAACATCGCGCGTGCCGTGTTGAGCGTCGTCGTGCCCTGCTACAACGAGGAGCAGCGGCTGCCGCGAACCATCGAGCAGATCGAGCGCTACCTGGATGGCAACCATGTCGCGTACGAGCTGATCCTGGTCGACGATGGAAGCGCCGACGGAACGCGCAAGGTCATGGACGCGGCAGTCGACCGTCACACCGGCGTTCGCGTCGAGGCGCTTCCGCGCAATCGCGGCAAGGGACGGGCTCTGGCCGTCGGCGTCCAGGCAGCAAAGGGAGACGAGATCCTTCTGACCGATGCCGATCTTTCGACACCAATCGAGGAGCTCGAAAAGCTTCAAGCCGCGTTGAGCGCCGGGGCGGGCGCGGCGATCGGGTCGCGCGCGCTGAGAGGCTCGCGAGTCGAGATCTCGCAGCCGTTGTATCGAGTCCTGATGGGCAAGGTCTTCAACCTCATCGTGCAGGCGGTCCTGCTGCCCGGGATCTGGGACACGCAGTGCGGTTTCAAATTGTTTCGCGCCGACGTGGCGCATCGCGTGTTCACCGACCTCATCACCGACGGGTTCGGTTTCGACCCCGAGGTTCTCTATCGCGCTCGCAAGCAAGGGGTCAGGATCGTCGAGGTGCCGGTGGTCTGGCGCAATTCCTCGCCGACGAAGGTGAGCGCGGTGCGCAGCTCGCTCGACATGCTGAAGCACGTCATCAGGCTGAGGTTCAGCCTGTGAGCGGCGCAGTCAAGCTCACCGAGCGCAAGTCGCCGCCGACCGAGGTGCTCGTCGTGCTGCCGACCTTCAACGAACGGGAGAACCTCGAAAAGGTCGTCTCCGGCGTCCGGCACCTCGGCCACGACGTGCTCGTCGTCGATGATGCGTCGCCCGACGGGACCGGTCAGCTTGCTGACGAGCTCGCCGACGGCGACAGCGGGGTTCGGGTCCTGCATCGCGAACGCAAGCTCGGCATCGGAAGCGCGTATGAGGATGCGTTCCGGATCGGACTTCATGAGGGCTCGACGCTGTTCGTCGAGATGGACGCCGATGGCTCGCACCGGCCGCAGGACCTGGACAAGATCGTCGACGCTGCGCGGGGAAGCGGCGGGCTGGCGATCGGATCGCGTTACATGCGAGGGGGCGAGATCGCCGGCTGGCCGGCTCACCGTCTCCTACTTTCGAGAGGGGCCAACGTTTACTGCCGGACGCTGCTGCGACTGCGTGTCCGCGACTGCACCTCGGGCTTTCGCTGCTACACGCGCCAGCTCTTGGCCGCCATGCAGCTCGGCGAGATCGTCTCCCAGGGCTACTCGTTCCAGATCGAGATGGTCCATCGCACCGTGCGGCTCGGCTATCCGGTGGTCGAGGTGCCGATCCGCTTCGAGGACCGGGTGGCCGGCGCCTCGAAGGTCTCCCAAGGAGAGATCAGCCGCGCCCTCTGGACGGTTCTACGCCTGAGCGTGTCCCGATGAAAGCGGAGCTCAGCAGCCCTCTCCCCACAGGGGAGAGGGCAAGGGAGAGGGGCGTGGCAGAAGAAGGGCGAGTCACGTGGCGGCTTCCCCTCCTCGTGGGCTTAGCCCTCGCCATTGTCACCGCCGTCCCTTACCTCTACGCCTACGCCGTCCAGCCGCCGGGCCACGTGTTCGTCGGCTTCTTCTACCTGTGGGACGACGCGACCACCTACCTGGCGAAGATGCGCGAGGGCTGGGAGGGCTCGTGGGCGTGGCAGAACCGCTACACGACGGAGACCAGCTCGACCGCATACCTCTTCATGTTCTGGATCGCGCTTGGGCACATCGCGGCGCTGACCAAGCTGCCCCTGATCGTGGTCTTTCACCTGGCGCGGATCGCGGGTGCGTTCGCGCTCATGGCCGCCGCCTGGCTCTGCATCTGCCACTTCATCCAGGACCGTGCGGCCCGCTGCTTCGCGCTGTTCTTCCTGGCCTTCGGGCTTGGACTGGGCCTGGTCATCTGGGCGGCGGGCCGCCCGCTGGTTTTCGGCAACCAGACAGAAGGCCTTGATCTGCGCATGCCCGAGCTCAGCGCTTTCTACTCGATCCTCGCGCTGCCGCACTTTGCGTGGTCTGGCGTCTTTGCGGCCCTCGGGATCGCCCTGACCCTGAAAGCGATCGAACGGGGGAGCCTCGTGTTCGCCGTCCTGGCGGGGCTCGCGTGGCTGGGCCAGGCTTCCATCCACCCGCAGATGCCGGTGCTCATGGGCGGAGCCACCGCGGTGGCGCTCCTGCTGCGGCCTACTCGCCCGCGCGGTTGGGTGGCAGCGGCCCTGGCTTTCGCCATCCCCGCGCCTTACATCCTTTATTCGTACCTGGCCTTCGTGGGCAACCCGGAGGTCGAGCGGTGGACGTTCCATTCCAAGAACGCGGTCGCGCCGGAGACGTTTAGCCTCCTGTTCGCGCTCGCGCCGCAGCTCCTGCTCGCCGCTGCCGGGGTGCCGGGTGCCCTGCGCCGGCGGACACGGGAGGACCTCTTCCTGCTTGCCTGGCTCGTCTTGCTCGCGGCCATCCTGTGGCTGCCCAACCCGGCCGGCGACCTGAGGCGGCGGTTCTTCGATGGCATCTACCTTCCGCTGGTGCTGCTAGGCGCGCGAGGCATGTACGAGGCGATATTGCCGCGGCTGCGCAGCCTGCGGGCTCGGCGCCTGATTCCTTTCTCTTATGTGACGGTCACGGCCATCGGCAGCGCCTTCCTGCTCCTGGCGCCGCTGTCGGTCGCCTCCACGCCGCAGTACGAGATCAGCCAGGCCGAGTCCGACGGCCTGACCTGGCTGGGCTCGCAGCCGGCGGGCCGCGTGCTCTGCATGCCCGGCGTCGGGCTCTACGTCCCGGCCTACAGCGCCGACACCGTCTATGTCGGGCACTACGACGAGACGTTCGACTACGCCGCCAAGACCCAGACCGCGCTCAGTGTGCTGACGGGGCAAGCGGACATCGAGCAGTTCATCCGCGACCACCAGATCCGGTACGTGATATGGACCACCGACCTGGGGTCCCCGCCGCCGTCCGTCCTCGGTCCGCCGGCCTACGACACCCCGGACTTCAAGATTTGGGAATTGCCCTGACGTAGATCACGGCGACGGAGTCCTGGTATACGAGGGTCCAGTCGGGCTGGGTGGCGAGGACGTTCGCCAGCGCCTCGCCCTTGTTGTAGACGACGTAATCGACGCCGTAGCGGTCGAGAATCTGCCTCCAGTCAGGGCGCAGCGTCTGGACGTCCTCGTAATCGTTGAGCAGCTGATCGCCCATCAAGGCCGCCTCGCCGAAGATGAACACCTGGCGGTTCTTCTGGGGATAGAAGCGGTAAGCGAGGTAGCCGCCCCAGCCGTACTGGTTGTACATGTGCGTCCCGACGTCCGGGTGACCGGCCAGCCAGTCTGCCGCGCCGACCGGGTAGGTCGTCGCATCGAGCTGCTGCTGCCGTGAGGCCGACAGCTCGCTCCCGACGCGGAGGGCGGTGGTGCCGAATATGACCACGAGGACTATCGCGGTGACGACTGCGAACAGCGGCCGAGGGGGCAGCGTGATCGTCCACTTGCGAGCCGCGACGTACTCCCGCCACCACGACCCATACGTGTTGATCAGCACGGGCGTGGTCGCCGCCACGAACAGAGCGACGTTGCGCACCGACTGCAGGGCCAGGAAGAGCGCGATGGCGGTCAGCAGAAACTCGTAAAGCGTCGGCCGGCGCAGGGCGAAGCCGCCCACCAGCAGGAAGAGAACCACTCCACGATGAGTTTCTGCTGGGCCACGCTGCCCTGCGTCTGGAAGGGGTACGGATAGAGGCTGAACAGGTGCGGCGTCACCGCGACCGCGAACACCGAGGCGGCCGTGATCACCGCGAGACGGCGGACGTGCATCCGGTGGGCCGGGTTGTCCTGGTCCCAGGCCCACATGAACAGCTCCGAGGCCAGCGCCACTCCAAGCCAGACGAACCCGATCACCCATCCGCCGTGGAGGTTGGCCCACAGGACCATGACAAAGGGGAAGAAGTTCAGGGCCCGGCTGCGTCCTCTCAGGTATCCGTGCAGCCAGTACAGCTCGAGGCAGGTGAGCGCGAAGGTGATCATCTGGGCGCGGGGACCCCAGATCGGCGAGCCGGCCACCGCGCCGATCGCCAGGCCCAGGCCGACGAACACAAACGGCTGGCGCGCCACCTGGCGGTAGATCAACCAGAACCCACCCCATGTCAGAAGGCCGAACGCAAGGACCAGCGCCGTCAGCCCGAGCTTGCTGTAGACGAGCCACATGAGGATCTCGGTCAGGTACTCGTGGTCTGTCCAGACGTGGCTGGAGGCGGAGAACGTGAAGATGTCGGTGCTCGGCAGCATCCCGTTCTCGACCATCCAGCGGCCGATTCGAAGGTGCCACCAGAAGTCGGGATCCTGCTCCGGGCCGATGAACAGCACGAGGATCACGCTCATGACGCCGCCCAGCAGCAGCGTCCGCGCGCTCAGGCGCTCGGTCAGCCGCAAGCGGCTAGCGGTGAGCGAAGGGGTTGGGTAGGTAGCGGGGGACGCGTCTTGCATAGGGCGGGTATTCGTTCGGGAAAGTCTGGGCGAGGATGCGCTCCTCCCAGCGGATACGGAGCAGCTCGCAGGCGACGAAGTAGACGATCGCGACCGCGCTCAACCAGCCCGCGGTGGCCAGGTTGATGCCGATCGCCGTCGCGATCTCGCCCAGGTAGACGGGGTGCCGGCTCGTCGAGTACGGACCGCCTGTGACCAGGCGGCGCGCCTCGGGGATGATCGAGAAGGACCGCCGGAGGTAGGCCAGCCCCCAGACCGAGTACGCGAGCCCGGCCGTGGCCAGGACGTCGGCGACCAGAACGAGCTCCGGCCGGCGCGTGCCGCCGGGCAGGAAGCTGGCGCCGATCGCGGCGAAAGTCCCGCTGAAGGCGATGACGATCACCGCGACGCGGTGGTCGGTTCCGCGCTGGGGCAGCCGGACCGCGTAGAGGACGACCAGCAGGGTGAAGTAGGCCAGGGCGAGGAGCTGCTGGCCGATGAAGAGCAGGTCCGCAGGCTGGCGGAGGCCCTGGATGCCTCCCCAGAGCAAGATCAGCTGGCGGGCCAGGAAGAGGCTGAAGAAAAGGGCGGGCACCAGGCGGCCCAAGACCAGGTCTCGCCAGTAGGCCCCCGTGCGCCGTTGCACATGCTCTGCGACGCCGGTGACAGCCATGTCCGGCAGGAAGACTAGCGACCCGGTACGGCGTGCCGGTCGTTTTGGCTAATGAATTGACCTGCCTGGGACCGATGAGTACCATCCTCGTCCGCGAGAGGGCCCTATAGCCCGCAAGAAGCGGGATAGGGCGACGTCAGACAGGTCAGAAACCTGTAGTTCAGGAAAAAGGAGGTGAAATCGCAGAAATGTTGAGCCTTTACTGGAAGCTTCGCAGCCTTACGACCCGTCAGGAAGGCCAGGGAATGGTTGAGTACGCCCTGATCCTCGTCCTCGTTTCGATCGTCGTCATCGTGATCCTTCTTACGATGGGCAACCAGATCAAGAACGTGTTCTCGAACGTCGTAGCAGCCCTCGGAGCGTAGAGCCCACGTAACAGCACCTTCAAAGGAGAGCCCCGCGAGGGGCTCTCTTTCTTTACAGCGAAGTGGGGGGAAGATCGCGGTTCCCATGGTTACAATGTCGCCACTCTTCACGAGGATTCCATCGGAGGTGACTTAGTTTTGGCCGTCGCACCTGCTGCTGCAAGACCCCGTCCGGGCGGTGGTCGTCTGTTCATCATCGTGGGCGTTGTACTCGCCATCGTCGCGTTCGGCGCCGTGTTTCTGCTGTCCAGCGCGACGGGAGGAGCCGGCATCGGTGGTCCGAACACGTCGGTCGTGATCGCCAAACAGGCGATCCCGCTCCGCCACCAGATCACCTCGGCGGACATCGAGATCGCGAAAGTCTCGATCAACGGCAACGGCTCGCTGGCCAACACCTATCCCGCCACCAATGACGTGCTCAGCCTCGTCTCCGAGATCAACATCACGAAGGGTTCGGTGATCACATCCGACATGCTGGCCCGGGACATCAGCCTGGTGCCCGCCGGCGCAGCCCCCGCCTACCTACCGCTGGCCAAGGGTTACGTCGCGATCACCATTCCTACGGCCGAGCAGCAGGGCGTCGCGGGTCACATCAGCGTCGGCGATTACATCACGGTCATCTCGTCGGCGAACCTCACCCTGTTCAATTCATCTGGGGCGCAGCAGGGCCCAGTGAGGCAGGTGAGCAAGACCGTCTTCGTCAACCTACGGGTGATCGGCCTCGGTCCCGCGTCCGCGGGGGTTCAACCGGCGAACGGCAGTGGAGGCACGACTTCCGCGGCTGCGTCCAGCGGTGTGACCTCGAGCCTTACCGTCGAGCTCACGCAGTGCGACGCCGAGTTCCTGACCTGGTTTTTGGCCAACACGCAGGTGCGGTACACGCTCGAGTCGTACAAGGACTACTCGACGGCTCCGACGGACAACCAGGACACCACGTGCGCCACCATCCAGGCCGCCGGAGGAGTGACCAACAAGCAGGTCGACGCGAAATACAAGTTCTCGTCGCTCTAACAAACATCAATGGGGCTCCTCGATAGGGTCAAGCAGAACCAGACGGTTCCACCGGCGGGACCAACCGGAAACGGTCCCGCCGGCACAGCGACCCTGCCGGGAGCCACGCCCTACACGCCGCAGGCGCCGGTAGCTCAGCCGGCAGCACCCACGCCTGCGGCGCCGTCGCTTTCGCAGCGCGCAGGCGCCGTGGGCGCCGAGCTGACGCCCGCGTTCACCGCCGCGAAGGTGCAGATCCACTCCAAGCTGATCGAGAAGTTCGCGGACGAGATCGACTCCAGCAACAAGGCCGGAGTCCGCGAAAAGATCCTCGAGCTCGCCGAGGAGTACTTCCGCAGCACGGCGATGACGATGACCAAGAACGACAAGGAGCGCCTTGTCGACTCGGTCCTCGACGACGTGCTCGGCCTTGGCCCGCTCGAGGCGCTGCTCGCAGACCCGAGCATCACTGAAATCATGGCCAACCACCCCAAGCAGATCTACGTCGAGAAGAGCGGCGAGCCGATCCTCTCCTCGGTGACGTTTGAGTCGGAGCGCCAGATGCGCCAGGTCATCGACCGCATCGTGAGCCTGGTCGGCCGGCGCGTCGACGAGTCGACCCCCATCTGTGACGCGCGTCTCAAGGACGGGTCCCGTGTCAACGTGGTCATTCCGCCCATCGCGCTCAAGGGCCCCGCGCTGACGATTCGAAAGTTTGCGAAGGAGAAGTGGGGCCCGGCGGACATCGTCAACCGCTTCAAGTCGTCGAGCCCGGAGATCATGACGTTCCTGCGCTCGTGCGTGCGCGCGCGCCTCAACATCCTCGTCTCCGGAGGTACCGGCTCAGGCAAGACGACCCTGCTCAACATCCTGTCGTCGTTCATCCCGGAGAACGAGCGCCTCATCACGTGTGAGGACGCCGCCGAGCTGCAGCTGCAGCAGCCCCACTGGATCCAGCTCGAGTCGCGTCCGCCCAACGTAGAGGGCAAGGGCGCGGTGCCCATCCGCGAGCTCGTCAAGAGCTGTCTGCGTATGCGCCCCGACCGCATCATCGTCGGTGAGTGTCGTGGCGGTGAAGCCCTGGACATGCTCCAGGCCATGAACACGGGCCACGATGGATCGATGTCGACGCTCCACGCCAACAACCCGAAAGAGGCCCTTGTCCGTCTCGAGACGCTGGTTCTCCAGGCCGGCCAGGACCTGCCCTCGCGGGCCATCCGCGAAACGATCGGATCGGCCATCCACCTGATCGTCCAGCAGTCCCGCTTGCGTGGTGGTATCCGCCGCATCGTGAGCGTCGCGGAGATCACCGGGATCAAGGACGGCGACGTGCAGTTCCAGGAGCTGTTCACGTTCAAGCAGGTCGGAGTGAGCGCCGAGGGCAAAGCGGTCGGGTATCACACCGGGGCCGGCATCTTGCCCATGCGCATGGAGCACCTTCGGGCCGAGGGTGAGGATGTGCCGGAACAGATATTTGCGCCTGCCAAGCAACCTTCGCCGGATAAGCTGTACTGACTTTTTAGGAGAATCAAATGCCACCCATCCCCGTGGTTTTCGGGCTGATCGCCTTCGCGGGCGTCTTCCTCTTCTTCCTGGGCGTCAGCCAGATGCGGCGCGCAGCTGGAGGATCTGAGGATTTCCAGGCGAGACTTGCCGCCTACGGGGTGACGACCGCCGGCGCCCAGGCGCTGCCCCAGTCGGCGGGCATGCGCGACACCCTCAACCGCCTCTTCCAGCCCGCAGCCGACCGCATGGGTCGCGGCGACGCCAAGAAGGGCAAGCCTTCCGTGGCCGAACAGCTGCAGCGGGCGGACCTGAAGCTGCGCCCGTCCGAGTTCTTCATGATCCAGCTGGGCAGCGGCGTGCTGGTGGCGCTGATCGTCTACTGGCGATTCAACAGCATCTTCGGGATCCTGACGTTCGTCATCGGTTACCTCGCGCCGAGCTTCTATGTTCGCTACCGGATCAGCCAGCGCCTGAAGAAGTTCAACAACCAGCTTGGCGACACCCTGACCCTGCTCTCCAACGCGCTGAAGGCCGGCTACTCCTTTGCCCAGGCGATCGACACCGTCGCGAAGAATGCGATTGCGCCGATCGGGGACGAGTTCGGCCGGGCCGTCCGCGAGATGAACCTCGGTGGCTCGCCGGACGAGGCTCTGTCGAACATCACCAAGCGCATCGCGAGCCCTGACTTCGACCTCGTGTCGACCGCGTACTCGATCCACCGGACAGTCGGTGGCAACCTGGCCGAGATCCTCGACAACATCGCCTACACGATCCGCGAGCGCGTGCGCATCAAGGGCGAGATCCAGACCCTCACCGCGCAGGCCCGTGCGTCGGGTTCAATCATCACGGCGCTGCCGATCCTGCTGGCCGCGTTCATGTTCTTCGTCACTCCGACCTACTTCCAGCCGATGTTCGGCAACGTCATCGGATGGGCGCTGATCATCATCGCCTGCTTCCTGATCTTCATCGGCAACTTGATCATTCGCCGCGTCGTGGCGATCGAGGTTTAACGATGGGAACCACAATGCTCCTCGGCCTGGTCGTCGCAGTCGGCGTGCTGATGATCTTCATCGGCCTCTCGCGCACCCCGTCCACCAACACCGCCCAGATGGTGCAGCAGCGACTTTCCGTCTACGGCGGTGAGAAGCAGCTGACGGTGGAGGAGATCGAGCTGCAGCGTCCGTTCAGCGAGCGTGTGTTGCGGCCCGCGATCGAGAGGCTGGGCTCGCTGCTCTCGCGCTCCACGCCGCAGAAGGCGAGACAGGACGTGCTGAACCGGCTCGAGCTGGCGGGCCGGCCCGGCAACCTGACGCCTGAAGACTTCGTCGCCGTACGTCTCGTCGCAGCCGCTGTCCTGGCCGCGCTGGGCCTGCTCGTTGGCCTGCTCTTCGGCAACCTGGTCTACCTGGTCATCTCGGCCGTCGCCGGTGCCATCTTCGGCTACTACCTGCCAGTTCTCTGGCTCAAGCAAAAAGTCGACGCCCGCCGCAACGAGATTCAGAAGGGTCTGCCCGACGCGCTCGACCTGCTCGTGATCTGCGTCGACGCCGGCCTTGGTTTCGACGCCTCGCTGGCCCGCGTCACCGACAAATACCGCAACGCGCTCTCCGACCTCCTCTCCAAGGCCCTGCGCGAGGTCAGCCTCGGCCGCCCGCGCCTCGAGGCGCTGGACGAGATGGGCAGGAACAGCGGGGTGGAAGACCTCCACAACTTCATCCAGGCCGTGATCCAGTCCGAGCAGTTCGGCACCGGGATCGGCAAGATCCTGCGCATCCAGGCCGACGAGATGCGGCGCAAGCGGCGCCAGCGGGCCCAGGAAAAGGGCGCCCAGGCGACCCTGAAGATGATGCTCCCGATGGTCGGCTGCATCTTCCCGACCCTTTGGATCGTGCTGCTCGGACCCGCCGTGCTGATCCTTCTACGGCCGCGCTGAGGTAACCCGGACGCTTCTAGCGCTCCCAGCGGCGCTGACTTTGTCGGTCAGCTGGTGGGAGCTTGTGCTTCGCGGCGTCGTGACCTACGCGGGGCTGCTGGTCGCGCTCCGGATCTTCGGCAAGCGCGAGATCGGGCAGTTCACGCTCTACGACCTCGTGTTCATCCTGCTCGTCGCGAACGCCCTGCAGCCCTCGATGACCGGACCCGACACCTCTGTGCTCGGCGGCCTGATCTTGATCGTCGCGCTGGTCGGAATGAATTTCCTCATCGGCCGCCTTGACCGCGTGCCTCGTTGGCACGAGCTTTTCAGCGGATCGCCCTCGGTGATCATCAAGAACGGCAAGTTCATTCCCGAAGCGTTGAAGCGAGAAGGGGTGACCCCCGACGAGGCCGAGATGGCGATCCGCGAGCACGGAATCGAGGATCTCAAGGACGTGCAGCTCGGTGTCCTCGAGCCTGACGGAACGATCTCGATCGTGCCGACGGCCGATGCAACCGCCCGCAAGAGCAGGCGCAGGGTCCGCTTCCTCCGCCGTCCGAACTAGTCCTCGGCAGTCAGGAAGTCAAGCGCCGCCTGCTTGAACTCGCGCGCCGGTACCGCGCTCATGTGGTCGCGCCCGGCGATCGTGACCAGGCGCGCGCTTGGAATCAGCTCGATCAGCTCACCCGCGCCGCGCGCGATATCGTCACGGTCGCCGACGACGACCAGGATCGGGGTGCGAATCTTCGCCAGGCGTTCCGGGTGCCGCTCTGGTCTCAGGCCGCTGATGCAGGCGGCAAGCGCGATCAGGTCATTGTCCGGACGGGCAGAGGCGAAGCGATAAAACGTCTGCGCCACGGGATCGTCCGTGGGCTCGCCCTTTCGAAATGCGTCCGCGATCTGTTCGGCGCGGTCCATGGCTCCGGCCGCTCCCACGCCTCCCAGCACCGCGCGTGTGATGCGGTCGGGGTGATCGAGCACGACCTCGAGCCCGATGCGCCCTCCCATCGAGTACCCGAGATACGCAACTGCCGGCACGTTGAGATGGTCGAGGAGGCGAACGATGTCTCCGGCCATGATGTCGACCGCGTATGCCGCCTCGTCATGGGGCTTGTCGCTGTGGCCGTGGCCACGGCAGTCGAGGCCGATGACCTTCAAGCCCGCATTGGTCAGCGTCTCCTGCCATCGCGTGCCGACCCAGTTGAGCCGGTAGTCGGACGCGAAGCCATGCACCAGCACGATCGGGGTTCCGTGCTCAGGGCCGTTGACCTCGTAGTGCAGACGTACGCCATCGCTGTCGAAATCCATCGGCTTGCGGACTAACCTATCGGATCGCAATGCAAGGCCGGCGAGCGGTGCACGAGAGGAGCGGGAAAGTCCTGGCCGAGAGTCTCGAGATGCCGCGCAACATGTTCGGGCGCGGAATCGGATTGATGTTTCGGGCAACGCTCGCTCCAGGACGCGGGATGTGGATCAATCCGTGCAGCAGCATCCACATGATGTTCATGAGGTTCGCGATCGATGCCGTGTTCCTGGACGGAAGGGAGCGCGTGACGAAGGTCTACCGAAAGCTTCCCGCCTGGTACGGGCTGGGTTGGTCGCTGGGAGCGCAAAGCGTGCTAGAGCTGCCGCCAGGATCCACATCGGAGATCGACCTACAGAAGGGCGACCAGATCATCATCCAATAAATAAGTCACCTCCCCATTCATGGGGAGGAGGGCCGGAGGGGCTGATCCGCACCCGTTAAGAAGGTGTTGACAGCCTCGATACGTTGGAGTGGTGCACGTCCTGGACTTTCTGCTGCCGCCACGCTGCGGAGGCTGTCGCAGGATCGGATCCTGGCTGTGCGGGGGTTGCCGGGCCAGAATCCGCCACCTCGAAGAGCCGCTGTGCCGGCGCTGCGGCGTCGAGCTGCCGTCGGCGCGTAGGGAATGCGGCTGCCGCGCGCGCCTCAAATCGTTGAGCCGTTTGCGCTCCGCCGTCGCCTACGAGGGGCCCATCGAGCGGGCCGTGCACCGGTTCAAGTACGAGGGCTGGCGCCGCCTGGCGGTTCCGCTGGCCCTGCTGATCGCCGAGCGGCTCGCCGTCGAAGGCGTGTCGGCTCCATGGGTGGTCTCCGTCCCGCTGCATCCGCAACGCCTCGGGCAGCGCGGCTTCAACCAGGCCGAGCTGCTGGCCCGCGAGCTGCGCAGGCGCCTCGCCCTCGGCTCGCCCGCGGGCGTACTCGTGCGTACGCGTCCGACCCCGCCGCAGGTCGGCCAAGACCGAAAGCGACGCTTCGAGAACGTCGCGGGCGCGTTTGTGTGGAAAGGCGGCGCAATTGAAGCCGAATCGATCTTGTTGGTCGATGACGTCGCCACGACCGGAGCCACCCTGGACGCCTGCGCAAGCGCGCTGCGCGCGGCCGGATCGGGGCCTGTAACAGGGGTCTCAGTCGCGCGCGTGAATGTATAGTTGGCGATCGGTTTATCAACTCGCGAGGGGAGGCTAGCCGAATGGCAGTCCGGATCCCAGGTATCAACATCGATGAGTACTACCAGCAGCTCGGGCCGATCGAGCCTCTGATCCGCGACGACCGCGTAACCGAGGTCATGGTCAACGGCAACGACCATGTCTACGTCGAAATGGCCGGCAAGGTTGTGCTCACGAACATCAAGTTCGTCGACGAGGACCAGCTCCTCAACGTCATCCAGTTCATCGTCCGGACCGTCGGCCGGCGCATCGACGAACACTCACCCCTTTGCGACGCGCGTCTGGCGGACGGCTCTCGTGTCAACGCCGTGATCAGGCCCCTGGCCTTGAACGGCCCGCTGCTCACCATCCGCAAGTTCTCTCGCGACCCCTACCAGGTCGAAGATCTCATCCGTTTCGGCACGTGCAACGAGGCCGGTTTTGGATTTCTCAAGGCCGCCGTTCTGTCCAAGGCCAACATCATCGTCTCGGGTGGGACCGGCACCGGAAAGACCACGTTCCTCAACGTGCTGTCCGGATTCATCCCGGTCGAGGACCGCATCGTGACGATCGAGGACGCAGCCGAGCTTCAGCTGCACCAGGAGCACGTCTGCCGCCTAGAGACGCGGCCGAAGGACATCAACGGCGAGGGCGAGATCACGATCCAGCGACTGGTCATCAACTCGCTGCGCATGCGCCCCGAGCGCATCGTGGTCGGCGAGTGTCGTGGGGGAGAGGCGCTGGACATGCTCCAGGCCATGAACACCGGCCACGACGGTTCGATGACCACCCTGCACGCGAACAGCCCGCGCGACGCGCTCGCCCGTCTCGAGACGCTTGTCCTGATGGCGGGCGTCGACCTTCCGGTGCGCGCCATCCGCCAGCAGGTTGCGGGCGCCATCAACCTCATCTGCCAGCTCGGCCGCTTGCGCGACGGCTCACGCAAGGTGACCGCGATCTCCGAGATCGTCGGCATGGAGCAGGACGTGATCACGATGCAGGACATCTTCGTGATGGACCAGAAAGGCGCCACGCCGGAAGGCAAAGTCATCGCGGAGTTCAAGCCGACAGGGCTGCGACCGAAGATCCTGGACCGCATGTTCAACCAGGGCATTCCGCTCCCGAAAGAGATCACCGCTCTGTTCCCGCCGCCTCCCGGATACAAGCCGGCCAGCCGCTAGGCAGTCCCGAAGGCCAGGGTTATACTCGGGTTGTGAAGGTCGTCCTGCACGACCGCACGGACGGTCTCGGGCAGGAGGTGCGTGAGGGGGCGCAGCGGAAGCTCACCCGCCTCGAGCGCCACTTCGGCAAGGTGCTGGACGCCGAGGTGGAGTTCTCCGAAGAGCGAAAGAGAAGCGGCCTGGCGACCACTGTTTGCCGGATCAGTCTCCACCTCGATGGCCGCCGCACACCGGTGCTGTACGCGCGCGAACGCGGTACGGATCCGCAGTCGGCCCTGGACCTCGCCCTCGACAAGATCGACCGCCAGGTGGTGGCCTTCAAGGAAAAGGTCACCCGCCGCAAGCAGCAGGCGTCGCCCGTGCGCGTGCCGGCCGAACCCGCCCGCCGCGGCCAGGAGCGATCCCCCGAGCCTGAACGCATGCGGCTCAAGCTGCGCCCAATGTCGGTCTCCGAGGCCTCCTCCGAGCTCCTGGCGGACAGCCAGCCCTTCCTCGTCTACCTGGACGAAGACTCGGGTGAGATCCACATCATGGTCAAGCGCGCCGACGGCTCGCTGGCCGTGATCGAACCTGTGATCCCCTAGCCGCGGGTTCAGTTACCCCGCGGGCGGGTAACCTCTATTCCAGTGGTCATCCTCAGCAAGCTGCTCGATCCGAACGAGCGGGAAGTCAAACGCCACCTCGCGGTGGCGCAGGCGGTCAATGCGCTCGAACCGGAGCTAAAGGAGCTCGACGACGCCGGCCTGCGCGCTCGTTCCGATGAGCTGCGGGCGAAGGCCGTGGAGGGCCATGACCTTGACGAGCTGCTGATCGACGCCTTTGCAATCTGCCGCGAGGCTGCCAGGCGCACGATCGGCCTGCGCCATTTCGACGTACAGCTCGTGGGCGGCATCGTTCTGCACCAGGGAAAGATCGCCGAGATGAAGACCGGTGAAGGCAAGACGCTCGTGGCGAGCCTTGCCCTCTACCTCAACGCTCTCGCGGGCAAGGGCGTCCACCTCGTCACCGTCAACGATTACCTGGCACGCCGTGACGCCGGATGGATGGGTCCGATCTATCACCTGTTGGGACTATCGGTCGGCATCAACGTCGGCTCGACCGCCACCTATATCTACGACCCCGAGTACCTCGACGAAACTCACCCCGATTCACGCCTGCAGCACCTCCGTCCCGTGACCAAGAAGGAGGCGTACGCGGCGGACATCACGTACGCGACCAACTCCGAGCTTGCATTCGACTACCTGCGTGACAACATGGCCCGCGACCTTTCGCAATGCAGCCAGCGCGAGCTGAACTACGGCATCGTCGACGAGGTCGACTCCATCCTCATCGATGAGGCGCGAACGCCGCACATCATCTCGGGGCAGTCGGACGAGTCCACCGACAAGTACTACCAGTACGCGCGCTGGGCGGCGCGGCTCACAGAAGGCGAGGACTACGAGGTCGACCTGAAACACAAGTCAGCGTCCCTGACGGAGACGGGCATCGCAAAGATGGAGCGCTGGACCGGGATCAAGAACATCTACGACCTCGAGAACGTGATCGAGGCGCACCAGATCAACCAGGCCCTCAAGGCCAAATCGCTCTTCCTGCGCGACCGCGATTACCTGGTCAAGGACGCGGAGGTCGTCATCGTCGACGAGTTCACGGGGCGCACCATGCCGGGCCGGCGCTGGTCCGACGGACTGCACCAGGCGGTCGAGGCCAAAGAAGGCGTCAAGGTGCAGCAGGAGCAGAAGACGATCGCGACCATCACGGTCCAGAACTACTTCCGCCAGTACGACAAGCTGGCCGGCATGACCGGCACTGCGGTGACCGAGGCCGAAGAATTCCACAAGATCTACGGCCTCGACGTCGTGGTCATCCCGACGCACCACCCGATGGTGCGAGACGACAACGCCGACGTGATCTACAAGACCGAGAAGTCGAAGTTCGAGGCTGTGATCGACGAGATCGTCGAGATGAACAAGCTTGGTCGTCCAGTCCTGGTCGGCACGGTTTCGGTGGAGAAGTCAGAGCGGCTTGCCAAGATGCTCGAGCGCCGCGGCTTGAAGCACAACGTGCTCAACGCCAAGCAGCACGAGCGCGAGGCGGCGGTCGTCGCCGAAGCGGGCCAGGCGAACGGGATCACGATCGCCACCAACATGGCCGGTCGAGGGACGGACATCGTGCTGGGTTCGGGTGTGACGGACGTTGGTGGGCTGCACATCATCGGGACGGAGCGGCATGAGAGCCGTCGCATCGACAACCAGCTTCGCGGTCGCGCCGGCCGCCAGGGCGATCCCGGCTCGAGCCGCTTCTTCATCTCGTTGGAAGACGACCTGATGAAGATCTTCGGCCCAGCCGCCGACCGCATCGGACGCTTGATGGACAGCCTCGAGGTGGAACCCATCGAGCACCCATGGGTCGCAGGCTCGATCGCGAGTGCCCAGAAGAAGGTCGAGGGCATGCACTTCGACTCCCGCAAGCACGTCGTCGAGTACGACGACGTCATGAACAAGCAGCGCCAGATCGTCTACGAGGAGAGACGGAAGGTCCTCGAGGGCGCCGACACGCGCGACAACATCCTGGGCTATGTGCGCGAGCTCATCACGAAGGGCGTCGACCAGCACTGCCAGAGCCGGCATTACGAAAACTGGGACCTCGAGGGCCTGGTCAAGTACCTGTCCACCTATCTGCCGATCGCCCCTGGGTCTGAGATTCCCGAGGAGGCGCTGCACAAGGGCCCTGAGGGCCTTGTCGAGCACCTTTACGCGTCCGCCGAGGAGGCGTACGACCGAAAGGTGGAAGAGATGGGTGCCGAGCTGATGCCGGTCGTCGAGCGGAGCGTGATGCTGCAGACGATCGACTGGCAGTGGATGGAGTACCTGACGCAGATGGAGCAGTTCCGCGAGGGCATCGGGCTCCGTGCTTACGGCCAACGCGACCCGTTGGTCGAGTACAAGAACGAGGCGTTCGAGATGTTCAACGAGCTGCGCGAGCGCATCCAGAGCTCGATCGTTTCGTTGATCTACAGGGTTGCGCCGGCTCCGCCGCCGCCTCCGACGCCGATCGTGCGCCAGATGACGGAAAGCGGACCAGGGGAGCCGGACGGGGCAAACGGGGCCGGTCGCAGGGCCGCACCGCAGCAGCGGCGCGCGACTCCGGTGGGAGCGGCGGTCGCCTCAGGCAATGCCGACGCCGCGGGCGGCACGCAACATAAAATCGGCCGCAACGATCCGTGCTGGTGCGGATCGGGGAAGAAATACAAGCGGTGCCACGGCCGATAAAGCCGATTCCGCAGAACTGGAGATCTAATGGACACTGAACTCAAACCTAAGGAGCTTTTGAACCGAATCCTTCAGCTCAAGGAGCACCTTTGACCTGCCCGCGAAAGGGAAGAGGGCTGACGAGCTAGACGCCCGGCTCACCCAGCCCGGCGTATGGGACGACCCGAAGCGCGCCGGTCAGATGGCCCGCGAGGCGGCGGAGAACAGGGAGCAGATCGCGACGTGGGACCGCCTCGAGAGGCGCGCCCGCGACGTCGTGGAGCTCGAGCAGCTGGGTGAGGACGATCCCGAGCTCGAGAAGCAGGTGGCCGACGAGCAAGCCTCGGTGGAAAAGGAGCTGCGCTCCCACGAGCTCGACCTGTTGTTCACCGACCAGTACGCGAACCACAACGCGGTCGTCACCATCTCGGTCGGCCAGGGTGGGGTGGAGGCGCAGGACTGGGTCGAGATGCTGCTGCGCATGTACCTCAAGTGGGCCGAGCGCCGTGATTTCGAGACCGAGATGATCGACGAGTCGCGTGGTGAGGAGGCAGGCCTGAAAAGCGTCACGTTCATCGTGCGCGGGGCGCGGGCGTACGGCCTCCTGCGCTCAGAGCATGGGGTCCACCGGCTGGTCAGGATCTCACCGTTCGACCAGAACCACCGGAGACACACTTCGTTCGCGCTGGTCGAGGTGATGCCGGAGCTCGAGAGCACCGACGAGGCCGCGGTCGTGATCAACCCCCAGGACCTGCGGATCGACACGTATCGCTCGACCGGGGCGGGTGGGCAGCACGTCAACAAGACAGACTCGGCCGTGCGGATCACGCACCTTCCGACCGGGATCGTGGTCACCTGCCAGAACGAGAGGTCGCAGATGAAGAACCGCGAGATGGCGATGAAGGTGCTCAAAGCCCGGCTGTTCCAGCGCCAGCAGCAGGAGGCCGCCGAGCACTTGGACCAGATTCGCGGCCAGGTCATGCCGGCCGAGTTCGGGTCTCAGATCCGGAACTACGTCCTGCAGCCCTACACGCTGGTCAAGGACGTGCGAACGGGCCTGGAGGTCGGGAACGCGCAGGCGGTGCTCGACGGCGAGATCGATCCCTTCATCGAAAGCTGGCTGCGGTGGCGCCTGAGCAAGAACGGAGCCACTCTCCCCGGATAGTCCGGACCATCCGGGGATCCGAGCTTCAGAAATACCTGATAGTCCGGACTAACCGGGCGTTGCGGAACGGGCAAGCCTCGTCGCGCCCGTTCGTTAAACCACTGTTTGACACTCTGGGAAGGGGTTGGACGGATCGGGACGCTGCGTTATACTGCCCGCGACCTAGCCACGCGCGCCCGGGGGCACGCAACGACAAAGCAAGAGACGCAGCTAATGGTTTTGACACCGGATTTTGCAACTCGGCCGGTTATCAGCTTCCAGCACGTCTTCAAGACGTACCCCACTGGAACTGAAGCTCTTCGTGACGTCAATCTCGAGGTCCCGGAGGGCGACTTCCTGTTCCTCGTCGGTCCTTCGGGCGCCGGCAAGTCGACCCTGGTGCGCCTGCTGATCCGCGAGGAGAAGCCCAGCAAGGGCAAGATCTTCGTCGACGGCATCGAGCTGGGCCGCATGAAGCGGCGCAGGCTGCCCCACTACCGCCGCAAGGTCGGTCTCGTGTTCCAGGACTTCAAGCTCTTGCCCAACCTCACGGTTTACGAGAACGTGGCATTCGCGCTGCGCGTCCTGGGAGAGCCCGATCACCAGATCCAGTCGCGAGTCGCCGAGGCGCTCGACACGGTGAGCCTGTCGGGCAAGGAACACACGTACCCGGCGAACCTTTCTGGTGGCGAGCAGCAGCGCGTCGCGATCGCGCGGGCGCTGGTGCACGCTCCGCGATTCATCATCGCCGACGAGCCGACGGGAAACCTGGATCCCGCGACTGCGTGGGAGATCATGCAGCTCTTCCTCCGGATCAACGCTCGCGGAGCAACCGTGGTGATGGCGACGCATAACCGCGAGATCGTCGACCTCCTCCGCCGCCGTGTCATCGCCATCGACGCGGGACAGATCGCAAGAGACGACCGCTCAGGCAGGTATCACGATGATGTTGCGAAACCTCAAGTTCGCGTTCAATAGCGCCTGGCAGAGCTTCTGGCGGAACCTGGCCGTGAGCCTGGCCGCGGTTCTGTCGATCACGCTCATCCTCATCCTGGCCGGGGTCAACCTCCTCGTCGGCCACGCGTTCTCGCAGGTGTTGGACGGTTTTCGCGACAAGGTCAGCGAGATCTCGGTCAACGTCTCCGACGACACGCCGCTGACAAACGTCTACGACTTCCAGCAGCAGCTCGCCGCCGACCCGCGCGTGGCGAGCGTCAAGTTCGTCACCAAGGACGAGGCCCTTGCCCAGTTCAAGGCCGATCCCCAGAACGGCGTCCTGGCACAGCAGATCGAGGGCAACCCGCTGGACGCGAAGCTCGACGTTCAGGTCAAGAACCTGAGCGACGTTGTCGCGATCGACGCCAAGGCGCGGCAGTGGTCTGGCGTAGACCCCACCGACCCAACGAACTACCAGGGCGACTTCATCAATCGAATGCTCCAGCTGTCGCAGTGGTTGGGGCTCGCCGGCGTCGTCCTGCTGGTCATCCTGCTCATCGTCTCGATCGTGATCGTGATGAACACGATTCGCACAGCCGTGTATCACCGTCGCAAGGAGATCGAGGTCATGAAGCTGGTCGGTGCCACCGAATGGTTCGTGCGTGGCCCGTTTGTGATCGAAGGCATCATGACCGGCCTTGTCGCGGCGGCCATCGCGCTGGCACTTCTGGTGATCTCCTATGAGCCGGTCGTGTCTCGCTTCAAATCGGACGTGGGTTTCATCCCGCTGTCATACGACCCGGCATTCATCTCCAGCCTTGCCACGGACTTGCTTCTGGCCGGAGCGCTGCTCGGCGCACTCGGCAGCTACATCGGCGTTCGCCGCTACGTGAGGATCTGATCTTGAAAGCCCGCTTTCTGCTTGCCGCCCTTCTTGCGACCCTCGGGTCGCTGCCGCAGTCGGTCCAGACGGTCTCGGCGGTCTACTGCTACTCGGGCGACCCGCCGGCCGTGTACCAGGCTTGTCTCGCCTACAACAATGGCATCGGGCAGCAGGTCAACAACGAGAATCAGCTCAACAACCTCATCGCGCAGTACAACAACGTGGCGGCGCAGATCAATGCGCTCGACGCGCTGATCGTGAGCTTGAACAACCAGATCAGCGCCCAGAGGGCGCTCATCGCTCAGACCCAGGCGGCGATCGACGATCTGAACATGAGGATCAGGTTTGGCGAGGCGGCCCAGATCCGGCTCGAGGCTCACTTCAGCGTGCGGGAAGAGCTGTTGAACCAGCGACTGCGTTACGTCGATTCGCATGGGAGCGTCAATTACGTCCAGCTGGCGCTGACCTCGAACAACATCAACCAGCTCTTGAACCGAATCGTCGGAGCCCAACAGGTTGCGGCTTCCGACCAGCGCCTGCTTTCCAACCTGGACGATGAGCGCAGGCAGGTGGCGATCGCCGCCAACGACCTGGACCTGAAGCGCAGCCAGGTCGTGATCTTGCTGCAGCAGCAGAAGGCGACCGAGGCCGACCTGGAGAAAAACCTTTCGACCCAGCAGGCCGCGGTGGCCGCGGAGCACAAGCTGCAGGCTCAGATTGCCGCCGACTACGCAGCGGTGCAGAAGGAGCGGGCTGCGATCGATGCCCAGGTCGCCAGTCTCTACCTGCAGTACGCCGCGCAAGCAGAGAAGGCGGGCGGAGGCAATGGCGTCTTCGAATGGCCGGTGCCGGCGTGCGGATATTCATGCATCACCCAGGGTTTCGGGTGTTCGAGCTTCTACCTCGAGGTGTATGACCCCGGCTGTCCCTACCCGCACAAGATCCATACAGGCGTCGACATCGCCGGGCCGTATGGGACCCCGATCGTGGCCGCCGACACCGGCGTCGCATATCTCTACCAGGGAAGCATCGGCTACGGCAACCTGCTCGTGATCATCCACGGCAACGGCTACTCGACCTACTACGGACACCTGGCGGGGTATGCACCAGGGCTCTCCTCGGGGCAGGTCGTCCCCCGTGGAACCACGGTTGCCTTCGAGGGTTCGACTGGGTGGTCGACCGGACCTCACCTGCATTTTGAGATCCGCGTGGGCGGCGTCTACAAGAACCCCTGTATCTGGCTCGGTTGTTAGTCTGACCAGATGAATCGAAGCGTCGCCCTGCGGGGTGGCGCCGTCGCGCTGATCCTCGTCATTGGTTTTGTCGCCGGCTTGTACGTCGACCAGGCCTACCCCGAGTTCGTTCCGTATTTCGGGCACCGAAACGTCTCGAGGGTGGACCTCACCGAGGTGCAGCAGGCGGCGCGCCTGATCCAGGCGGATTACGTCGACACCAACGTCAACACGTCGAAGCTCTCGCAGGGCAGTGTGCAGGGCCTGGTCAGCAGTCTCGGCGACCCGTACTCCCTGTACTTCAACCCCGACCAGTACAAGAAACTCCAGCAGAGCTACCAGGGGCGGTACACGGGCATCGGCATCTACCTGAGCTTCAGCACCACGACCTATCCATCCATCACAGGGACCGTTCCGGGCTCGCCGGCGGCAGAGGCCGGCCTGATGAGGGGCGACCTGATCGTCAAGGTGGGGGACAAGGACCTCAAGGGCATCACCGCCGACCAGGCCACGGCCTTGATCCAGGGACCGGAGGGGACCAAGGTCACTCTCACGATCTTGCGAGGAGCGGACACGCTGACGTTCAACATCACCCGCGCGCAGATCCAGGTCCCGACCGTTCGCTCGGCCATGGTTGGAAATCGCGTCCTTTACGTGCGGATCTACCAGTTCGGCTCGCAGACTTCGGGCGAGTTTGCGGCGGCGTTGAAGAGCGGGATCTCGGGTGCGAACGGCATGATCCTCGACTTACGCAGCGACCCTGGGGGTTTCATCTCCGCGGCCGACGACGTGATCAGCCAGTTCGTGACCAGCGGGGAGACCTTCGAGACCCACGGGCGCAACGGGGTGGACCGTCACCAGGTCGGTTCCCAGCATGCTGCGCCAAGCGTGCCGCTCGTGGTACTGGTCGATGCCAACAGCGCGTCGGCGGCGGAGATCGTGGCCGGCTCGCTGCAGGTCCATCACCGGGCCATGCTGGTGGGCACGACGACCTTCGGCAAGGGCTCCGTGCAGGAGGACTTCGTGCTGAGCGATGGGTCCGACGTCCACCTCACGGTGGAGCGCTGGTTCTTGCCGAACGGCGTGACGATCGACCACAAGGGTCTTACCCCCGACGTGAGCGTGACCCTGGCCCAGGTGTCGGACGCGTTCGACGTGACGCAACCCTCACTCGGCTATGCCAAAGACACACAGTTGAACGCCGCATTGACTTTGCTGGCGGGTGGGTAGACTGGCTGACGCGATTCCGGGCGGTTAGCTCAGCTGGCTAGAGCGCCTCGCTTACACCGAGGAGGTCGTTGGTTCAAGTCCATCACCGCCCACTTTGAAATCGGGCCTACTTGAGGCGGCCGACCGCGGTTCGGGCCAGCAGCTCGACAGCGCTCGAGCTTGTCGTGGGGCTGACCGCGATCAACAAGACCACGTTGGCCTTGAACACGAAGATGACGATGCCACCGCCACCCGCGCCGGTGGACGTGTACTCGAAGGCCTTGTCGCCGATGCCCGTCACCGCCTTGGCGTTGGCAATGCCGTACTGGCCGTTGAGCACAGCTGCGAGCTGGTCGGGCGAGATCGAGTCCGCGGTCGTCGTGTCCGGGTACGTCTGCGCGAAAACCAACACGGAAGCCTGACTGTCCTGGCTTCCATAGATGCACGCACCGGGGACTGACGCTCCGGTTCCGGCGGCGAGATTTGTCAGCGTGGCGCCGGCCGCCGTGGAGGCCTCGGAGGCGGTAACCAGGGAGCATGCATCAACCGTGGTTATTTCGGCCGCTTTGCTTGGGGAAGACTTCGCAGAAGAGTTGGAGGTGGGGCTGGATCCACAGGCGACGGTCAAGGCTGCCGCAATGGCCAGGCCGGCGATGGCGCGCGCAGTCCAGGTCATCGGCTTTGCGAGATTGCTGCAGGGGTCAAGATGGGGCACGTAGTCTCGCAAGGGCGGCATGGGCTGTCAAGCGATTAACGAGTCGAATCCGGCCCGCCGATAAAATTACCCGCCGTGCCGAGGTAGCTCAGCTTGGTAGAGCACTTGACTGAAAATCAAGGTGTCGCCGGTTCAAATCCGGCCCTCGGCACCATCAGCCGTTAGTGTCGATCCGGTGAGCAAGCCGAGGCCGTTTCGGTTCAGCGTCCAGGAGCATCGCGCTCACAACGGCAAACAGTGGCGCGACAGGGCCAGGGCAATCGAAGCCATGGGCTACTCGGGCCTCTATCTGCCCGACCACTTCGACGAACAGCCGGGACCGATCGCGGCCCTCATGTCCGCGGCCGACGCCACGACCAAGCTGCGCGTCGGCTCGCTTGTCTTTGACAACGACTACCGGCATCCCTGGGTGCTCGCTAAAGAGGCCGCGACGCTTGACCTTCTTTCCGACGGGAGGCTCGACCTCGGACTCGGCGCTGGTTGGCTGGTCGCCGACTACGAGCTGGCCGGCATTCCATACGAGCCCGCGGGCACACGCATCGACCGGTTGGAAGAGGCGCTGGCGGTAATCAAGGGCTTCTTCACCGGCCAGCCTTTCACGTTT
>VBHJ01000039.1 GCA_005887685.1 Chloroflexota bacterium | reverse complement strand
GACGCAAGCAGTGGTCGCCGCGGTGAACTGCACCTGCGTGCTCATCAGCTGAGGCGGCGCTGGGCTGGGAGTCACGGTGGTGCCCATGCAGGCGACGAAGTGGCTCTGGATCGCGTTCCACAGCTCGGAGGCGCCGCCCCCGTAGTTGAGCGTCCAGAAACCGACCCCGCGCAGGTTGTCCTGGTTGACCAGGTCGTAGCGGTTCGACAGCGTCGTCACGTCGGACCAGTACATCTCGCGGTAGCAGCCGAGCGCGTTGTCCCACCATGCGTCCCACCGGTCGAGCCCCGACGGGTCATCGCTGTCACGGTTGATCGAGTAGGACCCAGGCCTGACGTCGGACGAGCTGATGGCGGCGGCCATGTTCAGGTACGTCGCGGCGACCACAGAGCTCGTCGCCCGGGCATGCGGTGCGGGGCTCGCCACGCACGACACCCGGCCGTAGTAGGGCTGGCCGAGGATCACCTTGCCCGGACCGACCAGTGATGAGTACTGGGCCATCGAGGTCGAGTCGTTCCACTGGTAGTTGGTCAGAGGAGAGATCGGGGCCATGCAAAAGGACGAGCAGCCGGCCAGCGGAGGCGCGCCCTGGTTGGCGTAGTCCATGTCGTAGGCCATCACAAAGAACGAGTCCACGTATTGGTTCAGCTGAGGAATGTTGAAGAAGCCGTCATTGGCCGACGCCGATCCCGAGTAGCTCGCGATCGAAAGGTACAGGCCAGGCGTGTACGCATCGAGCGCGGCTCGCATGTCCTTCGCGAGCTTCACCATCAGCGCCTGCGTCGTCATCGGCGGGTACCCGGGATTGGTCGGATTGCACATCGCGTTCTGGCCTTCGTAGTCGATGTTGATGCCGTCGAAACCTTTCGCCTTGAGCTGGGTCATGATCTGACCGATCGTCGTGTCGTCGTTGTAGAGCGCATTGCACTGGTCGATCAGCGCGCCGCCGCCCGGCCCGACCAGTGTCACGACGACCTTCGTCCCATGAGCGTGCGCGGTGCTGACCAGCCCGCTGAAGGTGCTGGACTGAAACACCGTCCAGTTGCTGTCCGCAATCAGCACGCCGTTGTACTGGGCGTGGATGGCAAAGAAGGAGACCGTGGCCAGGAGGTCGAAGTTCCAGCTCGGGTACCCCACGCTGGGATCGCCGAGGCTGCCTGACGTGGCGTAGCCGAACACGTCGCGCGTGAGCCCGAACGTGTTGTACGAAGTGCTGCTGGCACGCACAGGCTGCGCCACGACGGGCGCGGCCTTGGCCTGCACGGAGGCCGCCGCCTGCACCGTTTGTAGCGGGATCAGTGGAATGACGAAAGGCAGCAGGCAAAGCGCCCGCGCCGCAGCACGCGGAAACACTGGCGGCAGCTTAGCTTTCAGGCCCTGTGCCTGTCACCTATCGAGGTTAAGAGATGTAATCCCGGGGTCCTCCTCACTCATGGGGAGGACCCCGGGGCTGGGTTTTAGCTGATCGTGTAGTTGATCAGGATGAAGGTCTCGTGCGGCGTGGTCGAGCCGTTCTGGCTGATCCAGACGTCGATCTTGTAGGTGCCAGGCGCGGCGCCGGTCGTATTCCAGACCAGGATCGGGTCGGTGCTCGGGTTCTTGGCGATGTACCAGTTGCCGCCGGGCACCTGGAAGTACCAGGTGAACACCGGCTGCGAGCAGCCTGTCGCCCCGGCGGTGTAAGTCACGACAGTGCCCGCCGGCTGCGGCGACGACTTGTCCGGCGTGAGCGTGGCGCTGGCGCAAGGCACCGCGACGACCAATGTGTAGGGAGTGTTCGAGAACGCCTCGGGGTCCGCGCTGTCGCCGTGCTGGCGAGCCCACAGGTCGACGTGGTACGTACCCACGGGCAAGCCTGCGGTGTTCCAGACGAAGGTCGTCGAGCTGCTGTAGCCCTGGGCGAGAGTCCAGGTGCCGTTGGCCAGCTGGACGTACCACTTGTAATCAGGGTTGGGGCAGCCCGTCGATGTGGCGGTGAAGGTGACGATCGTCCCAGTCTGCTGCGGCGTGGCCTTGTCCGCGCTGTAGCCGGCAGTTGAGCAAGGCGGCGGGATGATCAGCGTGTAGTTGATCAGGATGAACGTTTCGTGCGGCGTGGTCGAACCGTTCTGGCTGATCCAGACGTCGATCTTGTACGTGCCAGGCGCTGCTCCGGTCGTGTTCCAGGTGAGAGTCGGATCTGGGCTTGGATTCTTGGCGATGTACCAGTTGCCGCCCGGGACCTGGAAGTACCACGTGTAAACGGGTTGCGAGCATCCCGTCGCGCTGGCCGTGTACGTCACAACGGTGCCGACTGGCTGCGGCGACGCCTTGTCAGGCGTGAGAGCGGCGCCGGCACACGGCACGAAGGTGATCAACGTGTACGGGTTGTTCACGAATGCCTCGAAGGGCGCGCTGCTGCCCATCTGGCGGACCCAGACATCGATGTGATACGTGCCCGCAGGGAGCCCGGCCGTGTTCCAAACGAAACTCGCGCCGTCGTAGTCCTGGCCGAGAGTCCAGGTGCCGTCGGCCAACTGCACGTAGAACTTGAACTCAGGGGCGGTGCAGGCGGGGGAACTGGCCGTGAATCTGATGATCGTGCCCGACTGCTGCGGCGAAGCCTTGTCTGCCGTGTAGTTAATGGTTGTGCATGTCGTGCCCTGGTAGGTGAAATTGTCGCCAGCCTGAGTCGGGCTTGTTCCGAGGGCGGTCGTAACCGTCACATCCACGGTTCCCGCGGCGTGCGCGGGGCTCGTGACTGTGATCGACGTATCCGAGACAACGACCACGCTCGTCCCGGCTGTGGCGCCAAAGTGAACCGAGGTAGTCCCAGTGAATCCGCAGCCTGTAAGGGTCACATGGGTGCCGCCGGCGGTTGTGCCCGAGTTAGGCGAGACGGCATCGACCGCGGGGACTGTGCCGTAGCCATAGCCGTAGCCACAAAGGGCGGCATTGATACCCGAAACGCCGACGGGCCGGATCACTAGCGAGAGTCCAAGCACCGCTGCCACTACAACTACAG
>VBHJ01000038.1:6096-10624 GCA_005887685.1 Chloroflexota bacterium | reverse complement strand
GACCCGGAAGCTTTTTCGGCGAGATCAGCATGCTCGACCGCGGACCGGCGACGGCCACCGTCGTGACCAGCGGCCCATCGAAGGTCATGGTGATGAGCCACGCGCAGTTTCGGGATGCGATCAGGGCCAACGACCAGCTTCTCTCACAGGTGATGGCCGTGATGGCCGAGCGCTTACGTCGCGACAGCCTCGAACGCTAGCCGACCTGGAGTCCGGGGAGCAGCGCGGACAGCATCCATAAGGCGAGGCCGATCGGCAGCAGGTTGATCTTGCGGAAGCGCCAGCCGATCGCTGCCACGACCAGGACGACAAACGCGGCGAACAAGATGATCAGGCCGATGCTCACTTGTGATGGGGGCAGGTACGTGACCAGGATCGAAAGCACGAACAGCGCCAGGCCTGCCGCGATCAAATCGGTTTTCTTGTAGGCCCAACCGATCGCGGCGACTAAGAACACGATCAGGGCGGCGATTGTGAGCAGGGTGCTGAGGGTGAGGTTCATGAACTTAATTGTCAGTACTCCGACACCGGGCGCCAACCGCGCGTGGCCGAACGCCTTAGACGCTGAGGCCGATGGCGAATGTCGCCGCGTAGCCGGAGCCGCTTGGCGTGGGCGCCACCAGGAGCATCGCACCGCTGTTTCCGTTGGATGCGTACACCATGTCGGTCTGGTTGCGCGTGTCCCGACTCGATCTCGAGCCGTAGGGCGCTGTCCTATAAACGGCGTCCGTGATCGCGTCATCGAAAAAGAGCTGGGACGTGAATTCAAAGCTCTTCGTCGCGCCCGAAAAGGTCCGAACTTTGAAATGGATGTGTACAGCGCGCCCCGCGTACCACCCGGGATAGATCGTCGCGAACCTCGCCGCGCCGTTCGCGTCAGTGAGCTGATACCCGCGTAAGAACCGCTGGCCGACGCTCGACTGGGCTGAAACGTCCGAATAAATCCCGGCCGCGTCGCAGTGCCACACGTCGACCTGCGCCCCGCTCATCGCGGTGCATCCGCCTGAGCTCGCCCGCGACACCTGGAAGGTGAGATCGAGCGGGACGCCGCTGCGCCTGGTCCCGTTGCCCGGATCGGTGGAGATGTCGGAACGGTTGAGACGCTCGTCCACGAAGTACGGCCCCTCGGTCTCTGAGGGAGTCACGATGCATGCCGGCGTGGATACAGAGCTGGCCGTCGGCGATGGCGAAGGCGAGCCAAGAGACGCGGAAGAACCGCGGCCGGTGCAGGCGGCGACGATCGCGCCAAAACCCAGGAGGAGGGCCGTTCGCCGCGAGACGACGGTCTTGGAGAGCGACTTCACGACACATCAATCTTCTGCCAGGGACTGGGTACCGTCAGGGAGCCTCCTGGGAATTGGCTCAGGACGTTGTCAGCTCGCTGCTCCACCCCATGAGACTGGCCGCACCGCGATAGGTGCTGTTCAGGAATTCGTGGATGGCTCGTCGCGGCTCGCGGCTTGATCGAACCGCGTCGTAGGGAAGGAGGAACTCGCCCGCCGCCGAGCTCCACTCGGCCTCGCGAGGCTGCACGGGCACGCGCTCGATACCGTCTGGCGCTGGATATCCGTAGGCGAAGAGCGCTGGATATTTCACTCGCTGGTCTCCGGCCCACCAGCCCGCGCATATGACCTCGGCGTCGCCGCCGAGCCGCCTGATGATTCCCGCCCCTGACGGCGGCTCGACCGCACGTCCCGAGTAACGCGTCAAGGCCAGGTCGAAGGTGCCCCAAAAGAACTGCACCTGCGTTGTCCGTCCTCGAAAGGCGGCGCGGTGCTCTTTCATCACCACGTCCACCATCGAAAGCACCTCGAAGAAGCGCCTCGCGTGCTCGGCGACGTAAGTGTCATGCGTGCGGTCGTCGGGAAACGGAATCGGGTCGCTCACCTCCGACGGAACAACCGAGATCGCAACCGACACGTCGATCTTTTGCAGCATGCGCATGACGTCCGCATAGAAGGACGCAACGTCTCCGCCAAGTGGCCGGCGCTCCACGCGGCCGTCACTGGAGCGGATCACCAGCTCATGCGCGAGCAGGTCCAGCTCGGCGTCGATGGTGCGCAAGCCAACCGGGATCGGCGAGGTCGTCAGCCCGCGTGCCGTGAGGTAGAGCGGAACGTGCGCCCACTGCGGCTCAGGGGGGCTCAGCGCCAGACGAAGCTTGCCGATCACCTGCGCGTACATGTGAAGCGTGTCCTTTGTCTCGCGCCACTCCTCATACGGAAGCGCCGGCCATCCCGTCTCGCGTCCATTCATGGAGTCAATGTGACGTGGCCGGCCCGGCTAGGCTTGCGGCGGCGTGGGCGTCACGATCGAACGCCAAGGGGTCCACCGCCTGACAGCTCGCCCGAGAGATCCCATCCATGCCAGCCATGCGGTTCGATCCACGCGCTCACGCGTTTGGCGGTCCTCGATGGAAACGGGTTTCCGGAGTATCGGCGGGCCAGCCGATCGATGTCTCGCAGGTCGGAGTCTTCGCGCAGGGTTGCGACCAGGCCGTAAAGGCTTACGTGTCTGGACCAGTCGTCGCCGAAGACGGTCAGGCTGACCTTCGGGTTGAGTCTGATCCACGCCAGCCGCCGGCGGCCCGCGTCCATGTTGACGAGGATGCGCCCGTCCTCCCAGTCATACCAGGTGGCTACCGTCATCGGGAATCCGTCCGGCCGAACGCATCCGATCACTGAGGCGTTGGGTCGGCTGAGGAACTCGTCGACCTGAAGCGGCAGCGTCAGCGCCACAGCCCGACACCTTTATTGGCCAACCGTGAGGACCGCCTTGCCGGTGGTCTGGCGAGAGGCCACGGCCTCGAGGAGCGCGACCGCATCTTGAAGTGGAGCCTGGTTTCCAACGTAGGGTCGGATCTTCCCTGCCGCGTACAGCTCGAACAGGTTCTCGGTGCATTCTCGGATGAGCTGCGGCGCTCGCTGGCGGTACAGTCCCCAGTGCAGCCCCAGAACGGAATAGTTCTTGATCAGCAGGTGATTGGCAGCCGCCGTCGGCACACGTCCCGACGTGAATCCGACCACGACTATCCGTCCCTCAAAAGCCACGCACTTGGTCGACCGATCGAACACGTCGCCACCGACGGGGTCATAGATCACGTCGGCGCCCTTGCCATCAGTCGCCTGCTTGACCGCTCCAACGAAGTCCTCTTCGCTGTAGTTCACGGCGTGCTCGGCGCCCATCTGGAGACAGAGGGCCGCCTTGGCGTCTGAGCCCGCCGTGGCTATGACTCGGGCGCCCGCCGCCTTGGCGAGCTGGATCGCTGCTGTGCCAACGCCACCCGCCCCACCGTGGACGAGCACCACCTCGCCGGGCTGCAACTTCGCGCGGCGGTGGAGTCCGAACCAGCCGGTCTGGTAGTTGATGAAGAATGCGGCCCCCTCCACGAACGACATGACGTCGGGGATTTTCACAACCGCGTCCGGGTGCGCGTGGGTGACCTCCGTGTAGCCACCGTTGTGAAGCCCCTCTTGCGTGACGGTAGCGAGGACGCGATCTCCCGGCTTGAATCCGCTGTCCGGCGGCGCCGCCTCGACTTCGCCCGCCACCTCGGCTCCCGGGATGAATGGCAGGTCAGGCTTCACCTGATAAGTGCCGGCAATTTGAAGCAGGTCGAAGAAGTTGACGGCAGAAGCCCGGATTCGGATCCGGACGAGCTCATCGCCTGAGATCCCTGCTTCCACATTCTCAAAGCGGAGTTTGTCGGGCGTCCCCAGCTCACGGACAACCCACGCCTTCGGCATCTCGGCCGATCGTACGCAATCCGTCGGTTCCGGCGAAGTCGTCGCTCGCACCACGCGTGTCAGCTGACTAAGGTGAGCAACCGTGAAGTTCAGCGAGCTGGCCGCGAACCTGGATCAGATGGAGGCTACCAAGAGCAGGAACGAGCTGGTCCGCATCCTCTCCAATGTGTATCGCGACAGTTCGGCGGACGAGCTTGGGCCGATCAGCTACCTGATCCAGGGCAGGCTCGCGCCTTTCTTCGAACCGGTTGAAATCGGCCTCGGCGAAAGGCTGCTCATCACCGCGATCGCGCTCGCCTACCGCGCTCCGAAGGACGAGGTCACCAAGCTGAACCGCGAGACGGGCGACCTCGGCATCACGGCACAGAGGCTGGCGCCTCGTCCGACCGTCGAGTCGCCCTCCGTCATCGAGGTGCACCGACGCCTTTCTGAGATCGCCGCCGCCGGCGGTGCGGGCAGCCAGCAGAAAAAGCTCGACGTCTTCACCGGACTGCTTGGCGAACTGGATGCCGTCTCGGCCAAGCACCTCGTGCGGATCACCCTGGGCAAGATGCGGCTGGGGATTGGCGACCCGACCGCGCTCGACGCGCTGTCATTCGCAAAGAAAGGAGACCGGTCGTTGCGCCCGGTGCTGGAAGCCGCATACAACCGGACGTCGGATCTCGGCCTCATCGCACGGACGCTCTGGGACGCTGGTGAGACAGGGCTCGACCTGCTGAAGGTCAGAGCCGGTCACCCGCTGCGGCCTCAGCTTGCCGAACGCCTTCCCAACCCCGAGGCGG
>VBHJ01000038.1:0-6069 GCA_005887685.1 Chloroflexota bacterium | reverse complement strand
AAGGTGAGCATCTTCTCGAGGAACCTCGAGTCGATGACCGAGATGTTTCCTGAGCTCGTCGCTGCGGCTTCGGATCTGAACGCGGACACCCTCATCCTCGACGGCGAGGCCATCGCGTACAACCCCGAGTCGGAGGAGTACGTCCCGTTCCAGGAGACGACCGCGCGCCGGCGCAAGGAGGGGATACAGGAGTTTGCCGAGCGAGCGCCGATGCGCGCGTTTGTATTCGACGTGATGTTCCGCAACGGATCAGACCTGACCCACTTGACCTATGAACGGCGTTTCGAGATCGTCCAGGAGCTGCTTCGGGAGTCGGACACTTTGCTGCCGGCGCCGCTGATGAAGACCGATTCGGCAGAGGTGCTGACGCGAGAGCTGCTCGAGTACATCAGCCGCGGGCTGGAGGGTGTGGTGGCCAAGCGTCTCGACTCTCCTTACCAGGCGGGCGCCCGCAACTTCAACTGGGTCAAGCTCAAGCGGAACACCAGTGGCCAGCTGACCGACACGATCGACGTGGTGCTGCTCGGGTTCTATCGCGGCAAGGGCAAGCGGGCAGAGTTCGGCGCCGGCGCTCTGCTCGCCGGCGTCTATGACTCGGACCAGGACGAGTTTGTGACCATCTCCAAACTCGGTACCGGCCTGTCCGACCAGGGCTGGCGCGAGCTCCACCAACGCATGGCAAGTCTGGAACTCGCGGATAAGCCGGCCCGCGTCAGATCGCTCCTGGTACCCGATGCCTGGCTGGAGCCGTCGATCGTGGTCGAGGTGCTGGCCGACGAGATCACACCGAGCCCGCGTCACACCGCCGGCATGACCGGGGACCGACCAGGCTTCGCCCTGCGCTTCCCACGAATCGTGTCGTTCCGGACCGCGGACAAGAAGCCTGAGGATGCAACCAGCGTCCGCGAGATCCGGGAGATGTTCGAGCAGCAGCGAAAGCCGAGCCAATAGAGTCGATCACCTCGGCTGTTGGAAATCAGCCGGCAGGTGTGGCTAGAGGAGCGTCTCTATAGCTTCCACGACCCGGGGATCTTCGGGTTCGACCTTGGAGCGGAAGCGCCGCGCCACACGTCCATCGCGCCCGACCAGGAACTTCTCGAAATTCCAGGTGACGTTGCCGGCCTTGCCCGAGTCGTCCGCAGCCTCGCTCAGGATGGCGTAGAGCGGATGTTGGCCTGGTCCCTTGACGTCCAGCTTTGCGAAGAGAGGAAAGCTCACGCCGTAGTTGACGCTGCAAAACTCCTGGATCTGCTCGGCCGTGCCCGGCTCCTGGTGAAAGAACTGGTTGCACGGAAAGCCGAGCACGACAAGACCGCGGTCTGCGTAGCGGTCCTGAAGCGCCTGCAGGCCACCGTACTGGGGCGTGAAGCCGCAGCGCGAGGCGACGTTGACTGCGAGGACGACCTTACCGGTGTAAGCGGAGAGGCTCTCGAGCTTGCCGTTGAGCCTCGGCAGCTCCACCTCATGGATCGACTGCCTCACAACTTCGGCCACAACGAGATCAATCGGGGGTGGACATCCGCCTATTCCGCCACGTTCCGACGCGCGAGCCGGGGGCTCCGAACAGTCTAAATTTTCGTCAAAATCCGGATCCCGGGCGGGTTATCATGCCTCAGCGCCCGGTTCTCTCCCGAGCGAAAGACGACCGGTGGTTCTCGAACACGCCTCTCGCCCGACCTCCCGGTTCGAGTCAGGAGCACAATGGCAGCAATCGCGATTCTCAGCCCCACCCTTGCCGCGCGGAGCGCGCAGCCCTACGCCGAGCTCAAGAGGCGGGTCGAAGCCGCCGGGTTGCTCGGCAAACGTCCCGGCTACTACACCCTCATGCTGGTCACCAACACGCTCGCCTTCGCGACCAGCCTGTGGCTGCTGAGCCTGACTCACAGCATCTGGGCGACCGTCCTCGCGGCGGCGATCCTCGGATTCATCTCCGGCCAGCTCGGCTTTCAGCTGCACGACTCCGGGCATCGACAGATGTTTCCGAGCCGGCGGGTCAACACCCTGATCGGGATCGTGACCGGGAACGGGCTGCTCGGCGTGAGCCACGGATGGTGGGTGGACAAACACAACCGGCATCACGGCAATCCCAACAATCAGGACCTCGACCCCGACATCGACATCGGAGTGATCGCCTACTCGGAGGAGCAGGCCCTGGCCAAGACCGGTCTCTCGCGCTGGATAGTCCGGCACCAGGCAGGGCTGTTTTTTCCGCTGCTGTTCGGGCTCGCCTGGACGATGCATGTCTCGAGCGTCCGGTTCCTGGTCAACACGCGAGAGAAGTTGCGCTGGGTCGAGGTGGGAACGCTATGCCTGCACGCCGTGGCGTTTCCGCTGCTGCTCGTCCTGATGGTCGGCCCCTGGCGGGCGCTGCTGGTGATCGTCATCCAGAGATGTGTCGGTGGGGCTTACCTGGCGTCGGTGTTCGCCCCCAACCACAAGGGGATGCCTCAGGTGGAAAAGGGACAGGAGCTCGACTTCCTGCGCTCGCAGGTCCTGACCTCGCGCAACGTCAGGTCCAATCCGATGACAGACCTCCTGTATGGATCGCTCAACTACCAGATCGAGCACCATCTGTTCCCCACGATGCCGCGCTGCAACATCCGCCGCGCTCACAAGATCGTGCGTGACTACTGCGCCGAGCTCGGCGTCCCATACCACGAGACATCGATCTATCGCTCGTATCAGGAGATCCTCAGCTTCCTGCACGAGGTCGGCGCCCCGCTGAGGCAGGCACCCGCCTGAGGTTTCGAAGCCTTCCCGTATAGTGAGCGCGCCGGCAGTCGCCGGCGCTCACCGCTGGCGCCGATTTCTCGAACAAGGCCCGCTAGATGAGTTGGCCTGCAGTTCGAGAGATAAGGAGTCGGTTATGCCTACCGGAACAATCAAGAAGCTCGTCTCGGATCGCGGTTTTGGATTCATCGCCGCCGAGGACGGAAAAGAGTTCTTCTTCCACAAGAGCGGCACCGAGGGCGACTTCGACGCCCTCCAGGGTGGCGAGAAGGTTGCGTTTGAGATCGAGGCGAGCCCCAAGGGCCCCCGCGCGCGGAGCGTCCGGGCGCTGTAATCGATAGAGCCCCGAGCTTGCTCGGGGCTCTCCTGTTTTGTCTTCGGTTAGCTGTGTGGAGTGCCCTGGCGGCGAGCCCGGCCCGCCACCATCCGAAGCTGGAGAAGACGGGCCGCGCCAAACGCAAACACGATCAAGGCGCCCAGGATCATGGCGAACAGAAGAGCCACGGCGAGTGGCAGGTGACCCGAGAAGACCAGGAACGATACCTGGACGCTCTGCTGGTTCTGCAAGATGAAGATCAGGATCACGACCAGGGCGACAAGCCCGATAACGACGGCTGTCCAGGCGCCGCTCAGTCGCGTGCGGCTTTCGCCGGGCAGAGGCTCCGATTCAGGTACGACGTCAGGTGGGGGATTGCTGTCCACGGCGCGCGCTCAGTGGGCCTCTCGATCCAGCATCGCGACCAGGTTGCGCGCGGAGACCAGGCCCACGGGTTTCCCCGCCTTGTCGACCACAGGCAGATGTCTCACGCCCATCCTCATCATCTTGACCGCAACCACCGTGACGTCTTCATCGGCATCCACCGTGGCCGGATCCGCGGTCATCAGGACCTCTGCCTTCGCCTGTTGCGGGTCCATGCCTTCAGCGATCGCCCGGACCAGATCCCTCTCTGTGACGATTCCGACCAGGCGACCATCGGAAATCACCGCGACCGAGTCCGAATCGTCCTTTTGCATCTGCCTCGCCACCTCGGCGATGAGCGTCTGAGGGTCCACTGACAGCAATCGCCCCGGCGGTAGGTCCCTGACTTTCACTTCATTCCACCTCGTACCGGACTGGAACCATGCGCTGTGAGCTCTTGGGAGGCCGGACGTAGCTGCGTTTCTGCCGCGCAGGGAGCTTGATGGCTTCGTGCGGCACTTCCTTGTGTGGGATCAGGTGAAGGAAATGACTGAGCAGGTTGAGGTGGGCGGCTCGTTTGTTGTCCGCCTCGACCACATGCCACGGAGCTTCCTTGATGTCGCAGTGCGCAAACATCTGATCCTTCGCCTCCGAGTAATCGACCCACCTCGCCCGGGCTTGTAGGTCCATCGGGCTTAGCTTCCAGCGCTTGCTCGGATCGTTGATCCGCGCCAGGAAGCGGCGCTCTTGCTCTTCGTCGCTCACCGAGAGCCAGTACTTGACGAGCAGGATCCCCGACCGGATCAGCATCCGCTCGAACTGCGGGCACGTCCGCATGAACTCTTCGTATTCCTCGTCCGTGCAGAAGCCCATGACCCGCTCGACGCCGGCCCGGTTGTACCAGCTGCGGTCGAACAGGACCATCTCGCCGGCCGAGGGGAGATGCGTGACGTAGCGCTGGAAGTACCACTGGGACCTCTCCCGTTCCGTTGGCGCCGGCAGCGCAACGACACGAACGTAGCGAGGGTTCAGCAGGGCTGTCATCCGCTTGATGATGCCGCCCTTGCCGGCGGTATCCCTGCCTTCGAAGAGGACCACGACGCGAAGCCCACGATGCCGGATCCACTCCTCGAGCTGGACGAGATCCACCTGGAGGCGGCGAAGCTCCTTGTCGTAGTCGCGTCGCGAGAGGACCTTCTTTCGCGCAGCTTGCTCGCCGTCTTTCTTGTGCTTTGCGTTCGCGGACCGCGCCATCGGGCAGCAGCAATGTACAGCGGTCGGGGCTAGTCGACCAGCACCTCGACACGCCCGACGTCGATGGGGACCATCCGGGCCAGCGGATCCCGCTTTACGGCCGCGCTGACGTGGTTGACCGCAGCCACGAGCTCAGCTCTCATGGCATCGACGTCCTCGTCACCAGGAGCCTCGATCTCGATGAACGAATACGCGTCGGGTTCACCTCGCCGATACCCGGTCCAGTGGAAATTCCAATCGGTCCGATGTATGTGCGAAAGGAGCGCAAAGACGGCACCCCAGGTGGCCTCTTCGTCGGCGGGTATCTGCTCGATTCGAGCCCTCATGCCTGAAGATGATTCTGCGCTCACCCGGTCCTAGGCGTATCCGAGACGGTCTTCGAGCGCGGCCCTCGCCTCGCACTCCGCGACGACCTGGAAGAGCTCCGCGAGCTGGATTCGAAGGGGTTGGATCTCGCGACAGACCCGCAGCTCCGCCATCTTCTGGATGTACCACCGGTAGTTTTCGCTCATCTCGAGTCGCTCCTTCTTCTGCGTTGTCGGTCTCATCGACCGCGTCCGCAGGTTCGCGCGGGGCACTCAAGGCCGAGACAAGGGCTGCTCAAACGACCGCATAAATGGACCGGCGCCCCCGGAACCAATTCCAGGAGCGCCGGCCAGGGGTAGGGGTCGGTCTAGGCTTCGGCGGTCAAGCCTTTGCGAATCCGTAGGAGGCTCAGTCCGCGCTTGAGCAGTGCATAGCCCGTCCATCTGCCGCGGATCACGATCGCGCGGCGGTCGGCGGGTAGAGGCGCAGCCGACGGCTCGTCCGCCTTCATCAGCGAAAGCCAGCTGTCGCTCCCCAGGGCCAGCTCGAGCTCCAGCTCACGTGCCGTCGGCGCTCCAAAGTCGGCGCTCAGATTCCATCCCGCTAACGTGTCCAGTTCGTCGTTCGCCATCGAAGGCTCCTCCTGCGTGGTGTCGGTCCATCGACCGCACCCGCAGGTTCGACGATGCCGCTCAAGGGCGACCCAAGAACCGCTCAAACCTCGCCGGCGTCCGCAGCGCGCCCTTCAGACAGCGCGAATCAGGCTCACAATGGCCCCGACCTCGATGAAGTTCAGGGTGCTCGGCCCGATGGAGGTCACGCGTGGTGACCAGACGCTTGCCCTTGGCGGGGCCAAGCAGCGCGCGCTCCTGGCCATCCTCCTGATCGAAGCCAACCATGTGGTCGGGCTCGAACGGCTCGCTGAGCTTCTGTGGCGCGACGAGGCCCCGGCCACCTCAGACCACATCATCGAGGTCTACGTGTCGCAGCTCCGCCGCGCGCTGGAGCCGAGTGGAGCCCCCTACCACGTGCTGGTCCGAAAGCCTTCCGGCTACACGCTCCAGGTCTCGCCCGACGAGCTTGACGCAGCGCAGTTCCAG
>VBHJ01000058.1 GCA_005887685.1 Chloroflexota bacterium | reverse complement strand
GCACAGGCTGATGCTGCAGCTGGCCTGCCGGGTTCGCTCCCTGTAGATACCCCTCGCTTGCGTTGGGGTCCGGCAAGCGATCTGCCCCACCAGCCGTTCCTTGCTCGGCACCTTCGGCCAGAGTTTCAGCGACCGACCAACCCGTATCTCGACGGTTGGCGAGGCGCGGACTACCATATCGTCGTCGCTGGGGCGCCGGCCGGAAACGGCCTCGAGAAGGCGTCCCGCCAACCAGCAGGGGGGAGAAATATGACCTTGGTACCGCGCAGCGTCAGGCCACTCGTCTGGGTGGCGCTCGCACTGGCCGCGACGGTCGTCGTCGCCGCCTGTGGCAGCCAGCCCTCGGGCAACCAGGCCCAGAGCTTCAAGGGCACGAAAAAGGTCGGCTATTCGGCGCCGTTGACCGGCCAGTCGGCTCTCTACGGTCACGCCGTCAGCCAGTCACTGCAGCTCGCCGCGGACGACATCAACGCCAAGGGCGGCGTCAACGGCTACAAGATCGAGATGGACATCCAGGACGACGGCACTACCGTCCCGCAGGCGGTGAGCAATACCAAGAACATGATCCTGCAGGACAACGTGGTCGCCCTGATGGGCTCGGTGACGTCGGCTCAGTGCCTGGCCGAAAGCCCGATCGCCAAGCAGAACAAGGTCATCACGATCGACGCCACGTGCAACAGCTGGCAGCTGACCATGCAGCCCGACATCGTCAACCCCTACTGGGTTTCGATCGTCCCCAACACCTATATGGAAGGCACCGCTGCGGGCCGGCTCGCGGCGAAGCTGAACGTAGGCAAGATCTTCATCGTCTCGCCTAAGTACCTGTTCGGAATCTCGGAGACCAACGCCTTTGTGGCGGCCTTGAAGAAGGCCAACTCGAGCACGCAAATCGTGAACGACCCCAGCACCTGGTACGTGCCGTTTCCGACCAACCCACGCTGGGACTCCACCATCAACGCCATCCAGGCCGCGAAGCCTGACCTCGTCTACTCCAACATATTCGCCGCAGACGAGATCAACTTCATCAAGCAGGCGCTTGCGGTCGACCCGCAGTTCTTCGTCAAGTACCCGATGACGACGCTGGTCTCGGTCGACGAGCTGAACGCGCTCGGCTCCCAGTACCCGGAGGGCATGCATGCATACATGCGCGCTCCGTTCTTCGCGCTGCAGAACAACAACGCGAGGCTCACTGACTTCATCAGCCGGTACCGCGCGAAGTTCAACGGCGAGTACCCGTCCGATTGGGCGGTCATGGACTACGACGCATTCATGCTCTGGGCACAGGCCTCGAACGCGGCGAAGAGCTTCGACGCGGACCAGGTCGTCAAACAGATCAGCGGCCACACGTTCGACAGCCTGCGCGGATACAAGATGACGATCCGCCCCGACGAGCTGCAAGCCAACGTCGGCGAGACGACCGGTACAACCACGAGCTCCGGCGGAACCTATCCGTTCCCGGTTCTCAAAGACGTGACGAACCTCAAAGGCGACGACTTGCTGATGCCGCTTCAGATGGTCGACCAGATCAAGGGCAACCAGTGCGACGCGAAGGCGGGCGATCCGACGACCGCGAGCTTTGCCCTGTGTCCGTACTGGAAAGCGGGCTAGTCAACCCACCAAGAAACAAGAGCGAATATGACGCCAGGGCAAGTCCTGCTGTTCGCGGTGGGCGGGCTGGCCAATGCGGCCTACCTGTTCATCGTGGCGGCGGGACTTTCCCTTGTGTTCGGGGCCTTGCGCGTCATCAACATGGCGCACGGCTCGCTCTACATGATCGCGGCGTTCGTGACCGTCGTCATCGGCAATCAGCTGGGCGCGGGCCTTGGCTTCTGGGGAGGGATGCTCGTCGCGGTCGCGGTCGCCGGCGCGATCGGAGGAGTCGTTGAGGTGCTGGTGCTGAGGCGCGTTTACGGGCGAGAGCATCTGGTCCAGCTGCTTGGCACCTACGCCGTCAGCCTGATCATCGCGGGCGCGGTGCGGATCGTCTTCGGCGCCAACTACCGAACCATCGTTTCGCCGATCCCGGGGCACATCGACCTGGGCGGCTACAGCTACGCCAGCTACTCGCTCTTCATGATCGCCGCCGCGATCGCAATCGGCGGCGGCGTGTGGGCGATGCTCTACCGGACGAACCTCGGCCGGAACATCCGAGCCGCCGTCGCGGATCCGGACCTTCTGAACGCCACCGGCGTCAACGTCACCCGGCTCTACACCACCGTGTTCGTGATCGGCGCGGCGCTGGCGGGGCTCGGAGGCTCGATCGTCGCGCCAAGCCAGGCAGTGGGCTCGAGCATCGACACTGACGTCCTGGTCCTCGCATTCGCGATCAGCGTCATCGGCGGCCTCGGCAGCATCGTCGGCTCGGCTGTCGGCGCGCTGATCGTGGGCATGGTGATCTCGTTCGGCCTGGTCATCCCCGCCACCAACCCGTTCGCGCTTGCGTTCGTCTTCATCATCATGACCGCGGTCCTGATCGTCCGGCCGCGCGGCCTGTTCGGTCTGCCCGAGAGTTGATCCGCCTCCTTCCACGCTCCCGCGGCGAACGGGTGCGCTGGGGAGCGGTGCTCGTCCTGTTCCTGTTCGCGGCCCTGATCCCTCCGCTGGCCGGCCTCAACGAGAACCTGAACCCGGACGCGAGCTCGCGATTTCAGATCTTCCTGGCCACCTCAGCTCTGGTGCTTGCGTTGTGGGCCATCTCTTACAACCTGATGCTCGGTTATACGGGCATGGTCTCGTTCGCGCACGCCGCCTACTACGGCGTCGGCGCTTACACGGTCGCCCTGATCTTCAAGCGCTATCACCTCCCCATCCTGGTGGGCCTTGCCGCGGCGCCGTTTGCGGCAGCGGCGGTCGGCGTGGTGACCGGGCTGGTCGCGCAGCGGGCGGTCCGACTGTATTTCTCGCTGCTCACGCTGGCCATCTCCCAGCTGCTCTTCTCGCTCGCTTTCACGTGGTACGACTTCACCGGCGGCGACAACGGCATCTCGGTCACCGTGCCCGACCAGCTGAGCGACTACACGACGCTCTATTACTTCACGGCGGCGGTCGTCGGGGTCTGTCTCTTGCTGATGTTCCTCCTCGTGCGCTCGCCCTTCGGCGCGGCGCTGCTCTCGATCCGCGAGAACAGGCAGCGCGCCGCGGCGATCGGCATCAACGTAAAGGTGTACGAGCTGGCCATCTACACGATCGCGTCGCTGTTTGCCGGCGTGGCGGGAGGCCTCTTCATGCTGTACCAGCAGCAGGCATACCCGGAGATGCTCTACTGGACGGCCAACGCGCAGCCGGTCGTCGTGTCACTCCTGGGCGGGACGGGCACGTTCCTCGGGCCGGCGGTCGGCGCCTTCATCTACGTGGTGCTCGACAACGCGGTCTCGAAGCAGTTCCCCTACCAGTTCGACATCATCCTCGGCGCCATCGTGCTGGGCGTAGTGCTGGCTGTGCCCGGTGGCATCTCGGACGCGCCAACCGTGTTCCTGCGCCTGCGCGAGCGATTCCATCGCGGTGAGAAGGCGGAAGCGGCGCCTGCTGAAAGCGCGGGCGAGGCGATCCGCATGTTCGACGTTCGCAAGGCGCTCGCCACCGATGCGATTCAGGCCGAGGAGGTGCATCCAGGGCAGACCCTGCTTCAGATCGAGCACCTGAGCCGGCGCTTCGGCGGCTTGCGCGCGGTCGAGGACGTGAGCCTCGAGGTCAAGCAGGGCGACCGGCACGCCATCATCGGTCCGAACGGGGCCGGCAAGTCCACCCTCTTCAACCTCATAACCGGTCAGCTGAAGCCCACCTCGGGCGCCGTGAAATTCGACGGACGCGACATCACGGGCAAGCCGCCTCACGTGATTGCGCGAACCGGCATCGGTCGCGCCTTCCAGATCACGACGATATTCCCGAAGCTCACCGTTCGTCAGAACCTGCAGTTCGCAATGCTCGCGCACGCCGGGTACACCGTCCGGCCGTTCGGACTTGCGAGTCGCATCTTCTCCGCCGAGGCGCAGGAGCTCGCTGAGGCAGTCGGTCTGGGAGCGTGGGCGGAGCTCCCTGCGGGTCAGCTGAGCCATGGCGATCAGCGTGCCATCGAGATCGCGATCTCGCTCGCGCTCGGCTCGAAGCTCGTGCTGCTGGATGAGCCCACGGCCGGGATGTCGGCTTACGAGACGGACAAGGCGATGGAGCTCGTTCGGCGCCTGGCCACGGAGCGCCACCTCACGCTCCTTTTCTGCGAGCACGACATGTCCGTTGTCTTCAGCACGGCTCGCACGGTCACGGTGATGCACCAAGGGCGCGTCCTCACCGAGGGCACACCGGAACAGATCCGGCACGACCCAGACGTGCAGAAGGTCTACCTGGGAGAGTTGGAGCAGGAGGAGCTAGGCGCGTAGTCATGCTCCAGGTCAGGGGATTGAACGTCCGTTACGACAAGAGCCATGTCGTCTTCGACTTCAGCGTCGAGGTCGAGGATGGCAAGCTGCTCGCGGTGTTGGGCCGCAACGGCGCCGGCAAGACAACCATCATCCGCGGGATCACCGGACTTCTCCCTGGCGCTTCCGGATCGGTCAGCGTCGGAGGTCGCGATATGAGCGGATGGCCAGCCCACCGGCGGACGCGCGGGGGACTGGCCTACGTGCCCTCCGGCGCGCGCTGCTTCCAGAACCTCACCGTCGACGAGAACCTGGAGATCGCATCGCATGCCACGGGCGGCGACCGCAGCTGGACGAAGAAGCGGATCTGGGAGCTGTTCCCCAAGCTCGAGAGCCTGAAAAACAACATGGCGGGTGGCCTCTCGGGCGGCGAACGGCAGATGCTCGCGCTCGGGCGCGCGCTGATGGGCAATCCGCGGGTGATGCTGCTTGACGAACCGACCGAAGGCCTTGCGCCGGTGCTGGTGCAGTCGATCGGGACGCTGCTCGGAACGCTGAAATCGACCGGCGTGTCGATCCTCTTGGCCGAACAGAACCACCAGGTGGCGCTGCGCGTCGCCGACCGCGCGGCCTTCATCGAGAAGGGGCGCATCGTCGAGGTGCTTCCGGCCGCGCGAGCGCGCGACAGCGAGGTGCTGCACCGAATCCTCGGCGTCTGACCTTGAAGGCATAAGGAAAGGACCACAAGAGATGAACTTCGAGCTCTCGGAACAGCAGTTCGCATTTCGCGACCTGATGCGCGATTTCGCGCGCAGGAGCATCGCACCTGTCGCTCGAGAGATGGAGCTCGCCGGCCGCTATCCGGACGAGATCGTCGAGGAGATGAAGGCGATGGGCCTGTTCGGGATGCTGGTCCCGGAGGAGCACGGCGGCATCGCCATCGACGCTGTTTCGTATTCCATAGTGTTCGAGGAGATCTCGAAAGCTTGGATGGGCATCGCCGGGATCCTGGGCTCGCACTCGCTGGCCACCCTGATGCTGTCGAAGTTCGGCGTGCCGGAGCAGCGATCGCGATGGCTGCCCGACCTGGCGACGGGCAAGCTCCGCTCGGGCATTGCGCTGACGGAACCGCAGGCCGGCAGCGACCTGCAGGGCATCACCACCGGGGCACGGCGAGAGGATGGCCACTACGTCGTCAACGGCACCAAGACGTGGATCACGAATGCGCGCCACGCCGACCTGCTGCCGGTGCTCGTCAAGACCGATCCGCAGGCCGAGCCGCGTCACCGCGGGATGAGCGTGCTGATGATCGAGAAGGGGACGCCCGGTTTCACGGTTGGAAAAGATCTCGACAAGCTCGGCTATAAGGGCCCCGAGTCCTCCGAGGTGTTCTTCGCCGACTGCCGCGTGCCGGTCGACAACCTGCTGGGGGGCGAAGAGGGCCATGGTCTCCAGCAGGCCCTGTCCGCCCTCGAGTTCGGTCGTGTCAACATCGCGGGCCGCGCCGTGGGCGTGGCACAGGCGAGCCTCGACCG
>VBHJ01000263.1:1562-2494 GCA_005887685.1 Chloroflexota bacterium | reverse complement strand
CGCTGGGCAAATCGTTCACTCGCCCGGTGCTGATGCGCATCCACCAGGCGGCCGGGGGCAATCCCTTCTACGCGCTGGAGATAGCGCGCGAAATCCTGCGCATCGGTCCGCCGCCCCCCGGCCGGCCGCTGCCCGTGCCCAAGGACCACCGCGACCTTGCCCTGCTCCGTCTGGGCAGGCTGCCGCGCTCTACCCGAGATGCGCTGGCTCAGATCGCGGCCATGTCGCGCCCGTCGAGTGAAGACATCGACCTGGATGCTCTAGCTCCTGCTGAGCGGGCCGGGATAGTTCGGGTACAGCCTGGTGGACGTGTGGATTTCACCCATCCGCTGTACGGTTCCGCCCTCTATTCGTCGCTGCCGGAGGCAACGCGGCGAAAGCTTCACCGCGAGCTGGCGACCCGGGAGGTTGGTCTCGAGGAGCGAGCCAGGCACCTTGCGCTGGCCGCCACCGGCCCCGATGAGGCAAGCGCCGAGGTGCTGGATCGCGCAGCCGAGGCCGCTGGAGCTCGGGGCGCCGCCGAGGTAGCCGTGGAGCTGAAGGAGCTGGCACTTCGGCTGACACCACCGGACGACGGGCAAGCGACTCTTCGGAGGGATCTCGAGCTGGCATCGCGCCGGTACTTCGCGGGGGACGCGCTGGGCGCGCGCCAGCAGCTGGAAAGGTCTCTCCTTACCCTTCCCGCCGGCGAGGACCGAGCCAGGGTCCTGCTCGAGCTCGCAAGCGTCCTGTGGAACCAGGCGGGTGGCAGCGAGGCCATGACCCTGATCTCACAAGCTGTGGACCTGGCCGTCACGCCGGCGCTCCGGGGGGAGATACATTCCCGCGCCTCGTGGATCGTGGAGGATTGCGATCTGGCCCTGGAGCACGCGGAGGCGGCGCTCGCCCTCATAAACGAGCAAGAGGATCCGGTCCGCTACTCGTTCATCCTC
>VBHJ01000263.1:0-1528 GCA_005887685.1 Chloroflexota bacterium | reverse complement strand
CAGCGGGAGGCGGCGGCATGGGATCTGAGCCAGGTGCCCGCATTCTGGGCGCGCGATTTCGACGACTTCGACACCGCGATTCGCAGGTTCGAGGAGCTTGTCCGAATCTGCCGCGAGCGGGGCGACGAGGCAAGTAGCTCGGGCCTGCTCGCCAACCTGGCGGTAATCCATTCCTTGACCGGGCATCTGCAGCAGGCCCGCGAGGTGGCCGCCGAAGCGCTCGAGCTCGCTCATCAGACCGAGCAGGAGGTGTGGATCGAGGTCGCCCTTTGCGCCCAGGGCCAAGTGTGGGCCCGCGCGGGTGAGCTCGAACTTGCCAGGGCGGCGGCGGACGATGTCAATCGCCGGCTGAAGGTGCATCCGGACGAGACGGTCGCGGCGATTGCGGCGATGGTGCTGGGCCTTGTGGCTTTCGGGAGAGGTGACTACGCTGAGGCCGCTCTCCAGTTCGCCGTCAACGATGCGTTCGACGAGTCGCACAACATACGGGAGCCGCCCAACCGCTACCACGCCGACGAGGCCGAGGCGGTCATCTCGCTGGGCGACCTCGATCGCGCCGAAAAGCTCGTGTCGCGTCTCGAGGAGCGCGCGCGGGCGCTTCCGAGGCCCTGGGTCCGGGCCGTCAGCGCCCGGTGCCGCGGCCTTCTGCATTCGGCGCGCGGCGACCAGGAGGTCGCCCTCGTGTCAATGCAAGAGGCGCTGAAACGACATCAGGCCCTCGCCATGCCGTTCGAGCGAGCGCGGACTCTGATGGCACTTGGGCAGGTGCACCGGCGGCGCAACGAACGGCGCGCAGCGAGGGCGGCGTTCGAAGAGTCGTTGGCTGTATTCGAGCGGCTCGGTGTCTCACCCTGGGTGGAGCGAGCGCGGGCCGAAATCGCGCGCATCCCGGTGCGCCGCGCCTCCGCCGACCTGACTCCATCCGAAGAAAAAATCGCCCGGCTGGTCGCCACCGGGTTAACGAACCGCGAGGTTGCCGACCGCGCTTTCGTGAGCGCGAAGACCGTCGAGGCGAACCTGTCCCGCGTCTACGGCAAGCTCGGCGGGGCGCGAGCGCGGGCTCAAAACGTAGGGAAACACCTGATTCGGAGGGACGTGCGCCGCGGGTAGGCTCGACCCCGTCGATGCACCGAATTTGCCGCGACCAATCAGCCGAAAAGAGGACGAAGCACGCCATGCCGTTGAAGCCGCGGTGGCCCGACCGAACCCATCCGTGCTGCATCCGGACCTCAGCTTGAGGCTGGGAGCGGGACCTTCATGAAGGAGTACAGCTTCGTTGCCGAGTGCTTCTGGACCGGGGTCAAGGAGAGCGACCTGGTCGCGCTAGATCGTCGGGTGGAAGACTGCGTCGCCCGCATGACGCGGGATGGACGCAGTGTCCAGTATCTCGGCTCGATGTTGATGCGTGAAGACGAGATCGTCATGTGCTTTTTCGAAGGGTCGGCGTCGAACGTCCGGAAAGCCGCGGAGCTGGCCGAAATCCCGTTCGAGCGGATTCTCGAGACGACGCACTCAGGCGCCGCCATCA
>VBHJ01000057.1 GCA_005887685.1 Chloroflexota bacterium | reverse complement strand
AACTTCTCCTGGAGCGCCTTCAGGGGCGCGGAAGCCCCGAAGGTCTTCATGCCGATGACGCGGCCGGAGCTCCCGACGTAGCGCTCCCATCCGAACGTCGAGGCCTGCTCCACCGCGACCCGCGCCTTCACCGTGGGGGGCAGCACGCTGTCCCGATATTCCTGGGGCTGGTGGTCGAAGATTTCCCAGGACGGCATCGACACCACTCGCGAGCGAACGCCCTCGGCGACCAGCTTCTCGTGGGCTTCCACGGCGAGACTCACCTCGCTGCCCGAGGCAATGAGGATCACCTCGGGATTCCCGCCCGGCGGGTCCGCGAGCACGTAGGCCCCGCGCGAGACGCCCGCGGCCGGGGCGTAGGCGCGCCGGTCCAGGGTCGGCAAGGGCTGGCGTGACAGCACGAGCACAGCCGGCTGGTGGCGCAGCTGCATCACGTAGCGGTAGGCCTCCACGACCTCGTTGGCGTCGCCCGGCCGCAGGGTGACGAGCCCGGGGATGGCGCGCAGCGACGCCAGCTGCTCGATGGGCTGGTGGGTGGGGCCGTCCTCGCCGTCGCCCATGGCGTCGTGCGTGAACACGAAGATGCTGGGCAGCTCCATCAGTGCGGAGAGCCGGATGGCCGGCCGTGCGTAGTCGCTGAAGATGAAGAACGTCGCGCCGAAAGCCCGGACCTTCGACAGTGCGAGGCCGTTGACGATCGCCGCCATCGAGTGCTCGCGGATGCCGAAATGCAGGTTCTTGCCACCGGGGCTCCCCGCCTGGAAGCTGCCCGCGCCCTCGTACGTCAGGGTGGTCTTGTTCGACGGCCCGAGATCCGCGGAGCCTCCGAGGAACCAGGGGATGGTCTGGGCGAGCACGTTGAGCACTTTGCTCGAGGCGTCTCGACCCGCGAGGCCCTTGGCATCGGCCGGGAAGACGGGGAGATTGCGATCCCACCCCGCCGGCAAGTCTCGCCGCTGCATCTGGTCGATCTCGCTCGCAAGCTCGCGGTACGCGGCCCGGTACGAGGCGAGGAGCGCCGTCCACCCACTGCGGGCGGCTGCGCCGCGCGCACCGATGCCGGCGGCGAAGTGCTCGCGAACGCCGTTGGGGACGAGGAACTGTGCGTCCTCCGGCCACCCGTAGCTGCGCTTGGTGAGGCGGACCTCCTCGTCGCCGAGCGGCTCGCCGTGGGCCGCGGCCGTGTCCTGCCTGTGCGGGGACCCGTAGCCGATGTGGCTGTCCAGGATGATGAACGTGGGGCGGCCTTTCGTCGCGCGGAAGACCGAGAGCGCATGCTCGATGCGATCGAGGTCGTTGGCGTCACCCACTCGCAGGACGTTCCACCCGTACGCCAGGAAGCGGCCGGCGACATCCTCCGTGAAGGCCAGGCTCGTCTGCCCTTCAATCGTGACGTGGTTGTTATCGTAGACCCAGCAGAGGTTGTCCAGGCCCAGGTGCCCGGCCAGGGAGGCTGCTTCCGACGCGACGCCCTCCATCAGGCAACCGTCTCCGCATACCGCATAGATGTTGTAGTCGAAGATCGGGAAGCCCGGTCGGTTGTAGCGATCGGCGAGCCACTTCCGAGCGATGGCCATCCCCACGCTCGTGGCCACGCCCTGCCCGAGCGGGCCCGTGGTGGTCTCGACACCCGATACCCAGTGGTATTCCGGGTGCCCGGGCGCCTTGCTCCCGAGCTGGCGAAAGTGGCGGATGTCCTCCAGGGACACCGAGGGCTGTCCCAGCCGTTCGTAATCGGCATTCACCGCCTGCGTTCCCGTCAGATGGAGCACGGACCAGAGCAGCATCGAGGCGTGGCCGTTGGAGAGGACGAACCGATCACGATTGGGCCAGATGGGATCCTCCGGATCGAAGCGCATCACGCGGTTCCAGATCGTGTAGACGAGGGGCGCGAGCGCCATCGGGGTGCCGGGGTGCCCAGACTTGGCTTGCTGGACCGCATCGATGGAGAGCGTGCGGATGGTGTCGACTGCCAATTGGTCGAGCTCCGTGTTTGTCATCGGTTCAGCGGCATTCGTAACACTCATCATTGTGTCCTCGTCGGTTGGAGTTCCAGAGCGGCTACCTTGCTCAAGCGACGCAAATGTCGCGGGGCATGGCTGAACTCGGCGGCCAGGAACGTCTGCACGAGGTCCCAGGCCACGCTGGGCCCCACCGTGCGGCCACCGATGCAGATGATGTTCATGTGGTCGTCCTCGACCCCCTGCCCGGCGGAAAAGTGATCATGGATCAGCGCGGCACGAATACCCGGCACCTTGTTGGCGCAGATGGAGGCGCCCACGCCGCTGCCGCAGACGGCCACGCCGCGCTCGATCGTCCCCGCCGCCACAGCCTGGGCGAGCGGGACGACGAAGTCCGGATAGTCGTCGTCTGGACTCAGCTCGTCCGCCCCGAAATCGACGACGTCGTGTCCCGTTGCGCGGAGCTGAGCGACCAGATCCTCTTTCAGGCCGAACCCCCCGTGATCGGTGGCGATTCCTACATGCATGCTGGGTTCTCCGTGGTGAGGCTTCAGCGTAGTGATGGCTCAGGTCCAAATCGTGCCGACGCTTCATGATCGGCCAGTACCAGGGCCTGGTCCTGACTGATCCGCCCGGCGGGAATCGACCGGTCGCCCCTATACAGGCGCGCCAGCATCTCCGCCTTCTCGCGCCCCGTGACCAGCCAGACGATGCGCCGGGATCGGTTGAGCATGGGATAGGTCAAGGTCATCCGGCGCCGCCCTTGATAGATCCCCGTGAGAGCGACGTCTGCGCCAGTGACGTCGAGCACCGGATCCCCGGGCACCAGCGACGCGGTGTGGCCGTCGGGCCCAAGGCCAAGATGGGCGAGATCGAGCACGGCGGGAGAGCCGGCAATCTGCCGGAGCGTCAGCGTGTAGTGCCGGCTCGCCGCTTCCAGGTCGGCCGTTTCTACGGGCATGGCATGAACGTGCTCGGGTCGTAACGGACAGTGGGCGAGCAGGCTCTCGCGCAGGTGCGTGAGGTTCCGGTCGGGGTCTCCGGCCGGCGCCACACGCTCGTCCACCTGGACGACATGCACGTTGGCCCACGGCATCTGCTCATCGGCCAGGGCACGCAGCATTTGCCACGGGGTGTGCCCGCCGCTGAAGGCCACGATGAAGCGCCCACGTGCAGCCACGGCCGCGCGCGCCTCCGCGGCGGTCAATGCGGCGCCCGCTCGAGCGACCGAATCGGCATCGGCCAGCGCTTCGATCCTCATGGCGACTTCACCGTCGGGTTCTGCCAGCCGCCGGGGGGCGCAACGCTCGAGTCGATCTCTTTTGGTCCCCAGGTGCCCGGCTCATATTCGTAGACAGGCGTGCCGGCCTTCAGGACTGGATCGACGATTCGCCACGCCTCTTCGACGTAGTCCTCCCGGGCGAACAGGGTGGCGTCTCCCTGCATGGCGTCTCCCAGCACTCGCTCGTACGCGTCCATCTCCTCCGCGTGGGGGAGCCGCGTCCCCAGCATTTCGGCGGTCTGGCTAACCGTCTCCTGCTCCGGCGCGATGATGTTTGCGCCGATGGCAATCGTGACGTCGGGACTTATCCGGAACCGGCAGTAGTTCGCCTCGAGGTCGAAGCTCTGAAACATCGTGGGCGGCCGGCGAAGTCGAACGACCACCTCCGCGCATGTCACGGGCAGGCACTTGCCAGCTCGGATGTAGAAGGGCACGCCCTGCCAGCGCCAGGAATCGATCTCCAGGCGCAGGGCTGCGAAGGTCTCCACCTTGGAGTCCGGCGCCACCCCGGGCTCTTGCCGGTACCCGCGGAACTGCCCCCGGACGAGGTTCTTCGCGTCGAGCGGCGGGATCGCCTTGAGGACCTTCACCTTCTCATCACGGATGGACTCGCTGTCGGTTCTGACCGGCGGCTCCATGGCCAGGTTCGCCAGAACCTGGAAGAGGTGATTCTGGACCACATCGCGGATGGTGCCCGTCTCGTCGTAGAAGGCGCCGCGGCCCTGGATCCCGAAGTCTTCCGCCATGGTGATCTGCACGCTCTCGACGTGGTTGCGGTTCCAGAAGGGCTCGAGAAACGCGTTCGCGAACCGGAAGAAGAGCATGTGGTGCACCGGCCGCTTCCCCAGGTAGTGGTCGATCCGGAAGATCGACGTCTCGTCGAAGGCGCCGAGCAGGACCCGGTTCAGCTCCTGCGCCGAGGCGAGGTCGCTGCCGAAGGGCTTCTCGACGATGACGCGGGCGCCGCTGGTGCAGTCCGCCTTGCCGAGCTGCTCCACGACCAGCTCGAACAGAACGGGCGGGATGGCCATGTAGTGCGCCGGCCGCCGGGCGGAGCCAAGCTCCTTGCGGATCGCCCGGAAGGTGGCCGGGTCCTTGTAGTCGCCATCCACGTAGCGCAGCAGGCCGCACAGCCTCTCGAACGCCGCGGGGTCGAGCCCCCCGTGCTTCTCCAGGCCGTCCTTGGCCCGGGTCTTGAGCTGGTCGAGGCTCCAGCCGGCCTTGGCCACGCCGATCACCGGCACGGTCAGGTGGCCGCGCTTCAGCATCGCCTGGAGTGACGGGAAGATCTTCTTGTGGGCCAGGTCGCCCG
>VBHJ01000056.1 GCA_005887685.1 Chloroflexota bacterium | reverse complement strand
ATGGGGAGGTGTCGGCGGAGCCGACGGAGGGGCTGAACCAACATGCCTCCTCCCCATTCATGGGGAGGTGTCGGCGCAGCCGACGGAGGGGGCGGACCCACATTCCGCCTCCCCATTCATGGGGAGGTGTCGGCGGAGCCGACGGAGGGGCTGAACCGAAGAACATTGCTCCTCCCCATTCATGGGGAGGTGTCGGCGCAGCCGACGGAGGGGCTGAACCGAACAGTCCTCAACGCGTCGTCGAAAGTGACTACACGCGAAATCGCGAATTGCGCCCGCCCGAAGACACGCATCTGATGGGCGCAACCGATGCAAGACCTCCACCCGGCCAACGGCCGCGAGGGCGAGCCCCGTTTCAGCCCCCGCCAGACCGAGATCGTGAGCCTGATCGCGTCCGGCTACTCGGACAAGCAGATCGCGCTGACGCTTCGAGTCTCCCAGCGCACGGTACGGACCCAGCTCGAGCGTCTCTACGCGGCGAACAGGGTCCACAGCCGCGCGCAGGCGGTCCACATCTGGGCGCTCGCGGGACGCCCGTCATCGACGCCGCCGGCGAGGTGACCTGTGCTTGGTCTCAGGGCTTGATGTTCTGGTTCAGGCGGAAGAAGTTGTCCGGGTCGTACTTGCGCTTGAGTGCGACCAGTCGCTCGTACTTCGCCCTGCCATAGATCTGCGCGCCGTCGGTGCCGGCTTCGACCACATCGTTGACGTACCGCCCGGTCGTCATGAACGGCTGCACCTTGGCGAACGCGGCTCGACCCCAGGCGACCCGCCCCTCGTCATCCGCCGGGTCCGTCCACATGAGCTCCGCCGAGAGGTTGAAGCGAGCGTTCCGTCCTGTGTACGCCATCGCGTCGTCGGCCACGCGTCCGACCGCGCCGCCGAACGTCCAGAGCGACAGCTCGGTACCCGGCGGGATGGTCTCGACCTCTGCGGCGCACAGCCCGATCACCTCGTCGCTCAGCTCGGTGAGGAACCCTGCCTTCGTGTAGAAGCGTTGGCCCCAACCCAGGGACTCGTCGGCCGCTCCTTGAACGGCCAGGTAAGGCTTCGGCCCGAACGTGTCCATCAGCCCGCCCGCCTCTCGGAACACACGCAGGTCGCGCTCCGCCTGCTCGACCGATCCGGCGTGGGTTGAGCCGACGACGAAGACCGGCCGGCCTCCCAGCTCCTCGGACTTTGTGAAAGCAAGCGCCACGTGGACGTCGTCATGCGTGGCAACGAATTCGCGAACGCGCTCGGCGATCTCCAGGCTGCGCTCGATCGGAAACGCGACCATCCCCTGGAAGATCGTCCCCTCCTGGGGATGAAGGCGGAACTCGAACGAGGTCGCGACCCCGAAGTTCGCTCCCGCGCCTCGTAGTCCCCAGAACAGGTCCGGGTTCTCCGACTCGCTGGCGTGGACTCTCTCCCCCTCCGCGGTGACGAGGTCGACGCTCAACAGGTTGTCGACCGTCAGGCCGAACTTGCGCTGCAGGCGTCCCATCCCTCCGCCGAGCGTCAGACCCGCCACGCCGGTGTGTCCCACCACCCCAACCGGGCACACCAGGCCGTGTTCCTGCGCTGCCGTGTCGAGCTGCGAGAGATGGGCGCCTCCCTGTGTCACGGCGCGTTTGCGCACCGGGTCGACCGTGACCTCGCGCATCCGCGACAGGTCCAGCACCATCCCGCCGTCGCACGTCGAGAATCCCGCCACGCTGTGCCCGCCGCCGCGCACAGCCATGACAACCTCCTGCTCGCGCGCGAAACGGATCGCTGTGATCACGTCGTCAACCGACGTCGGCCTGACGATCAAAGAAGGCCGGCGGTCGGCGACCGCGTTCCACACCACGCGCGCCTGGTCGTAGCCGGCGTCCCCGGGTCCGATGACCTCACCCGCGAAGCGTTCTCTGAAGCCTGTCGCGTTCATAGAGCTAGAGACTCCCAGGGCATCCGGAATTCATCGGTCCGCGCGCTACCGGGTCCTACAGCCCAGCTAGTCCTTGGCGGTGTCTCCGATCGCGGCTTGGGCCGCCGCCAGGCGGGCGACCGGCACCCGGAACGGGCTGCACGACACGTAGTTCAGGCCCAGCTTGTGGCACAGGTGGATCGAGTCGGGATCTCCCCCATGCTCGCCACAGATTCCGATCTCCATCCCTCGCCGGGTCTTGCGGCCTTCCTTGACCGCGATCTCCATCAGCCGTCCTACACCTTTCTCGTCGATCGTCTCGAACGGGTTGCGCGGCAGGATCTTCTGCTCGAGGTACCGGACGATGAACGCCCGCTCCGCGTCGTCCCGGGAAAAGCCGAACGTGGTCTGGGTCAGGTCATTGGTGCCGAACGAGAAGAACTCGGCCTCCTGCGCGATCTCGCCCGCGGTCAACGCGGCGCGCGGGATCTCGATCATGGTGCCGAACTTGTACGGCACCTTCACGCCGGTCTCCTTCTGCACAGCTTCGGCGACCGGCTTCAGCTCCGCGTGCACCGTGCGCAGCTCGGCGACCGTGCCCACGAGCGGGATCATGATCTCCGGCCTCGCGTCGATCTTCCGCTTGCGCAGGTTGCAGGCCGCCTCGATGATCGCGCGCACCTGCATGCGGGTGATCTCGGGATACAGAATCGACAGGCGGACGCCGCGCAGGCCCAGCATGGGGTTCGCCTCGTGCAGCTCCTCGACGCGGGCCAAAACTTTCTCCCGTTCCGCCAGCAGCGTGGGGTTCTCGCCCGTGTCCTTGAGGTGAGTCGTCTCGCGGATCAGCTCCTCGAGGCTGGGCAGGAACTCATGCAGCGGCGGGTCGATGAGCCGGATGATCACCGGCAGCCCGGCCATCTCCTTGAAGATGCCCTCGAAGTCGCCCCGCTGGATGGGCAGCAGCTTCGCGAGCTCCTTCTCACGGTCCGCGGTCGTCCTCGCCATGATCATCGCCTGCACGACGGGCAGCCGCTCCTGCTCCATGAACATGTGCTCCGTGCGGCACAGGCCGACTCCCTGCGCGCCGTTCTCGCGCGCCTTGCTCGCGTCGCGTGGGTAATCGGCGTTGGCCCACACCTCGAGGCGCCGGAACTCGTCGGCCCATTTGAGAATCGAGCTTGCGGCCGGGTGCTGGTTGAGCGAGCGGGCCTCGATCGTCGGCACGTTGCCGACGTACACGTCGCCCGTGGTTCCGTCGATCGTGATCTGGTCGCCCTCTTTGATGGTCGTCCCGTTGGCGGAGAACTTCCTCTGTCTCACGTCGACGTCGATGGCGCTGGCGCCCACGACGCACGGCCGGCCCATCCCGCGCGCGACCAGGGCCGCGTGCGATGCGGTGCCGCCGGTCTGCGTGAGGATGCCCTTGGCCTCCACCATCCCGTGCACGTCGTTGGGGTTGGTCTCGACCCGGACCAGGATCACGGCCTTGCCCTGCTTGCCCCACTCGACCGCCGTGTCGGCGTCGAACACGGCGCCCCCTGATGCAGCGCCCGGCGACGCGGGCACGCCCCTGGCCAGCGGATGCACCTTGGCGTTCGGATCGACGCGTGGGAACAGCAGCTGCTCCAGCTGGCGCGGCTCGACCCGCGCCACCGCCTCTTTCTTCGTGATGAGACGCTCCTTCACCATGTCGACCGCGATGTTCACCGCCGCCTCGCCTGTGCGCTTGGCGGATCGCGTCTGGAGCATGTACAGCTTGCCGCGCTCGATGGTGAACTCGAGGTCCTGCACGTCCTTGTAGTGCTTCTCGAGCTGCCGGGCGTAGCGCTCGAACTGCGCGTACACCTTCGGCATGCGGCGCTTCAACGCGCCGATCGGCTCGGTGTCGCGCACGCCCGCGACCACGTCCTCGCCCTGCGCGTTGGCGAGGTAGTCGCCGTAAAGCTCCCTGGGGCCGGTGATGGGGTTGCGCGTGAACGCGACGCCGGTACCCGACGTCTCGCCCATGTTGCCGAACACCATCATCTGCACGTTGACCGCGGTGCCGAGGTCATCCGGGATGCGCTCCATGCGGCGGTACGTCTTCGCCCGATCCGTGTTCCACGACTTGAACACCGCGTCGATCGCCTCGCGCAGCTGCTCGACCGGGTCGGAGGGGAACTCCTGCCGCGTCTCTTCCTTATATATGGCGAGGAATCGCTGGACCAGCGGGCGCAGGTGCTCCGGCTTGAGCTCGGGGTCGGTCTTGACCCCCGCCTTCTTCTTGGCCTCCTGCAGCGCGTGCTCGAACTTGTCGCCGTCGATGCCCTTCACCGTCTTGCCGAACATCTGGACGAAGCGCCGTCGCGCGTCGAGCGCGAACCGCTCGTCCTTGGTCAAGGCGGCGAGGCCCCTGGCCGTCTCTTCGTTCAGGCCCAGGTTGAGGACCGTGTCCATCATCCCGGGCATCGAGAACTTGGCCCCGGACCGCACGCTGACGAGCAGCGGGTCCGTCGGGTCGCCGAACTTCTTGCCCGCCTTGCGCTCGAGCTTCTTCAGGGCGGGCAGCACCTGCTCCCACAGGCCCTTCGGAAACTTGCCGCCGGCCGCGTAATAGGCGCGGCAGGCCTCGGTCGTGATCGTGAAGCCGGGCGGCACGGGCATCCCGGCCCGCGTCATCTCCGCGGCGCCGGCGCCCTTGCCACCGAGAAGGTCGCGCATTTTGGCGGAGCCTTCGGAGAACTGATACACCCACTTGTGGGCTTGGGGCATGGAGGTCATTTTAAAGTTGCTGGGTGGACGATCTCGGAACCGCGTCTGAAGACCAGGTCATCCTGGCCTGGCTCCAGGCGGAAATCGAGTCGCCCGAGTTCCAGGCCTACGTCATCGGCAACCCGCCCAACCCCGCCAATCTGTCTCTGGCGCTGAAGGCCGCTCGCAACCCAGACCTCAAGGACCCGACGCAAAATGACCTCCGCCGCCAGATCATCACGTCCGCCTACGGCTTTGGCACCGGGGCGGGCAGCTTCCAGGGCCTTGCCGCCGACATCCGATGGAGACGCGTGCGCCTCGACGCCGACGAGGTGGGCGAGATGCTTTACGCAAGGCAGGGCGCCGCCTGGCCCATCCTCGCGCCGGCCACGCGCAAGGTGGCCGAAGGCGCGACCAACGTCGGGCACGTCTTCACGGGCGACTCGACCAACATGGTCGTGCTGTCGCTTGCGTCAGGCATCTGTCACTCGGACAAGAAGGTGCCCGAGATCATCGCGCTGCGCCGTCCCGATGGACACCTGGTCATCCTGGAGGGGCACGCGCGGGCAACGGCGATCGTGCTCGAAGCGCACCGTTTCCCCGACGGCGTGGAGGTGTACGTCGGCGCCGGGCCGAGCGTCGCCGACTGGCCCTATCTATGACAGGAGTTGATGGATGACCCAACCGCGAAAGATCCGCCGCTACGGCTGGATCCCCGACCAGCCCGACCAGCGCGACCACCTCTACGCGGCGCCGGCGCAGTTTCTCACCGCGTTGCCGCCGCGCACCGACCTGCGCCGGAGGTGCCCGGCGGTCTACAACCAGGGCGCGCTCGGCAGCTGCACCGCGAATGCCATCGCCGGCGCGATCGAGTTCGATCAGATGAAGCAGAAGCTCGCGGTCTTCGTGCCCTCGCGCCTGTTCATCTACTACAACGAGCGCGTCATCGAGCACACCGTCAAGTCCGACAGCGGCGCGCAGATCCGCGACGGCATCAAGACCGTCGCGAGCGTCGGCGCGTGCCCCGAGCCGGAGTGGCCCTACAACATCGCCAAGT
>VBHJ01000146.1:30081-43150 GCA_005887685.1 Chloroflexota bacterium | reverse complement strand
GAGTCGGAAGCTCGATACTTGTCATGCAGCGGCGGGACGTCGGCGCGTGAGACGCCTACGAAAGGTAGCCAAGCACGGATTTAGGAGGTAAACTGCGTCGCCATGCCGAGATCGATGTGGAAGGGCGTGGTCTCGTTCGGGATGGTTTCGATCCCGATCCGTCTCTACAACGCGACCGAGTCGACGGCCAAGGTCTCATTCCGGCAGCTCTGCCCGGAGCACAACTCCCCCATCTCCTACAAACGCTGGTGCGCCGAAGGCGACCACGAGGTGCAGTACAGCGAGATCAAGCGCGGCTACGAGATCGGCAAGGACCGCTACGTGCTCATCGACGACAAGGACCTGGACAACCTCCCCCTGCCGACCGCGCACGCGATCGACATCGAGGAGTTCGTCCCCGTCGATGACGTCGAGCCTGGCCTGTACTTCGACAGCGCTTACTACGTCGAGCCGGAAGAGCTCGGCAAGAAGCCGTACCAGCTGCTGCGCAGGGCGCTCGAGGCCACCGGCCGGATGGCCATCGCCAAGATCGCGCTGCGCGACAAGGAGCACCTCGCGGCGCTCCACCCCAACGGCAATTCGCTGATCATGAACACGCTGCACTGGCCGGACGAGATCCGCACGACCGAAGGCCTCAAAGGGCTGGAGGGCGACGTGAAGATCAACCCGAAGGAGCTCGAGATGGCCAAGGCTTTGATCGAGAGCCTGGCCGACAGCTTCGACCCCAGCCGCTACAAGGACAACTACCGCGAAGCGGTGATGAAGGTCGTGCAGGCGAAGATGGAAGGCGAGGTCATCGAGGCCCCCGAAGCTCCGCAGCCGGCCAAGGTCATGGACCTGATGGAAGCGCTGCGGCAGTCGGTGGAGCAGGCCAAGAAGCAGCGCGCCGGGCGCGAGAAACCCGCCGCCGAGACCAGGAGACGGCGTAAAGCTTCGTAGCGGATTTGGCTCTAACCTGAGCCGAGTGCACGACCCCGATCAGCTCCAGATCGAGCTGGAGAACTTCCCCGGCGAGGTTCGCCCGATGCAGGCTGCATCGGTGGAAGCTCCCTTCAGCTCGGCCGAATACCTCTTCGAGGTGAAGTGGGACGGCCTGCGCTGCATCCTGTTTCGCGACGCGGACGGCGGCGTACGCCTCCAGGACCGCGGGCTCAGCGACCTGACGGCCGACGTTCCCGAGGTCGTGGCCGCGGCCAAACGGGTCCCGCCGGGCAGCGTGATCGACGGCGAGCTGGTCGCGACCGATTCCGACGGACGGCCCGACTATCCCAGGCTCCGCCAGCGGCTGGCCGCGGGTGCGCGGATGAGAGACGAGATCCCCACCGCGTATCTCGCCTTCGACGCGCTTTACCTGGAAGGCAGGCCGCTGCAGCGGCAGCCGGTGGTGCGAAGACGCGCCCGCCTGGCCAAGGCGGTCGAGGCCGGCGGCCACATCTTCGTTCCGGACCACATCGATGAGGACGGCGTGGAGCTTTTCGAGGCGTGCCTCGAGCGCGGCCTGGAAGGCGTGGTGGCGAAACACCGCCAGAGCCCATACGTCCCCGGGCAGCGCAGCCCGTTCTGGCTCAAGGTCAAGGCGGTCAAGTCCGACGACTTCGTGGTCATCGGCTGGATCGGAGAGCGGCCCTTCGACGGGCTCGTTGTCGGGTATCACGAAGATGGGAGGCTGCTGCCGTGCGGGACGGTCGGGGGCGGCTATGACGCGGACGCGACGCGCGTCCTGCAGGAGAGGCTCAGGGAGCTGCGGACCGAGCAATCGCCGCTCGAGCCGCCGCCGATCATGGTGCGTCCGGTGAACTGGGTGAGGCCGGAGCTGGTCGTGAGCATTCGCTACTCGGAATGGTCGCCGGACGGCACGCTGCGCTTTCCGATCTTCAACGGCCTCCGGCCCGAGGTGCACCCGGCGGAGGCGGTGCGACACCGTCCGCGCGTCGTCATCACGGGCCACGTGCGGCCTGGCTCGGCGGCTTATGACCTCACGCGCTTTCCGTTCTGATGGAGGAGCGGGCCTTCGACGTCGTCACCGGCGCGTTCAGCTTCACGGGCAGGTTCATCGCGCGCCGGCTCGCCGCGCTCGAGCGACCGATCAAGACGCTGACCAACCATCCTCAGCGTCCTGGGACCGAAGACATCAAGGCCGATCCGGCACCGCTGCAGTTCACCGACCGTCCGGCGCTCGTGGAGAGCCTTCGCGGCGCCGACGTCCTCTACAACACCTACTGGGTGCGCTTCGTCCACGGCCGCGTCCGTTTCGGCGAGGCGGTGGCCAACACGCGCATCCTGCTGGGCGCGGCGAGGGATGCCGGCGTGCGCAAGGTCGTGCATATCTCGGTCAGCAACCCTGCGGAGGATTCGCCCCTCGACTACTACGCGGGCAAGGCGCGCGCGGAACGTGCGGTTCGGGAGTCGGGCCTCGCGTGGGCGATCATCCGGCCGACCCTGATCTTCGGCCAGGGCGACATCCTGCTCAACAACATCGCGTGGCTGCTGCGCAGGCTGCCCGTGTTTGGAATCCCGGGCCGAGGCGACTACCGCCTGCAGCCTGTGGCCGGTGAGGACGTCGCGGAGATCGCGACCTGGGCCGCCGAGCAGGTCGACAACGTGACGGTCGACGCCGCCGGGCCAGACATCATCTACTACAGCGAGATGGTCGAATCGATCGCCATCGCGGTGGGGCGGCATCCTCGCTTCGTGTTCCTGTCACCGAAGAACACGATCCGCGCGAGCAAAGTCATCGGAAGGCTCGTGAAGGATGTGATGCTCAACGAGCCGGAGCTGGAGGGCCTGATGCAGGAGCTTCTCGTCTCGCATGAACGGCCGCGCGGAACGCGGCGGCTCGACAACTGGCTGCTCACCAACGCGGACACCATCGGCCAGAAGTACGCATCCGAGCTGGACCGACACTGGAGATGAGCATCGCATCCGGTTCCATCGCAGTCGAAGCGCGCGGCCTCGTCAAGCGCTACGGCATGACGCAGGCCGTGGACGGCGTCACCTTCCAGGTACCGCGGGGCGAGATCTTCGGTTTCCTCGGCGCCAACGGCGCGGGAAAAACGACGACGCTGCGCATGCTGTGCGGCCTCATCCGGCCGACCGCGGGCACGGCGCTGATCGATGGATTCGACATCTTCAAGCAGCCTCTCGAGGCGAAGGCGAGGCTCGGCTACCTGGACGAGGAGCCTTTCATCCATCCGCACCTCACGGGTCGCGAGTTTCTCAATTTCATCGCGGACCTCTATCGCATGCCCCGCGGGCCGGAGCGCCAGCAGCGGATGGAAAGGCTGCTCGGCCTGTTCGAGCTGGCGGACCGCGGCGAGCTGATCGGCGCGTACAGCCACGGAATGAAACAGAAGATCGGGCTCGCATCGCTCCTGATCCGCGAGCCGTCGGTGCTGCTGCTGGACGAGCCCACCAACGGGCTGGACCCGCGCTCCGCCCGGCTGGTCAAGGACCTGCTCGAGGAGCTTGCGGCGCGGGGGACGACGGTGCTCCTGTCGACTCACATCCTCGAGGTGGCGCAGGCGCTGTGCCGCCGGATCACGATCATCGATCGGGGACGCCTGGTCGCCACCGGCACCGTGGACGAGCTCCGGGCGCAGACGGGAAGCGCCCAGGCAACCCTCGAGGATCTGTTCCTCAGGCTGACCGCGGGGCCCGAGTCGCGTGAGCTGATCGACCGGCTGCTCGAAACGCAGCGATGAGCCGCTCCGCGGTCGCGATCATCATCCGTGCCGAGATTCGCGCGTGGCGCAATCGCATCGCGAGGGGCAATGCGGCCCGCATCGTCGGCATTGCGCTCGTCGTGCTCTTCGGCGGGATAGTTTTCGGTGGGTCGCTGTTCGGGATCGCTTTCGCAGCCGGTGGGGCACTGCCATCCGCGCGCGACGCGATTCTCGCCGGCGCATTCACCGCGCTTTCCGTGCTGATGCTCGTCGTGGGGTTTCCCACCGTCATCGCCAGCTATTTCGCGGGCCGTGACCTGATGCAGCTCATCCTCGCCCCTGTCAGGACATCGGAGATCTTCATCGCGCGCTCCCTGTTCGCGATGAGCGCCAACATCCTGTTCGGCACGCTTTTTCTCACCTTCATCGCCGGCCTCGGGGCCGGCTCGGGAGCATCGCCTCTGTACTACCTGCTCGCGCTCGTCCTGGTGGTCGTGCAGGTCCTGTTGATCTCCGCGCTCCAGGTCAACTTCATGGCCGCCGTGCTGCGATGGGTTCCGGCACGGCTCGCGCGCGACGTCGCGCTGGCCGTGGCAAGCGTCACCGGCGCCGGGCTCTACCTGCTCTGGAACCTCACGATCCGGCAGTCGTTCACGGCGATCAGACGCCGGCCAGACTTCTCCAACCTGGTATCGACGCTCCAGCGCCTGGACTGGCTGCCGTCGGCGTGGCCGGGCCACGCCTTGAGCGCGGTGATCAACGGGGATGCCGCCTCCGCGCTCGGCTGGACCGCACTGACCCTCGTCCTCGCGGCGGCCCTGCTGCTGTCGGCGGGGCTGCTTTACGAGAGGACGCTGCTGGCGGGGCTTGGCCTGCTGGGCGGTGTTCCCTCGAGGGTCAGGAATCGCGGTGCGACCCAGGTCCGTGTGGCCCGCGCCGGCAGCGCTTCTCCGGGGTTTGCCATCGCCCGCAAGGACTGGATCGTGTACCGGCGCGACATCCGGCGGCTGAGCCGGTTCCTTCCCGCTCTGATCTTCCTTTTCGCCTACGCGTTCGTCCTGGTCCGACCCTCGAACGGAGTCGACGTGTTCTGGAGCGGTGTCTTCATCGTCGCGTTCGTTTCGTTTTTCATGTCGATGCTCCTGGCCACGACGTCGATTCCCTCCGAGCGGCGGGGCTTCCAGCTGTTGCGACTGGCGCCGATCACGTCATGGCAGCTGATCCGGACGAAGGTCCTTTTCACCGTCGTGCCGGTGCTCGCCCTGACCATCGCGATCACGGTGGCCAGCTCTTTGATCAGCGGTAATGCTCCTGGGAGAGCAGCGCAGGTCGCGGCCCTGGCGGTGTGGCTGGGCCTGGGGTGCGTTTGTATCGGCGTGGCGGCGGGCGCCATCGATCCGCACTTCGAATCCGCCGACGACCGGCGCATGGTCGGCATGGTCGGGACTCTCGCCGCGATGGGCGCTGAGCTTGGCTTCGGACTGCTTTCTGTCGGCGCCTTCGCGATCCTTCAGCTGGCCCAGCAGCTGGCCGCCGGCAGCGGGGGCTTCGGGTTCCTGCCGGCGACTCCGCTGATGGCGGCGTTGGTCAGCGTGGTGGCGGTGCTGCTGGCGGCCGGGGGTGCAGCCGTGGTCGCCCTGATGCTGTGGACCGCGAACTCGCGCCTGGAGTCGTTCGAGGGCTCGATCACCGCCGCTTAATCGAAGGGGTCCTCCACCAGGTCGGCGTCGAATCCTCCAGCCGGCTTGACCATCAGGCCGACGACCGCGTAGCGGATCGGCCCGCGCCATTCAGCGAGGGCTCGGTACTCGGCCGCGGCGTCCCTGAGGGTACGGCGCTTGCGCGCGCCCACGGCCTCGAGCGGCGTTCCGAACGCGTCGCTTGCCCGGGTCTTCACCTCCACGATCACCAGCGCGTTGCCGCGCCGGCACACGAGGTCGAGCTCGCCGCGCCGAGCGAGGAATCCCGCGCCGATGACCTCGTAGCCGCGCGACCTGAGAAGCTCGGCGGCCGCCTTCTCCCCGGCTCGGCCTAGCTCTACAGGCCTGAGCCGGCCAGCTCGGAGACGCGAAACGGCGCCCAACTCGTCCTGTGAATGGGGCTTGGGCCGAGCCGCCGGATCGCGGCGCGATGCGACGGCGTGGCGTATCCCTTGTGGTCGGCGAATCCCCAGCCGGGGTAGAGCCGGTCGTACTCGATCATGGTCGCGTCCCGCGCCACCTTGGCTACGATGCTGGCGGCCATGATCGACGCGCAGATCTTGTCGCCCCTCACGACCGCCATCTGGGGCAGCGGCGCGTCGGGGATGTCGAAGGCGTCGACCAGCACGTACTCCGCCTTCACGCTGAGCCCCGCCACCGCGCCCGCGCTGGCCAGGATGCGCGCCTTGTAGAGCCCGAGCCGGTCGACCTGAGTGTGATCGACCGCGCACACGGAGACCGCGACTGCACGCCGCCGGATGATCCTGTCGACCTGCTCGCGCTCCTCCGCGGTCATCTGCTTCGAATCGTTGAGACCCGGGATCCGGTCGCCGATCCGCAGCACGACGGCGCCGCCCACGACGGGGCCGGCCAGCGGACCCATGCCCACCTCGTCCACGCCGGCCACCACCCGGTAGCCCATGTCGGCAGCCATCCGCTCGAACCTCCAGAGCTTGGGACGCATCTATTCGAGGGTAATGGGCGGCGATGCGAACCGCCAGATGCTTTACAGACCTTGGAGCGCTAATCCACGAGTTAACGGGGCGATAATCCACCGCAGTTGAAACCGTTTCAGACAGTGGGCCTGGTGCGGCGCGTCACGCCGTTCATGGGCGCAGGACTCATCGCCCTGGTGGTTTTCGCCGATCCCACCTTCAGTCGCCTGGCGTGGGCCGACGTCCTCGCGGTCGTGGTCGCCGCGGGGGTGATCGCAGCCGCCGTGTCCCCGATCCCGTGGGACCGGCTGCCGCGACTCACGATTGCGGCGCCCATCGTGCTTGGGCTGCTCCTTGCCCTGGGAGCCACCTTCACGCAGGGCTCGCCGGTGTCCCTGGCTGCGGCCGCGGCGGGCGTGATCGTGATCGTGACGATCTACGCGTTGCCGTGGGACCGTCTACCTCGTTGGATCCACGAGCTCCCAATCTTCGGTGGCATCGCCACCGTGTTCCTGATCCAGGCCACGGTCAACGGAGCGAGCCACGCACTGACCCCGGTGCTCCTGGTCTTCCCTCTGTACCTCACGACGGTTCTGTTCGCAGCCCTGTACAACACTCGGAACGAGGTCTGGGCCGCCACCGCGCTGGCCTCGATCGGGATCCTGGCGCTGTCCATCAATCGGGGCGCCGAACCTGGACAGCCCGCGATCTCGATTCTCGTGGTGGCGGTGCTCTGGGTGGTCGTTCTGACGGTGCACGCCGCGGTCACCGAGCGGAGGCTCTCCGAAAATTTCGTCCGAGCGTTGAACCTGCGTATGGAGGCCTCACAGGCTCGCCTCCAGGCGATCGTCGACACCTCCCTCAACGCCATCGTGGGCATGGATGAGAGTGGCCAGGTCACCGACTGGAACCCGCAGGCGGAAGCAACTTTTGGCTGGACCCGGGATGAGATCCTCGGCAAGGTCCTGGCCGACACCATCGTCCCCCACAGGTACCGCATAGCGCATCGAGCGGGCGTTGCTCACTACCTGGCCACCGGCGAGGGCCCTGTGCTCGGGAAGGTGCTGGAGCTCACGGCGCTGGACCGGACGGGCCGGGAGTTCCCCGTCGAGCTGGCGATCTCTCGAGCTTCGGCGCTCGGCGAAAGGGTGCTGTTCGTCGCCTTCTTGCGCGACATCACCGCGCGCAAGGACACGGAGCTGGCGATCACCGACCTCAACTTGAAGCTGGAGGTCGCCAATCAGCACAAGAGCGATTTCCTGGCCAACATGAGCCACGAGCTGCGCACACCGCTCAACGCGATCCTCGGCTTTTCAGAGTTGATGCTCGACGACGCGAACGGCAAGATCGACCCGTCGACCCGGCAGAGGTTCGTGGGTCAGATCAACGCCGGCGGCCGGCACCTGCTCGGGTTGATCAACGACATCCTCGACCTGTCCAAAGTCGAGGCCGGCCGGATGGTCCTGCGTAGGGAAACCGTGTCGTTGACACACGTCGTGAGTCAGGTCGTGGAGACGATCCAGCCGATCGCGGCGAAAAAGAAAATCCTGGTCACCATGAACCTTGGGTCGGACGGCGAGCTTCAGGCGGACCCGGGCAAGCTGAGGCAGATGCTGCTCAACCTGGTTTCCAACGCGATCAAGTTCACGCCCGAGGGTGGAACCGTGACGATCGCCGCACAGCGCCATGCCGAAGGTGTCGAGATCTCGGTCTCAGACACCGGTGTTGGAATAGCCGCGTCCGATCTCAATCGCCTGTTCACAGAGTTCCAGCAGCTGGACGCGGGGGCCGGGCGCCGTTACGAGGGCACCGGCCTCGGCCTGGCGCTCACCAAGCGCCTGGCCGTGCTGCATGGCGGCGACGTCCGCGTGACGAGCGAGATCGGCAAGGGCAGCGTCTTCACCATCGACCTGCCGCTCCTGTAACCGGGGCCCGGCTCTAGCTCACTGGCTTAGTAAGGCAGAGGTCTTGCTGCGCCAGGGCGATGCCGCCGGGTCCGGGTTAAACCCCAATCGAGCTGGGTGCCAGTCGAACCGGCGCGAGGCTACTCCCCTCTACGAACGGCCGGACCGTAGCACACCCTGGGCGATCTGACCACAGCCAGTGGCTGCCGATGCGTTGTCGACCGCCAGAGTCTTAATGGCGCTTCAAAGCCGCGCCTTGGCTAGCATCTCGCGAGCCCACTCGACAAGCCGACCGGCTCGTTCGACTCCGTCACGGGCGTCTCGAGCGCTGGCTGACCTTGACTCGTACTCCACGGTGTTCTTTTGCGCCAGTAGAGCTCTGACCTGACGCGACCGCTCCCGAATCTCGGGGTCGGACGCAGCGGACTCCTCGAGCAAATCGACCGAGCGCTGGTGGTCGGGATCCGTGGAGCGGCGGCCGCCCAAAGCGACGGTGACGGCATCCGTGCCACTGATCGCGGCGTGAATGCCGTTTAGGAGAGCTGCGTCATACCGGCGCGCGTCAAGAGCCGCGCGGGCCTGTTCGAGAAACTGATCGGCCTTTCCGAGGTACAACCGAGCTTCACCCCGGCGGACTACGGCGGTTTTGCCTCTCGCCATCAATGGGCCGCCACGGATTCCGACAGCACATCGATTCCTTCACGCTCGATCGTCTGCCACACACTCCGGCCAGGTCGTCTCCCTCGGCTCAGGACATTCAGCGTCGGTGATCCGACCAGCACATTCAGTCGCATTCCGAAACGCTGGCGAACGGCGTCTGCAATTTGCTGTGCGGCATTCTCAACCGCTGGAACGCTGTCGCGGGTCGTGACCAAGGCGAGATCCACATCGCTGCCTGAAGTCGTGCTTCCACGCGCTGTGCTGCCGAAGATTCGCGCTTCCGCCAAGGGCAGCTTGCGCCGCTTTAGCTCCTTGGCCACGAGCGACAGCAGCTCGAACCTCAGGTCGGTTTCGCGGACGAATAGTTGCGCAAGCGCCGCAGCCAGAACGTGATTCCTGTTGAGGCGATAGAGATCGGTGCGGGGCAAATGCTGCACGGCGACCACTCCTTGATCCGCAAGCTCAGCAAGCACCCTGGTTGCTCGGGGGTGCGATGCGGCTGCCCGCCGCGACAGGTCCCGGCCGCTTACGGCCAGGTCGGTCGGAAGCGCATGAAGAGCTCGGAGCACCTTCACATGGGTGCCGCTGGCAAAGATGTCGTTTAGTGGCTCGTCAAAACGCATTGGTACGTAACGTTACCATATGGTAGCGCTAGGTATCGGTCACAGTTGGCGCCGGCTCTTCGGCCTCCGCCTCCTCCGGCTCGTTCGCTACGAGCTGGCGCCGTTCGCGGATGCGCGCCTCGCGTCCCACCTTGCCGCGGAGGTAGTAGAGGCGGCCCTGGCGGACGTCGCCGTGGCGCAGGACGTCGATCTTGTCGATGCGCGGCGAGTGGACCATGAACGTCCGCTCCACTCCGACGCCGTGGGTCACACGCCGCACCGTGAAGTTCCGGCGCAGTCCGCCGCCGGTGACCCGGATCACCGTGCCCTCGAACACCTGGATGCGCTCGCGCGTGCCCTCGACGACCTTGGCGTGCACCCGCACGGTGTCGCCTGCACGCAGCGCAGGGACCTTTTTCTTCTCCTGCTCCTTCTCGAGCTGCTGGATCACGTTCATGTCTTCTTCAACTCCTTGCCATGTGGAACGCGTCTCTGGGCCGCTTGCTGCCGGCGCCACTGCTTGATGCGCGCGTGGTCGCCGGACAGGAGGACGTCAGGGACGGTCATGCCTCGATATTCGGCCGGTCGCGTGAACTGCGGCCAGCCGGTGAGCTCGTCGGCGAAGCTGTCCTGCGCCAGCGAGCCGGGGTCGCCGACGACCCCCGGGATCAGCCTGGCCACAGCGTCGACCAGGACCATCGCGGGGATCTCGCCGCCGGTCAGAACGTAGTCGCCGATCGAGATCTCGCGCGCCTGCAGCGCCGCCCGAACCCGGTCGTCGATGCCCTCGTATCGCCCGCACACGATGACGAGGCCTGGCTCGGCCGCGAGCTCGCCCGCGAGCCTCTGGTCCAGGCGCTCGCCCCACGGCTCCATGAGGATCACGGGTCCCAAGTTGTCCTTCCTGATGGATTCGACGGCCTCGATCACCGGCTCCGGTTTCAGGACCATCCCGGGACCGCCGCCGAACGGCATGTCGTCCACCTGGCGGTGGCGGTCATGCGTGTGATCCCGCAGGTCGTGGGCGTGCAGCTCGATCAACCGGCGCTCGATGGCGCGGCCGATCACGCCCTGCTGAAAGGCAGCACCGAACATGGCCGGGAAGATCGTCACGACGTCAAATCTCATCTCAGCTGTTCTCTTTGGCGTCCTCGACCCGCAAGAGCCAGTCGGCGACCACGACACGGCCGGCCTGGACGTCGACCTCGACGACCGCGTCCCTGGTCGCCGGGATCAGGTGCTCGATCGAGCCTTCGCGGCTGACCCAGACGTCGTTCGCCGGGCGCTCGAGGACCTCCTCGATCACCCCCAGGCGCCGGCCAGAGCTGGACAGCACGGCGAGGCCGACGACCTGGTGGTGGTAGAACTTGCCGGGTTCCAGCGCACGGACGTCGTCATCCGGAACCTCCAGGTAGCGGCCTCGGAACAGCTCCGCCATGGTTCGGTTCTCGACGCCGCGGAACTTCACCACGAGACCCGGCTGGCCTTCGCGGCTCCACTCGACCTGGTGAGCGCACCCGTCGAGCAGCAAGCTCACACCAGGGTCGAAACGATCCTGGAAATCTGTCAAGGGGATCACCTTGACAGCTCCTTCCACTCCAAACGCCCCCGCAACCTGTCCGACTCTGGTCACGCGGTCACCTCGCCGCTAGGCCGCCTTCCGCTGCCGCCTCGAGGCGAGAATTGCTGGCCCGCGATCGGCGCGTTCGCCAGGTCGACGAAGACTCGCTTGCGATCCCGCGATGAGGCGACCCGCACCAGCGTGCGCAGGGCTTCGATGTTGCGCCCGGCCTTGCCGATGAAACGCCCGACGTCCTCGTCGGCCAGCTTGACCTTGATGGCGACGGTTCCTCCGCCGCGCTCGAAGGCCTCGACCGAGACCTCTTCCGGCTTCTCCGCCAGTGACTTCGCCACGTACTCCACCATCGCGCGGTAGTCGATGCCGGGGCCTCCGCTCGGCGCCGGCCGGTCGCGCCGGAAACCGCCGCCGCCTCGATTGAATCCGCCACCGCTGCCGCCGCGCCGAAAGTCACGCCGTGGGGGTCGGCTGCTCTGCACGTCGCTCAAGGATTCCCTCCCGCTTCAACAGGCTGCGCGCCGCTTCGCTGGGCTGCGCGCCCTGCTGCAGCCACTTCATAACTTTGTCCGCGTCGATCTTGACCTTCACAGGGTCCGTCATCGGGTCGTAGTACCCCAGGTGCTCGATAAAGCGGCCATCGCGCGGGGAGCGCGCGTCCGCCACCACGAGGCGGTAGAAGGGGTGTTTCTTCGCCCCCATCCGCCTCAGCCTGATCTTTACCAACCTGCGCCTCCTTGTCCATACATTCGGGGAATTCCGGCGAGCTTGCCTTTACGACCGAATTGCTTGGCCATCTGCTGCATCGCGTCCCTGGCCTTGAGCAGCCGGTTGATGTCGGCGGGCTGCACGCCGCTGCCGCGGGCGATCCTGCGCTTTCGCTTGCCGTCGATGATGTCGGGATGCGCCCGCTCCCTGGGCGTCATCGAGAGGATGATCGCCTCCATTCGCTTCATCTCTTTTTCCGTATCGGCGCCTGCGAGCTGGCCCTTCAACGCCCCGCCGCCCGGCACCATCGCCAGCATGCCTTCGAGCGAGCCCATGCCGCGGAGCTGGCGGATCTGCGCCAGGAAGTCGTCGAAGCTGAGCTGCCCCGCGCGCAGGTGGCGCTCGACCTCTTCCGCCTCGGCGGTGTCGAGATTGCGCTCGGCCTTCTCGATGAGGGAAAGCACGTCGCCCATGCCGAGGATCCGGGACGCCATGCGGTCCGCGCGAAACACCTCGAGGTCCTGGGGTTTCTCGCCCGTTCCGGCCAACCGGATGACCTGGCCCGTCGCCATGCGCAGCGACAGCGCCGCCCCGCCGCGCGCGTCGCCGTCGAGCTTGGTGAGGATCACACCGTCGAGCCCTACCGCCTTGCCGAACGCCTCGCCGACCTTCACCGCTTCCTGGCCGGTCATCGAATCGGCGACGAGCAGGGTCTCGGTGACCGGCGTCGCGGCCTTGAGGCGCTTCAGCTCGTCCATCAGGTCCTCATCAATGTGCAGGCGGCCCGCGGTGTCGAGGATCACGACGTCGGCGTTGAGGCGCCTGGCCTCTTCGACAGCCCCTCCGGCGCTTCGCGCCACGTCCCCATGAATGGGGAGCACTCCATAGAAGTAGATGTTCTCGCGCTCCGCGAGCGTCCTCAGCTGATCCATCGCCGCGGGCCTTCTGAAGTCGAGAGCCGCCACCAGCGGGCGGTGGCCGTCATGCCGGGCCAGCAGCGCCAGCTTCACCGCGGTGGTCGTCTTGCCCGAACCCTGCAGGCCGACCAGCATCACGACCGTCGGCGGCTGGGGTGAATACCGAAGGCCTTCGCTGTTGCCGCCGAGCAGCTCGACCAGCTCGTCATTGACCGCCTTGACCAGGGTCTGCGGCGCGGTCAGCCCCGGCGAGATCTCGACACCGGTGATTCGTGTTCGGACTCGCTCCACGAACTCCTTGACGACCTTGAAGTTGACGTCGGCCTCGAGCAGCGCGAGCCGGACCTCGCGCAGACCCGCGTCGACGTCTTCGGGGCGCAGGACGCCGCGCCCTGTGAGCTTCTT
>VBHJ01000146.1:0-29980 GCA_005887685.1 Chloroflexota bacterium | reverse complement strand
TCGGCAAGCAGCCCGAGGCGTTTCTCGTAATCCTGTAGCGCTGTGGTCGAGCGCCGGATGATGTCGTGCACCGCGGCACGCGACGTGCCCTGGTGAGCGGCGATCTCGGCCAGCGACCAATCGCTGCGCAGGTACAGGTCGATCACGTCGCGCTGGTGCTGCGTGAGCAGCGGTCCATAGCGCTCGTACAGCGCGAGAGCGCGGCCGCGAGCCTGGAGCCTGTCAAGGGGCATGCCTTGACAGCTTACCAAGATTTAGAATCTGGGCGTGGACGAATCGCTGCTGGTCGAGGCCTTCCGCTACCACAAGTGGGCCAACCTCCATGTGCTCGATGTGTGCGGCCGGTTGAGCGAGGAACAGCTCCAGCTGACCACGCCCGGGACGTACGGCACGATCGCTGCGACGCTGGTGCATCTCCTGGCCGCGGAGCAGCGATATCTGCGGCGGCTGGTTGGTCATGAGCCGCAGCTCAACGAGCGCGACGGGTTTCCAGGCGTGGCGGCGCTGCGTGCGCTCGCGGAACGCAGCGGGAATCAGCTGATCGACGAGGCTGGACGGCTGAGCGGTGGCAAGCTCATCGAGACCCAATACGGTGAGCAGCGCGTGAAGATCGACCTCGGCGTCGTGCTCATCCAGGCGATGCATCACGGGAACGACCACCGCACCCATCTCTGCACGATCTTCGGCGCCCACGGAATCGACTACGGCGACATGGACGTGTGGGCCTACGGCGAAGTGACCGGCGCGATGGTTCCTCTCGGCGCCGGCTGATGCTGACCGCGTTCATCCTGATCGAGTCCACGCGCGAGGGCCTCTCCCACCTGGGTCCGGAGCTGGCCGACGTGGAAGGCGTGGCCGAGGTCTACACGGTGACCGGCGACTGGGACTTCGTCGCGATCGTTCGCGTGCGCGAGCACGACGACCTGGCCAAGGTCGTCACCCAGCACCTCACGCGTCTTCAGGACATCGAGCGCACGCAGACGATGGTCGCGTTTCAGCAGTTCTCAGCCCACGACCTCGAGGCGATGTTCGGCTTGGGCCTCGAAGACAAGCAGGCCTGAGCTCTCTCCTCCCTGTCGCCCTGCGCGCCGCGCGCGCCGGTGCCGCCGTGCTTCTCGAGTCGGGCTTGCCGAAGCCGGGCGGATCCGCGGAACGGAAAGGCGTCGGCGATTACGTCACCGCCACCGATCGTCGTTCCGAGGCGGCGATTCTCGAGGTGCTGGCGCAAGAAGCGCCCGGTGTTTCGGTGCTGGCCGAGGAGCGCGGCGGGATCCGTTCGCAAACGATGTGGACGGTGGATCCCCTCGACGGCACGACGAACTTCACCCGCGGATTCCCGACCGTTGGAATCTCTGTGGCGTTGCTCGACAACGGGCGGCCGTCGGTCGGCGTCGTGCTGGCGCCGTTTCTGAAGCTCGAGTTCACGATGGAGCGCGGGCGCGGCGCTTTCTTGAACGGTGAGCGTCTTCCGCCGCATCGGGTGGTGGAACCGTCGGCCGCGGTCGTAGCCACGGGCTTTCCCTTTCGTGATAAGGCCCTGCTCTCACGCTATCTGCCTGTGATGGAGGGCGCGTTGTCGCGCTTTGAAGACCTTCGCCGGGCGGGCGCCGCGGCGCTCGACCTCGCGTGGACCGCCTCGAGCACGTTCGACGGCTTCTTCGAGCTCGGCCTCCACACATGGGACGTCGCAGCCGGCGCGGGATTGGTGCTCGAGGTTGGTGGTCGGGTGACCGACTGGTCGGGCGGAGACGGCTGGATCGAAACGGGGAATGTCCTGGCCGCGTCGCCGGCCGTGCACGAGGTGCTGCTAGAGCTCGCCGCGCAATCGCTTGACCGGTAGCTCGACCAGGGAGCGCCACTGCTGGCGCAGCGCCATCGCGACCGGAACTCCGCCGCCATCGCGTCCGTGTTGCGGGACCGTCTTTCGATTCTGAATCGCGCTGCGGAAATCGCCGTCGTACTCGGTGACGACCTTGCCGAGGTCGTAGCCGCCGAAGTGACTGTCGCTGCCACCGACGGCCGCCCCCAGACGATCGCGATTGCCGGCATAGAAGGCCTCGAGCTGCTTGCGCCGGCGTGCACCGATGGGGACGGTGAACATGATCTCGATGCCGTCGACGGGGTGTCTTTCGATCAGGCGTTTGAGCATGCCCGGTTGGATCGAGCCGAAATAAACGGGCATGAAAGGATGCGGGACGATCGCCAGCGCTCCCTGGTCGTGGATCGCGTCGACGGTGTCCACCAATGACATGCCGCGCTTGACCGGCTTGTCCAGGAACCAGCCCACGATGTGAGTCTGGGCGGGCCAGGCGGTGGTGATCTCCTGCCCCGCGACGACGGCGATGCCTGCGCTTGCGCCATGCTCCTTGGCCTGCTGGACCGAGTCCATGGTGTCGTGGTCGGTGACGGCGATGAGGTCGAGGTGGGCCTTTAGCGCCGCCTCGACCAGCTCGGCGGGCGTGACCATCCCGTCCGAGGAGAGGGTGTGGCAGTGGGGGTCGGCTAGCACGGCCTTCGAATGTCGCAGGTTTGGAACTTTCTTTTTTTGCCTTGTAAAGAGGGTTGCCCGGGCGAACCGGTGTTCGTAGGCTGTGGGCATGATTGAAGTGGTGTCGCGGGGCGCCGAGATCGCTCGGGAGATGATCGGGATTCAGCGCCAGATCGACCTGCTTCAGCTGGAGCAATCGAGGCTGGCGGCGGAGTTCGCGCGGACCGATCACTGGTCGGACGAAGGATCGAATTCCGCCCTCGACTGGATCCGCTTCAACTGCAACGTGACAGAGAAGGTGGCTGGCGATCGGATCGCGGTCGGCGAGCGAGCGAACACGATCGGTGCCAGCGTCAAGGCGATGGAGCGCGGCGAGATCGGCTTCAGCCACCTGGCGGTGATGGCGCGCACGGCGATTGCGACGGGGCCGCGCTTTGAGGAGGCGAGGTTGCTCGAGGTGGCGCGCAAGGTGTCGCCGGGCAAGTTCTATTACGAGAGCCTGCACTACCGTCATTCGGTTGATGCCAAGGGCTATGCGGCGGAACAGGTTGACCTGGTCGAGAATCGTCACCTCTGGTTGAGCAGGGGCGAAGACGGCGGCCTGCTCATCAATGGAGTCCTCGACCCTGCCGGTGGCGCCGCCGTGCGCACAGCGCTGGAGCCTCTGGCGCGGAGAACCCGGTGGGACGACGCGCGGAACCTGGAGAAGCGGTACGCAGACGCGTTGGTCGAGCTGGCCGCGGGCGGCAGGCCCGCCAATCTCCAGATCACCGCTTCGGTTGAAACTGTGAAGGGCCTGGCCGGAGCGGCCGGCGGCGAGATGGAGTTCTCGCTGCCGGTTTCCTCGACCACGGTGCAGCGCATGGCTTGCGACTGCAGCGTGATGCGCGTCTTGCTTGACCAGGAATCGGTCGTCGTCGACGTCGGTCGGTCCAGGAGAGTGATTTCGGGACCCGCTCGGCGGGCGCTCCAAGCTCGGGACGGGCACTGCCAGTGGCCGGCCTGCGAGCGGCCCGCGTCACGATGCGACGGACATCACCTTGTGCATTGGATCAATGGGGGGAACACAGAGCTGTCGAACCTGATCCTTCTCTGCCACCGGCATCACTGGCTCGTGCATGAAGGCGGGTGGCAGCTGGCGAAGACCCATGAGGGGATGGTCTCGATTGCTCCTCCCCATTCATGGGGAGGTGGCGGCGGAGCCGCCGGAGGGGCTGGTCCGGGTTAGTTGAAGATCGTGCGGATGAAGGCGCCTAGGTCGAACTGGGCCAGGTCTTCGATGGCCTCCCCCACCCCGGCGAGCTTGACTGGGACGTCGAGCTCGGCTTCGATCGCGATGGCCGCGCCGCCCTTGGCGCTGCTGTCGAGCTTGGCGAGGACCAGGCCGGTCATCGGGATCGACTTGTTGAATTCGCGTGCCTGGGCCAGGCTCGCCAGTCCAAGCACGGCGTCGAGCACGAGGAGCGATTCGTACGGCTGGTCGTCGAGTGCTTTGCTCATCACGCGGCCGATCTTGCCGAGCTCCTCGAGCAGGTTGCGCTGCGTCTGCAGGCGACCCGCCGTGTCCGCGATCACCACGTCGTGGCCCCGCTTGCGCGCCATCTGCACGCCGTCAAAAACGACCGATGCCGGGTCGGCGCCGCTCGAACCGTCGAAATGCGGTACTTCAGCGCGCTCCGCCCAGGCCACCATCTGCTCGATCCCGGCGGCGCGGTAGGTGTCCGCCGCAACGATGAGCGGCTTTCGGCCCTGCTCCCTCAGCCGGAAGGCCACCTTGCCGGCGGTGGTCGTCTTGCCGGCGCCGTTGGCACCGTAAAAGAGGATGCAAGCCGGGTTGCCGGAGAGGTTGAGCTCGCGGGGTTTCTTCGACATCACGGCGCCCGCGACTGCTACGAGGGCCTCAATCGCTTCATCGCGTGTGCGCGGGGAGCGCGATCGCACGCCGGCCGCCAGCTGCGCAGCCATCGCCGGGCCGAGGTCGGCGCCCACCAGGACTTCTTCGAGCTCTTCGTAGTAACCGGCCGCGAGCGGCGGGCTGAGGGAGCGAAGGCCCGCCGCGAGAGCATTCCGGGTCCGGTTGCCGACCCGGCTCCAGACGCTCTGCTTTTGCTCGCTCAGCCTGCTTGGGCGGTGGACGCGGCTCGCGTCGCGGGCTTGCGAATGTCTTCGAGCCGAACCGAGACCAGGTGGGACGAACCGCTCTCATCGAGGTGGATGCCGTACAGCGTGGAGGCGTAGGACATCGTCACATGGTTGTGGGTGATGACCAGGAACTGTCGGCGTGCGCCCAGGCGCGCGACCATCTGACCGAAGCGGTCGACGTTCGCGTCATCGAGCGCGGCATCGACCTCGTCGAGGATGGTGAAAGGGCTCGGGTTGACCTCGTCGAGCGCAAGCACGAGGGCGAGGGCGGCGAGCGAGCGCTCACCCGAGGAGAGCAGGGTCACGTTTTGCAGCCGCTTGCGCGGCGGCTGGACCAGGATCTCCACGCCAGTGCGGGGACCTTCGTCGCCGTCGGCGTGGCGCAGGGTCGCGCGCCCACCTGGGTTCAGCTCGGAGAAGTACTCGTGGAAGTTCGCGGCCACCGCGCCGAACACGGCCTCGTAGCGCGACTCTTCCTCCTTGCGAAGCTGCGCGATGAGACCCTCGAGGTCTGTCCGTGCGGCGGTTATGTCGTCCAGCTGCTCGGCGAGATTCTGGTAGCGCTCCTCCAGCTCGCGGCACTCCGATTCCGCGAGCGCGTTCGTCGGACCGATCTCGATCAGGCGGCGCTCCAGCGCGCGCATCTCGCGCTCGCGTGCCTTCCCACCCGGTATCTCCTCGGGCGCGACGCCGTCGGGCATGCGCGACCGGATGTCGTCCATGCGAGCCTGAAGGAGCTCGGCTTCGCGCGTGATCAATTCGAGGTTGCCCTCGAGCGTCCCGGCCCGCAGCCGGGCGTCGATGCGGGCCTCTTCGAGCGCGACCAGGCGTCGGGCGCCCTCAGCGCTCTCCGCGTCGTCCTCGGGCGCGTCGTGCTCGGCCGCGGCCAGGGCCCCGCGGGCGCTCTCGGCCGCTTCGCGCAGCGCGGGCAGCGAGTCCTCGGAGTCCGTCAATGCCTGCTCGGCCTGGACCACGCGGCTGCGGCGATCCTCGGACACGGCGGTGAGCCGAGCGAGGTCCTCTTCCACCATGCCTGCCTGGCGCCGGATCGAATCGAGCCGATTGCGCATCCGCCCGCGCTCCATCGCGTCGCGCAGGCGCCGCAGCTCGCCGGCCGTGTCGTGCGCTCGGGCCGCGTCGGCCTCCAGCTGCGGGATCTGCCGCCGAAGCTCGGCGCGGCGGGCATCCAGCGCGACGCGCGGGTCGGCGCCCGCCCGGATCATGCCCGGCTCGCGGTAGACGCCGTCGACAGTCACGTCGCGGCCAAGCAGGATGCCGCCCAGCAGCCGCCGGGCGATGGGCTCGTAACCGTCGCGAATGTCGACCTGGTGGTAGAGCGAGCCGTCGAGAGGCGCGGGGCCGTCGGTCGGAAACAGCGCGGTGACCTGTCCATTCGCCGCCGCCGTCGACTCCAGCGCCGCCCCCTCGTCGGCCACGACCAGCGCGTCGAGCAGCGGGCCCAGGACGCCGGCCAGGGCGGCTTCGTAGCCGGGCCGCGCCGTGATCACGTCACCCAGCCGCACCCCCGAGAATGCGGCCGGCCGCAGGGAGTCGATGCCTTCGAGCTCGGAGCGGAGCCTGGCGAGGGCCACGGCTGCCTCCTCCGCCACCCGGGCCCGGCTTTCGGCTTCGGCCAGCTCGCCCTCGGCGACGTTCTCGACCGGGAGCGCTTCGATGGCGAGCTCCCTCGCCAGCTGCGCGTGCAGGTCGGCTGCCGCGTCGAGGACCGCCTTGTTCTCGGCTTCGGCGTGGCGCGCCGTCTCGGCCACTGTGCGCCGGTTCTCGATCCGCTCCTGGGCCAGCTGCATTCGGTGCTCGGCCTCGGAAAGCAGCAGCCGGAGCTGGCCCAGCGACCGCTGGCGCGCCAGACGGAGGTCCTGGGCCGCCTGCGCGGCCTCCCGGCCCGACCGGAACTCCTCTTCCGACACGCGCGCCTGCTCCCGGGCCTCGATCAGGCGCCGCTCCAGGCCCTGGGCCTGTGAGGAAGCCCGGCGATGGGCGTCGCGGGCCTCGCGCCATTCCTCCCAGACGATGCTGCCGCGCAGCACCTCGAGGCGGGCGCCGGCTTCGGCGGCCTCGTGGGCGGCCGCGGCCTGCGCACGCAGGCCTTCGAGCCGCGGCGCAAGCTCGGTCTTCAGGTCTTCGAGCCGGAGCAGGTTGTTCGCGAGCTCCTGCAGCTTCTGCGACGCCTCCTGGCGCCGGACCTTGACACCGCGGACCTGGGCCGCCTCCTCGAGGAGCTGCCTGCGCTCGGCGGGCGAGCAGACCACGATGTGCTCGATATCGTGCTGGTCGATGATCGCGTAGGAGTCGACCGTCAGGCCGGTCGACGAGAGGAGGTGGAGCAGGTCGCGGCGTCGCACCCGCGTGCCGTTGAGGAAGTAGTCGCTCTCCCCATCGCGCTCGACCCGGCGCTTGATCGCCACCTCGTGGTACTCGACGGGCAGCCGGCCGGCGGTGTTGTCGAACACGAGCGTCACCTCGGCGTAGGACGCGCGTGGCCGGCGGTCACCGCCGGCGTAGATGACCTCTTCCATCTTCTTGCCGCGGATGTCGCGCGCCTGGCCGGAGCCGAGCACCCACTTGACGGAGTCGACGATGTTCGTCTTGCCCGAACCGTTGGGCCCGACGATGGCGGTCACGCCGCCGTCAAAAAGTATCTCGGTCTGCCGGGCAAAGGTCTTGAAGCCCAGCAATTGCAGGGACCTGAGGAACAAACTGGCGCCGAGAGTAGCAGATGTAGGGCCTGGCGGCCCCTCAAGCACTACTCGATGGGTTCGCCGAACTGGCGGCTGCGGGATTGCATCGGCCCCGCCGGCGGCTCAGCCGCCGCCTCGCCATGAATGGGGAGCGGCACCACTTCCGCGGGAGGGGAAGCAGGGACCTCCCGCTTCTTTCGGGGCGCGCGGCGGGTCCGCGTCTGGGCCGGCTTGATGGTCTGCATGTCTTTGGTCGACCCGAGGAGGGTCTCCAGGGCCGCCCGGGCCGCGTCCTGCTCGGCCTCCTGCTTGCTGGCGCCGTGGCCGGTGCCCAGCGGCTCCGCCCCGGCGAACACCACCGAGGTGTACTCGCGGCGGTTGGCCACGCGGGCTCCCTCGCTGTCGTAGACGGGGGTTTCGCCGAATCGTTCCTGCGCCACCTGCTGCAGGCGGCCTTTGAAGTTCTCGTCGCGGACGGGCGACGGGAGGGCTCGATAACGGTCGAGGTAGTAGTGGTAGGCGGCGTCATAGCCTGCGTCGAGGAACACCGCGCCAAGCACGGCCTCGAACCCATTGGCGAGCAGGGACTTGAGATTGCGGCCGCCCCCTTTCGCGATGCCCTTGCCGAGATACAGATATGCGCCCAGGCCCATCTGCTCGGCAAGCTGGGCGAGCGTGTTGGTGTTGACCATCGCCGAACGGGTCTGCGTCAGCTCGCCTTCGGTGGCGCCTGGGTGGTGCTTGTACAGGTATTCCGCGGCGATGAGCTGCAGGACCGCGTCGCCGAGGTACTCGAGGCGCTCGTTGTCGCGGGGCGACACCGAAGGACTCTCATTGGCGAAGGAGCTGTGCGTGACCGCCTCGAGCAGGAGGCCCGGGTCGCGAAAGTGAATCCCGATCTTTTGCTGAAGCTGCTGCAGCGACTGGGCGAGAGGTGCAGACTCGGGCTGTGCTATGAGCCGGCCTTCTCCTGGATGTATTCCCAGGCCTGTCCGACAGTCGTGATCTTCTCCGCGTCCTCGTCAGGAATCTCGAGACCGGTGTTTTCCTCGAACGCGTAGATAAGCTCGACGAGGTCGAGAGAATCGGCGTTCAGGTCCTCCTGAAATGAAGCGTCCATAGTTACCTGCTCGGGCTCGCAGCCCAGACGCTCGACGATGATGTTCTTGAAGTCCTCGAAGCTCAGCTTTTGAGTTTCCATACGCGGTCTACTGTACACGAGGCCGGTGTCGCGCAAGGCCGGATGGGCCGGGGCTCCGCGCGGCCCCGGCCCGACGCCGGCAATCACCTACCGGCGGGTGTTCAGCGCCTGCTGAGGGGGTGCAGGGGCCATGCCAAGCTGCGTCATCAGCTGGACCTGGTCGAACATCAGGCGTGCTTTTTTGATCAGGCCGCGGTCGACCTCGAAGACCTGCACGTAATCGCCCCTGACCTTGCGGCCCGTTGCCGGCACGTCGCCCATGGGAGTCTTCAGCGTTCCGTTATGGGTGCCGACGAAGACGGCTTCGACGACGACCTGGTTGCCCTGGGCAAAGATGTTCTTCGTCTCGAAACGCGCGTCGGGAAACGCCGTGATCCAGTTCTGGTTGTACTCCTTGATCGCCTGCGGTCCTTTGACCGTCATGTCGCCCGGCGCGGTCAAGACCGAGTCCGGCGCCGAGTCGCGCGCGGCCGCTTCGAGGTCGTGTGCGTTGATCGCCTTGTAGGTCCGCTCGACCACGGCCTTCGCCTCGCTCTGAGTCGATGCCGCGATCTCATAGATCTCGCGCGTCGGACTGGCGTCGGAAGCCGCGTACTTCTGAAACCCGGCGATGAGCTTCTCGGCCTTCGGTCCGAAAGACTTCGCCGCGGCGTCGTTCTCGTAGAACGCGATGGAGAGAGTGTCGCCCGTCTCGCGATTGATGAGGAGGGTCGCGGAGCGTGCGCCTTCATGGGTCGCGATCGCCGGCAGCGCCGTCTCCTTGTACTCCTTGATGGCCTTGTCCAACTCTGACTTCTTGTACTTGGACTTGACTACGCCTGCATTCATCGCTCACCTCCGTGAGAAAGCCGAGCCAGGCAGTGAACCAGTACTCGATTGTCCGCCCGCCTCGGCGGAGGGCGTCAAGGCGCAGAAGGCCGCCAGGCGACGATTCGTCGCCTAGGCCGTGAGCTCGAGCTCCTGCACGGCGGTGGGGGTGGCGACGGCGGACGCCGCGCGGCCCGGCGCGAGCTCGCGCATCATGCCCGTCAGGGCGCGCTTCGGCCCGACCTCGACGAAGGTGTCGCACCCCATCTCGAGGAGCGATCCGATGCACGCCGCCCAGCGGACGGGAGACCGGAGCTGCATCTCCATGACGTGCGGAATGCGATCACCGCCCTGGTGGGCTCGCCCGGTGAGGTTGGCCATCACTGGGATGCGCGGCGAGCGCCATTCGACCCTGTCCAGCGCTGCGCGCAGCCGTTCCGCGGCGGGCGCCATCAGCGGAGTGTGAAACGCGGCGCTGACGTTGAGCGGGATCACGCGCTTGGCGCCGGCGACCTGAAGCCGCTGCGTCGCGACCTCGAGCCCGGTCATCGTGCCGGCGATCACCGTCTGGGTGGGGGTGTTGTAATTCGCCGGCCAGGCGTCGTTCATGCCGGCCAACGCAACCTCGATGGCCTGGGCGTCGAGGCCGAGGACCGCCGCCATGGAGCTCGTTCCCGCGGGCGCCGCTTCGGCCATCGCCTTGCCGCGCTCGACGACCGCCTTGATCACCTGCGGTGCGGTGACCGCGCCGCCGGCGGCCAGCGCCGCGTACTCGCCGACCGAGTGGCCCGCCGCGCCCGCGGGCTCGATGCCCCGCCGCCGGAGCAGCAGGGTGAGGGCGATGCCGACGAAGCAGAGCGCGGGCTGGGCGTTTTGCGTCAGGCGGAGCTCATCGTCGCTGTCTGTGGTGAGGAGGCGGCGCAGGTCCACACCCGCGGCCGACTCGCACCTGTCGCAGAGCGCGGAGACCTCTTCGTCCTGGAGAAGCTCGGTCCCCATGCCGGGCTGCTGCGAGCCCTGGCCGGGAAAGAGGAACGCTATAGAAGATGCCACCAGCCCCTCCGGCGCTTCGCGCCACCTCCCCATGAATGGGGAGGAGCCACTTTCTAGCTATTCCTTCGCTTTGATCACTTCGCGGCCGCTGCCTGCGCCGTAATGGCCGCAGTTGGGGCACACCGTGTGCGGGCGGCGCATGTGCTTGCAGTTCGGGCACGGCTGGATCTGGACGAGGGCGAGCGCGAGGTGCGAGCGCCGGCGTCCCTTCTTTGACTTCGATAGCTTGACCTTCGGCAGAGCCATGGGCTCCGGGGATTTTACCGGAAGCTAGCTGCCGGTCGCCTGGTCGGCGGTCTCCTGCGGTTGGGGCTGGTTGGCCTGCAGCGCCTCCACCCCGCGCCGGACGGTTTGCAGCGTGCGGCCGAGGTGGGCTTCCAGCTGCTTGAGCTGCTCCAGCGCGTAAGCCTCCGCCTCGCGGATGATCTGGTCGCCCTTGGCCTGCGCGTCCTTCACGACCTGGGCCGAGTGGCGCTCGGCGCGGCGCAGGATCTCGTGTTCCGACGCAGCCTCCTCCGCGCGCTCGTTGGCCCGCGACATGGTGCGCGCGGCTTCGGCGTGCGCCTCGGTCATGATCCGCTGCTGCTCGGACACGGTCCAGTTGGCCTGCTTGATCTCGTCCGGGAGGTTGAAGCGGATCTGGTCGATGAGCTCCATGAGCTCATCTTCGTTGAGCATGATCTGAGTCGAAAGCGGGACATGGCGCGCGTTCTGGATCAGGTACTCGAAACGGTCAAGCAGCTCGTCGACCTTTATCTGAACTTCTCCTTCAACGCTCTCGCGACCGCCGGCGGGACGAGGTCCGAAACCTTGCCGCCATAGCTGGCGATGTCCTTCAAGATACTTGACGAGACGAATATGTGCGCGAAGCCAGACATGAGGAACACGGTGTGGATGTCGGGCGCGAGCTTCCGATTCATGAGCGCCTGCTGCAGCTCGGCGTCGAAGTCTGAGTAGGCGCGCAGCCCTTTGACCAGCGTGCTCGCCCCTCGGGAGCGCGCGTACTCGACGGTGAGGCCGGTGAAGCTTGCGACCTCCGCGCGATCGCGTCCGTTGAGCGAGGCGCGGATGAGCTGCAAGCGTTCCTCGACCGTGAAGAGCGGCTGGCGTTTCTCCGGGTTGGCCGTGACCGCGACGATCAGCCTGTCGAAGATGCCGAGCGCGCGGTCGACGACGTCGAGATGTCCGTTGGTGAAGGGGTCGAAGCTGCCCGGATACACCGCGATCTTCGAGTTCGCGGCCTGGTTGCGGGCCATCAGATTCGGAACACCGTGACCAGCGTGTCACCGTAGCGGCGTTGACGGTCGACTCGCAGCCGGTCGAGCTGCGGCAGCTCCTGCCTTCGCGAGTGTTCGGCCACTACCGTCGCCTGTGTCGCCACGCGGTCGAGCACCTTCAGGGCGCGGTCCAGGACGACGTCGTCGTATGGGGGGTCGAGAAAGACGAAGTCCGCGGCCTTGATGGCGTCGGGAGATGCTTCGAGCCACCGCACGACATCGCCGCGGATCACTCGCGAGCGCTCCTTGAAGCCGAGGGCGTCCAAGTTCTGCCGCAGGATAGCAAGACCGCGCGGCTGCTGGTCCACGAAGGTGACGCTCGCCGCGGCCCGCGACAGAGCCTCGATGCCCAGCGCGCCCGATCCCGCGAAGAGGTCGAGGACGTTGGCGCTTTCGATGTCCGGTCCGACCATGTTGAAGATGGCCTGCTTGACCATGCCCTGGGTCGGGCGGATGTTCTTCGGCGCCTTCAGCCGGCGACCCCGGGCCTCACCACCGCTGACCCTCAGTCGAGACATCTAGACGACGCGAATCTTGCCGTCGCCGCGCATGACGCCGATCCTGACCGCCGATCTCGCCGCCTGCTCGAACCTGGCCGCGTTGTACGAAGGGATGGCGACGAGGAGCCCGCCGCTCGTCTGAGCGTCGCAAAGCATCAGCTGATCGACCTCCGACGCTCCTCCCCAGGCCACCTGGTCGCGATACGCGGCGTGGTTGCGCCGGCTTCCGTCGGGGAACAGGTCGCGCTCGGCGAGGTCCCGCACGCCGCGCATGAAGGGCACCGCGCGGAGTTCAAGGTCGGCGCCTCCCTTGAGGTTGGCGAGGTGGCCGATCAGGCCATAGCCGGTGACGTCTGTCGCGGCGGTGGCGTGCGACGCCAGCATCGCGGCCGAAGCATCGCGGTTGAGCGTCGTCATGACACCGATCGCCTCTCGCTCCAGCTCGGGTGGGCACAGGCCGCGCTTGATCGCCGTCGTCACCAGCCCCGAGCCGAGGGGCTTGGTGACGTAGAGCAGGTCGCCGGCCTGCGAGCCTTCATGCCCGACCAGGTGATCGGGGTGAACCTCTCCGATGACCGCGTAGCCGAACTTCGGCTCGGGGTCGTCGACCGAATGTCCGCCCACGACCGGGACGCCGGCCTCGCCGAGCTTGGCCGCGCCGCCGCCGACGATCTTCTCCAGCAAGCCTGTGCCGAGCTTGTCGCGAGGGAATGCGGTGATGCCGAGGGCGAAGAGCGGCCGCGCGCCGACGGCGTAGACGTCGCTGAGCGCGTTGGCCGCGGCGATGGCCCCGAAATCCGCGGGATCGTCGACGATGGGCGTGAAGAAGTCGACCGTCGCGACCAGCGCGCGGTCGGGCGCGATGCGATAGACCGCCGCGTCATCGCGGGCGGCCGCACCGTGCAGCACGTTGGGGTCGACGATCGGGGGCAGCGCCCCGAGAACCTGCCCTAGCTCCACCGGGCTGAGCTTGCAGGCTCAACCGGCCCCGTGGCTGTACTCCGTCAAACGCAGCGGTGAAACTTCCATTGGTGACTAAGTATCGTTTGCTGGTGATTCCACCAGCCCCTCCGCCGGCTTTGCCGGCACCTCCCCATGAATGGGGAGGACGCTTATCTATTTAGATGCCGCTGGTTTTTGCCGCGATCGCCCCTCACGGTGGGATCGCGATTGCCGAGGCGTGCGAGCCGGAGGAGCGCGAGCTGGCCGTCGCGACGCGTGCCGGCATGGAGCAGCTGGGACGTCTCTTCACCGCGGCCAGGCCGGACGTCGTGATCGTCGCGACTCCACACAACGTGCACATCTCCGATGCGCTGGCGGTGGTCGTTGCGGCGCGGCTCAAAGGAAGACTCAACGGAGTGACGCCGCCGATCGAGCTCGACGTGCCGTCGGAGATGGACCTCGCCTGGCGGCTGCTGGAGTCGATGTCCGCGGCCGGCCTCCCCGCCGCGGCGGTGAGCTTTGGATCCAACGACCCGTCGACCGCGGTCGCGCCGATGGACTGGGGCGTGCTCATCCCGCTGTGGTTCATGGGCGGGCGGAGCCAGCCGCCGCTGCCCGCTGTGATCGTGACCCCGGCCCGCGAGCTGTCCGCGTCCGACCACATCAGCGCGGGCGCCGCGATTGCGGCGGCGACCGGGGCGTCAGACCGGCGCGTCGCATTCATCGCGAGCGCGGACCATGGCCACGCTCACCAGCAGGACGGGCCCTACGGGTTTCATCCCGCGGCGAAGGAATACGACGCGCTCGTGTGCGAGCTGGTGACCACCAACCGTCTCGACCGCCTGGTCGAGATCAGCCGCGAGCAGGTCGAGCTGGCGAAGGCGGACAGCTGGTGGCAGATGCTGATGCTGCATGGCGCAACCGCCGGCTGGCAGGGCGACCTGATCTCTTACGAAGCGCCGACCTATTTCGGGATGCTGACCGCCGCCTACGCGCCGCCTAGCTGATCGAGGTCAGCTCCAACCGCCGCGCGACAGAGGCCTTGAGCAGCGGGTGATTCTCGAAGCCGGGGTCTGACTCGAGGAGCCGCTCGGCCTCCTCCCGCACCTCGCTCAGGAGCTCCGGCTGCTCCAGCGCGACCATGGCCACGTCGGACATTCCGTGCTGGCGCGGACCCATCAGCTCCCCCATCCCCCGGATCTTCATGTCCTCCTCGGCCAGCGTGAATCCGTCGCGCACACGCGTGAGGAGGCTCAGGCGGTTGAGCGCGTTTTCCGACGGGTCGTCGGCGATCAGGAGACACCGGCCCTGGGCCACGCCTCGGCCGACCCGCCCGCGAAACTGGTGCAGCTGGGCGAGCCCGAAGCGATCGGCGCCCTCGATCATCATCACGGTTGCGTTGGGCACGTCGACCCCCACCTCGACCACGGCGGTCGCGACCAGGACCTGGACATCGCCGGCGACGAACCGCTGCATGATCTCTTCCTTGTTTTTGAGGCGGCCGTGGATCAGGTCCAGCTTCAGGTCGGTGAAGACGTCCTTCTGCAGCCGCTCGAACTCGGCGGTCGCGGAGCGCGCGGCCAGCGTCTCGGACTCCTCGATCAGGGGACAGATGACGAAAGCCTGGCGACCAGCCGCCACCTCCTTGCGCACCAGGTCATAAGCGCGTGCGCGATTGTCCGGGTCGATGACCTCTGTCTCGATGGGCGTGCGGCCGGGCGGCATCTGGTCGATCACGGACAGCGTCATCTCACCGTAAACGGCCAGCGCGAGCGTGCGCGGGATGGGCGTCGCCGTCATGGCGAGGAAGTGCGGTCGGCCGAGACCCTTGCCCCGCAGCAGCTCTCGCTGCCGGGTGCCGAATCGGTGCTGCTCGTCGACGACGGCCAGGCCGAGGTTGGCGAACTCGACGTCGTCCTCGATCAACGCGTGGGTCCCGACCACCAGGGCGCAGTGGTGCGAGGCTGCCGCGGCGCGCACGCGCCGGCGCTCCGGCGCGCTCTGGCTGCTGACGAGAAGCTCGACAGTCAGCCCGGGGAAGCTGTCCTCGAGGTAGGCGCGGAAACGGCGCAGGTGCTGCCGGGCGAGGATCTCGGTCGGCGCCATGACCACCGACTGGAGGCCAGACCCGTGCGCCATCGCGACGCACGCGGCCGCGACAGCCGTTTTGCCCGAGCCCACGTCGCCGTCGAGGAGCCGGTTCATCGGAACCGTGCCCTCCATGTCCTTGAACGCGTCCCAGGTCGCCCTGCGCTGCGCGGTGGTCAGCTCGAAGCCGACGCCCGCCTTGAACGCGTCGATGACCTCCTGCCGGTAGCGGACCGGCGTCGCAGGCTCGACCGCGATGTTGTTGCGCATGAGCGCGAACGCAGCCTGGAGCTCGAACAGCTCGGCAAACGCCATGCGGCGGGACGCCTCGACGTAGTCTTCGTCGTTGTCCGGCTTGTGCCCGCGGCGCACGGCATCGCCTACGTCGAGCAGGTGATGCCGTTCCCGGACGTCTGGCGGGAGGAGGTCCTCCAGCTGCCCCGCCAGCGGCAACGCGGATTCGACCCAGCGTGCGATCCTGCGCGAGCTGAGTCCATCGACGAGGTGATATTTCGGCATCATCCCGCCCACGCGAGCCGGCTGGATCTCCTCCACACCGTCGAGCCGCTCGTAATGCGGGTTCTGCATGTTGAGGCCGCTGTAGCGCGACAGCTTCACCGTGCCCGCCACAGCGATGCGGTCGCCCTTGTGCAATTGCCTGGCGACGAACTGCATGTTGAACCACACCAGGCGCAGCGAAGCACCGTCTTGATCCACGATGGTCGCCTCGGTCAGCTTGATTCGCCTTCGGAGCGATTGCTTGGCGTTGATCGACTTCACGAACCCAACGACGGTCGCCTGAGTTCCCGGCGAGAGCGATGAGATCGCGGTCGGCCCACCATAGGACTCCCACCCAAACGGAAGCGCCAGCAACAGGTCGCGAATCGTCCGGATGCCGAGCTTTTCCAGGCGGCGCGCATTGGTGGGCCCGATGTCGGGGAGCTTTTCAACGGGGGCGTCGAGGGTGCGCGGGAGAACCAGGATGGCCATCTGCGCTAAATTCGAAAGCTCGTGCTTCGAAAACGAATCGAGCTCATCGTGCTGGGCATCCTGATCCTTGGAATCATCGGCTATGCGGGAACCGGCATCGTGTATTCGGGAGCCCTCGTGGCGAACTCGGAACGCACGATGAACACGGTCGTCTCACACCAGAACTCGCTGAATTCATCCTTCACCAGCATCAACTCGCAGCTGAGCGCGCTAGGCGGCGACTCGACGTTCAACGCGCAGCAGGCCATCACGCTGGTCGACAAGTCCGTGGCCAACTCCGAGCTCGCGACGCGAACGATCAACCAGGATGACGCATCTCTGAGCTCGGTTGAAAGCCAGCTTGTTCAGAATCGCTGGCTGACAGCGATCGGCCGCGGCAACCTGGACCGGGAATCGGCTCGTGTCGTGCATGCGCGGAAGGCGCTTGGAGCCGCCCGGACGATCGCCTCCGACCAGGTGCTCGACGGACATTTCTGGCACTCGCTGTACACCGCCCTCGGCGACCTCGACGCGCTCAACAAACAGAGCGCCGGCGGCGACCTCACGGCTGCGCGTTCGACTCTGACCACGATGCAGACAGACGCGCAGCAAGCCGTTCAGGAGTCCACCTCGCCCGGCCTTCCTGCTGACCTGCATGACCTGATGGTCGACCTCCAGTCCTTCGTGACCGATTACGGCAAGCAGCTCGATGCGCAGCTGGCGGGCGACGACGCGAGCGTGGCCCAGTACCAGGCCGGCGTGAACGCCGACCTGACGAAGCTCGGCGCGTACGACATCGACAAGATCGGGAAGGAGATCGACGCTTTCTACAAACCCCTCATCGACCAGTTCAACTCCGAGATTGCCGCCGCCACGGCTTAGTTCGGCTCGCGGGTTGCTTTAATGGGTTCCATGCGGCCTGGGCTGTACGCCGACGACTCGATCACCCGGCGCGTGAACCGGGAGAACGTGCTGCTGCTGGGCGGCGGCCGCGCCCTCTTGATGCAGCTCGCGCATCCCAAGGTCGCGGCCGGCGTGGACGAGCACTCGGACTTCCGAACCCATCCGATGCGGCGCCTTCGCCGCACGATTCGCATGACGATGGCGATCGTGTTTGGCGACCGCGAGACGGCGCTCGCCGCGGCGCGCGCGGTCAACCAGACGCACGGTCGGGTTCGCGGACATGACTACCGGGCACTGGACCCGGACCTCCTGCTGTGGGTCCACGCGACGCTGGTCGATTCCGCGCTGGTCACTTACGACACTTTCGTCAGGGCGTTGTCGGCGGGTGAGCGGAACGACTTCTTCCAGGAGTCCAAGGTCCTCGGTGAGCTGCTCGGCATCCCGTTGGATCGGTTCCCGGGCACCTATGACGATTTCGTGGATTACGTCGACGGGATGGTCTCGGGCGGTGCGTTGCGGGTTGGACCGCTCGCGCTCGACCTTGCGCGGCAGGTCGTCAGACCTCGACTGCGGCTGGTTCCGGGCCCGGCGATGGTGCCTTTCGAGATCGTCACCGCGGGGCTTCTGCCCCAGAGCCTGCGTGAGCAGTACGGCCTGGGGTGGGGGCGGCGGCAGCAGCACCTGTTCCGGTTCCTGGTGAAGGCGCTGCCCCGGCTGATCGCGGTCACGCCGCCGATCATCCGGGTGTGGCCTTTGCCGGGGCACAATGTGACGCTCGCGGGAAGCGTTTCGTTGACGGCGTGATCCACCGGCCCCTCCGGCGCTTCGCGCCACCTCCCCATGAATGGGGAGGAGCCTTCCTTGTCTCTACTTTTTGATGTAGACGATTCCCAGTGCTTGCGGACCAGCATGGGTGCCCAGGACGCTGCCTATCTGACCGATGGGGATTTCGTGGTCTGGAAACTCTTTGTGCAGGCCGGCTGCTATGCGCTCGGCTTCTTCCTTTGCCTCGGCGTGCATCACAGCCACGTATTCGACCGGCTGCTCCGAGCGGAAGAACTCGATCATTCGGGGGATCGCCCTCGACCGCGTCCGAACACGGTCGACGGGTTTGATCGTGGCGTCCTCCGCCACGAGCAGGAGAGGCTTGAGGTCGAGCATCGTGCCGATCATCGCCCCCGCCCGGCTCAGCCGTCCCCCCATCTCCAGGTAGCGCAGCGTGTCGAGGAGGGCGAGCACGCGGCACTTCGGCACCCGCTGCTCGACTGCCGCGATCGCCTCGCCGAGCGTCTCGCTCTCCGCCGCGACGCGGCACAGGAACGCTATCGGCATCGACACGCTCTGGCTGTCGATCACGCTGACCCTGAATCCCTCGACTGCCTGCGCACCGATCCTCGCCGCCTCGGCGGTGGCCGAGAGCTTCGCGCCGATGTGGATCGAGATGCAGCCGTCGTGATCCCTGGCCAATTTGCGGTAGACCTCGGCGAATTCGCCTGGCGATGGCGCCGACGTGGTGGGCAGCGTGCTGGACGCGGCGAGCCGGCGGAAGAACTCCTCGTCTGTCATGTCCACCCGGTCGCGAAACGTTTCCTTGCCGAAGATGACCTTCAGCGGCACGACCTCGATGTCGTAGCGGTCGCGCCACTCGTCGGGCAGGTCGGCAGTCGAGTCGGTGACGACCGCGAAGCTGCGCGTCACGCGGGAAACTGCGCTACTCGACCGAGAGGATGAACGGGTAGTGGTGCTGGCCGCCCTGCTGGACCTCGACCTCGAGGCTCGGATAGCTGGAGCGGATCTCGGATTCGAGCTTGGCCATCTCATCGTCGCTCGCCTGCTCGCCGCGATACACCGTGACGAGCTCGTAGGAGTCCGGGCCGAGCTTGCCGAGGGCTTTGTTGACGACCTCGGCGTAGTCGTCGCCCGCGAACTCGAGCCGGTCGTTGATGAGTCCGATCACGTCGCCCTTCTTCACCCGCAACCCGTTCGAGCGCGTGTCGCGCACTGCGTGCGTGACCTCGATCGTCTGCACGCGCTCGGCCTCGGCCTTCATCGCGCTGAGGTTTTCGGACGCCGGCCTTTCGGGCCGGAACGCGACCACCGCCGAGACGCCCTGCGGGACGCTGTGGGTGTCCACGACGTGCACGTTCTTCTTGGTCAGGCCGATGACCTGCTTGGCCGCGGGGATGACGTTCCCGTTGTTGGGCAGCAGGATGACCTCGTCGTAGGGCACCGACTCGATCGCGGTCAGCATGTCCTGCGTGCTGGGGTTCATCGTCTGACCGCCCTCGATGATCGCATCGACCCCAAGGCCGCGGAAGATCTCGACGAGCCCGCGACCGGCCACGACCGCGACGATGCCGACTCCGTTGGGCCGCGGCGGCCTGGTCCCCGTTTCGCCACCCTCCGTCTCGAGGATGCGCCGGTGCTGTGTCGACATGTCGCCGACGTTGAGCTTCATGAGCTTGCCGTGCCGTCCCGCCAGATTGATCACGCTTGTCGGGTCGTCCGTGTGCACGTGCACCTTGACCAGCTCCGGCTCGCCGACGACGAGCACTGAGTTGCCCATGGCCTCGATCTCCTCGCGGATGACGTCGAGATCGAGTTTCGTCCCCTCGATCAGGAACTCGGTGCAGTAGCCCCAGCCGCCTTCAGGCAACGCCATGGACACCTGCGAGGCCGGCGAGAGGGATCGATTCGTGGCGGCGAGCGCGGCCAGGCTGGGCTCGCTGTCCTCGACCGACTTCAGCATGCCCTCGAGGATGAGCTGCAGGCCGAATCCGCCGGCATCGACGACGCCGGCGTCGCGGAGAATCTGCAGCTGGCTCGGCGTCTTGAGCACCGCGGCTCGCGCGCCTGCCGCGGCGGCGGCGATCACGCTGGGCACATTGGCGTCGGGGCTGCCGGCCGCGGTCGCGGCGGCCCGGCCCGCTTCGCGCGCGACGGTGAGGATCGTACCTTCGGTTGGTTTGTTGACGGCTCGGTATGCGGCGTTGGCCGCCTCTTCAAAAGCGGCCGCGAGCTCTGCCGGACTGAGTGAGCTCTTGCCTTCCACGGCGCGCGCAAATCCGCGAAAGATTTGCGACAGGATCACACCTGAGTTACCGCGCGCGCCCATGAGGCTGCCGTGCGAAGCGAGCTTGGCGATCTTGCTCACCTCCGCCGCGTTCGATTGCTTGACGTCCTCGACGGCGGACTGCAGCGTGAGCAGCATGTTCGTGCCCGTGTCGCCATCGGGCACGGGAAACACGTTGAGCCTGTTCACCTCCTCATGGTTGGAGGCGAGCCAGCTGAGGCTGCCGAGCAGCGCTCGCTTGAACAGCGGCCCGTCCACTCCTGACGCCTTGCCTGTCGCGTTCAAGGCTGCCACCACTCAGCCGCGTTCCTCGCGAACGCCCTGCACGTTGACGTTGACCTTCACCACAGGCACGTTGACCGAGCGCTCGACCTCGAACTTCACGGTTTCCTGCAGGTTGTGCGCGACCTCCGAGATCCGGATGCCGTACTGAACGATGACGTAGACGTCGATCGCCAGGCTGTCGTCCACCTGGACGACGTCGACCCCCTTGTCGACGTTCTCCCTTCGCAGCAGCTCGGCGAACCCGTCGCGCAGGCCGCGGCCCGCCATGCCACTGATGCCGTAGCAGCGCATTGCCGCGTGACCCGCGATTGCGGCGACTGCCGACGGGAACACCTCGATGCGGCCCCACTGGCGGGACTGGATGAGGGCGGTGGTGGTCTTCGAGGCCATTGAAAGCCCCATGGTACAATTCACGTCCGCGCGCAAGCGTTCGTTCGCTGTTGCGCGCCTCTCAACTCCAGGCGGAAGGTGCTCCATGGCCAAACAGTGCGCGATTTGCGGCAAAACGCCGCAGTACGGACATCACGTCAGCCACGCCAAGAACCGGGTCAACCGGAGGTTCCTGCCCAACCTCCAGATGGGCCGCGTGACGGTCGCGGGCAAGACCTTCCGCGCGCGCGTCTGCACCCGGTGCCTTCGTACTTATTCGGTCTAGGTACTGCTCACGCCCCCTCTCCCCGACCCTCTCCCCTATGGGGAGAGGGACAAGTTGTGGATCTCGCCCAGGCGGCGGAGGTCGTTGCGCAGGGCGTTCCAGACCCTCTCCTGCGCCTCGGGTGACGGAACCACGGTAGCCGGGTCGTCGACGTCAGCGGCGAGCTCCGGGTGCTCCACCATCTCGGCGAAGAGAAGCGTCCAGGCCCGCGGCACCACCTCGTAGATCGCGTAGCCACCGCCGCCGAGGGCCAGCCAGCGACCCTCGCAAAGCTCATGCGCGAGCTCGTGAAAGACCCTGCCGATCCTTGGCCAGATGCGCGTCGTGGCCGCGAGGTGCGCGAGCGGGTCGAGGTGATGCGTGTCGCAGCCGTCCTGCGTCACGAGGACGGTGGGCTTGAACCGGCGCAGCATCTTCGGCACGACGTTCTCGAAAGCCCCCAGCCACGGCTCGTCCCATGTGTAGGGCGCGAACGGGAGGTTGACCGCGGAGCCGCGCCCCGGCCCGACGCCGGAGTCCTGCGGGAAGCCGGTGCCGGGAAAGAGCCAGTGCCCGCTCTCGTGGAGGCTGATCGTCAGGACGTCGGGGTCGGCTTTGAAGATGTCCTCGACGCCGTCGCCGTGGTGCACGTCGACGTCGACGTATGCGACGCGATGTCCTTGGTCTTTGAGCCACTGGCAGGCGATCGCCGCGTCGTTGTAAGTGCAGAAGCCCGAGGCGCGATCGCGGTGCGCGTGGTGCAGCCCGCCGGAAGGGCTGAAGGCGTGCAGCGCCATGCGTGCCTGGATCGCCTCGGCGGCGACGAGCGTCGCGCCGGCGACCAACGCCGTCCCTTCATGCAGCTCGTCGGAGATGGGGTTGTCGGCGGAGGCGTAGCCGGCCGCGTCGATTTCGGATGGTGAGACTGAGCCGCGCCGCTTCGGATCGCTGAGCTTCTGCACGAGCTCGACGTAATCGGGTGAGTGCACGAGCTCGAGCTCTTCGATGGTCGCGGCGCGAGGCGGAAGCAGGTGGGCGTGCTCGATGAGGCCTGTCTCGCGGATGAGGTCGACGGCGAGCTTGACCCGGATCGGCTGCAGCGGGTGCTCATCGGACAGGTGATGCTTCATGAGAGCGTCGCCATAGACGAGCGCCACCGGACCTGACACGCCCACTTACGCTAACGGTTCGAATGGGACCGGTTGAACTTTTCGAGTCGGTGCCCAACTTCTCCGAAGGGCGGCGTCGTGAGGTGATTGACGCGATCGCGTCGCGCGCCTCGGCTGCGTTCGTCCTCGACACCGACGCCGACCCGGACCACAACCGCGCGGTGGTTTCGCTGGCCGGATTTAGAGCCAGGGTGGTCAAAGGCTTGTTGGGGGCGATCGGTGAGGCTGTCGAGAGGATCGACCTGCGTGAGCATTACGGCGTCCATCCACGGGTCGGGGCTGCCGACGTCGTCCCGATCATCCCGCTCGGCGAGACCTCGCTCGACGTGTGTCGCGATCTGGCACGCGAGCTGGGCGAGCGCGTCTGGTCCCAGCTCAAGGTGCCGGTCTACTTCTACGGGCACGGCGAGGGAAAGACCCTCGCGGACATTCGGGCCGGGCGGGTCAGGCCCGACGTCGGCGGACCGGACCTCCACCCCACCGCCGGCGCGGTCTGCGTTGGGGCGCGCCGCACGCTCGTTGCGTTCAACGTGATCCTTTACGGGTACGACTTGATTGCGGCCCGCGCCCTGGCCCGCGCGATGCGCGAGTCGGCGGACGGATTGCGCGGCGTGCAGGCGCTCGCGTTCGAGCTTGCGGGCGATCGCGTGCAGCTGTCGATGAACCTGTTCCGGGTCGACGAGACCACGCCGTCCGACGTCATCGCCGAGCTCGAGCGCAGGGGCGTTGCGATGGGTGCCCAGCAGGTGGTCGGGCTGTGCCCCGCGGCGGTGGCCACGCCGGCGGCGGACCGCCGCTTGCTGGAGGGTCGCCTGGCGAGCGCCGCCGCGTCCGCGGGCGCCGAGCGGGCCGGCGAACGGGGTGGCGAGGAGCTCACCGCGCTGGCCGCGCGGATGCGGCGTGAGGCGGAAGAGCTCGCACTGCTGGCCGCGGACCAGGACGCGGTCCTTGCCGGAGCGGAGCGGGCGGCGGCGCTCATCCGCGTCCTGCACGCCGCTTCCATCACAGACGGCGAGGTGGACGCGATGCTGGACGCGGCGGCGCGCGGTCTGCGCCGCGCGGTCACGCCGGCGACCGAATCGATCTACAGAGCGCGGATCGGCGCGCTCGACGCCTGGCTAGCCTGACGCGGCGTTCGTGTCGACGGTCACGGTGCAGGCTCCGCCGCTGACCGTGATCCTGTAGTAGTCGCCGCCCAGGTCGCCCGTTTCAGCGCTGGCGTTTCCGATCGCATGCGTGCTCCGGCCGTCGAAATCGAGGGACACCGCGCCGCCCGAGACCTCGGCCCTGGCTTTGGTCCCGATGGGACGGTGAATGTGGACCGTCAGTGCGCCGCCGTTGATCTCGACCGGGACGACGCCAGACGGCGTGCCCAGTGTGATGTCGTGGGTGCTGGCCCCCGTGTTGATCGTCACCCCATCCACGGGCACGTTGCGGACGTTCATGTTGTCCTGGGTGGCGCCGTTGTTCTCCGCGATGGTCCATCGGACCTGGGGATTGAGCTGCAGGTCGAGCACAAATCGGCGCGTCTGGAGGCCGAACGTGTTTCTGTTCGGCTGGTCGATGGTGAGCTTGCCGTTCGCGGAATCCAGGCGCACGTCCGGCGTCGAGCCCGAGTACAGGATGTGGGCCCTGTAAAGGTCCGAGCCCAGGCTGGAGCTGCCCGCGATGGTGATGGTCGCGGCGCCGACATCGATCTCGACCGACGCCTTCGAAAGGTTGCCGATCGCAGCCTTGGTGTCGAGCGTGCGCTCCGCGGATGGATTCGGAGCGACCGCGACGTAGGCGATGGCGCCACCGACGGCGATCAGGACGATGAGCGCGGCGGCTAGGTCACCCGTGGCGCCGTGCACAGAACGCCGCACGATGAGCTCGAGGCCGATGACGATGAGGATCACCGGCCACAGGTCGAGCAGCTGGTAGAGGCGGTCGGCCGAGAGCGCGCCCGTGTTGACCAGCAGCGCGACCACGCCGGCGAGGATCAGGACCGCGGGCCAGAAAAAGCTGCGATAGCGATGCATTGGGGTCACGTCCTGACGCGGCGCAAGATCAGATAGAGGCCGATCGCGATGAGGACCAGCGGCCAGAAGATCTCGTCGCGGATCCAGCCCAGGTTGTGCAGCAGGAAGTACACGCCGGCGACGATCAGGACTATCGGCCAGAACAGCTGATGGCGCCAGAACTGGTTCACGGGCGCCAGTGTAGTTCCGGCGGGCCTTTGTGTTTTTGTGAGCTAAACGGGCGCCACGACCTCGAACAGCCCTGGTCTCTCCTTTCGTGCGGCTTCCACCAGGTCGGGGCCGGCCACCGTGGTCTGCGCCGCTTGCGCTCCCATCAGATAAGCGCGGGTCACCCGCTTCAGGTCGTCTGCGGTCACCGCCAGCAGGCGCTGCTTGAACCTTTCGCGGGCCGGTCGGGTGAAACCGGTCGCGCGGTTGGTCGCCTCGCGCCGTCCCTTGATGTCGGGTGACTCCAGCGGATCGACGTCGCCGCAGGAGCCCAGGATCGCCTCTTTCAAGCCTTCGGCGTCGATCTCGTTTTCGATGATCCACCGGACGGCCTGGTCGAACACGTCATAGGTGCGGACGATGTTCGGGTCGCGGTAGGAGCCGAGATAAAACGTTCCGCTCGCGACGCCGGCCTGGGCGTAGCCGCCATACGCGCCGCCCTTCTCGCGCAGCTCGCGGTGGAGGAATCGGTCGCGCAGGTAGTTGGAAAGGACGAGGAGGGCGGGCGAGTCCTGGTGCGTGTAGCGGACCGTTTTGAAAACGCGGACGTTGTACGCGATCGGGACCGGGACGGTCCGTGCTTCGGGCTTTCGCTCGAGGGGAGGCATCGTGAACGACCGGCCGTCTTGCGCGTCGTTGTTGAGCGTGCTGACCAGCCCGGTGAGAAGCTCCTCCAGCGGCGGGATCATCGATTCTTCGGAGGTGACGACGATCCTCAGCGAGCTGCGCCTGAAGAGTTTGGTGCGGATCTCGTGGAGGTCCTTGATCACGTCGCCGAGCTCCGTCTCGCCCAGCCGCGCCAGGCGACGCATGGTGTGCAGCATCCCGATGCCCTGCAGCCGGTCGTTGATCGCGCCTTCCGAGCCGAGCTTGGAGTGCGCGCGAAGGAGCGCGAACTGGAAGCCGAGGCCCGCAAGCGAGCTTTCGAGGCGAGTGTTGATCTCGCCGATGATCTCCTTCAGGCGGTGAGGGTCGATCTCCAGTCTGGCCACCAGGTCAGTGAGCAGGTCGATGAACGGCTGGGCGTTGCGGTCGAGGGCGCGGCCCGAAATCACAAACGACTGGAGATAGTCGTCCCGCTCGGCGAGTGACTGCACCTGCGCGGCAGCACCAACGCCACCCGTATGAGAGGCGATTCGCGCCGCGATAACCGCGTAGTCCTGGCCCGCGGCGCCGCTCTGGGTGAGAACGCGGCCAAAGAGCGGGAGGAGGTCCTTCTGCTCGGGGGTCAGCTTGGCGAAGTCGCTGCGAATGTCGAGGTAGGTGATGCCATTCGTGGGCTGGGGATAGAACTCGACCCGCGCCTCGCCGGCCTTCGCGTCGTGGCCGGGCACGTCTTCGAAACGCATCGGGATGTCGGAAAGCTCGAGCGTCGGCAGCAGGGACAGGTCCTGCCTGGCGTCCTGCTCTGCCTTCAGGCGCAGCGCGTCGGCGACGATCCGCGCGCTGTCGGATTCGGTGAGACGGGCCTCGATGGCGGCAAGACGCTCGAGCTCCGCTTTGCGCTGCCGCTCCTCGAGCTCGGTGTCGGGCACGACTGTGACGAGCGTTCGGTGCGGGTTGTCGAGCATCTCGGCACGGATCAGGTTTTCGAAGAAGCGGCCCTCGGCTCGGGCTGTCTGCAGGTGCTCCAGATCGGCGTCGAAGTTCAGCGCGCTCAGGGGATTGCCGCCGTGCTGGTAAGCCGGCATCGCTGTGAACAGCAGCCTCAGGGCGTACGGGAAACCTGCGTTGGATCGCTCGCGTTTCTCGAATTCCAGGTGATGGATCGCGGCGTCGACCTGGGATGCGTCGACACCATGATCGGCAAGGCTTTCGAGCGTGTCGAGGACGACGCGCTGGACTCTTTCGGCGTCCTCTGTCTTGACGCCCTTCAGGCCGGCGCCGAAGACCGATTCCCGAAAATCGTCATGCAGGCCGCTGCCGTCGGCCAGCGCGCTGCCGAGCCCGGAGTCGATCAACGCCTTGCGCAGAGGAGACCCGGCGTTGCCGAGCAAGACCTCTGACAGCAGGTTCATCCCCAGCATGCGGAACGAGTCCGAGGTGCGGGTGGTCACCCAGGCGACGAGAGCTTCGGACTTGCGGGAGTTGTCGTCGGCCGGGTTGGCCGGGTAGGGCTCCGTCGCTGCGGTGGGCTTGGTGTTCCGTTTCACGTCGCCGATGGATTCGTCGATGGCGATGCGGTCGAAACGGGACAGGGCGTACTGGTCGACGAGCTCGAGGGTGGCCTCCAGCGGCCGGTCGCCGTACGTGTAGAAGTAGGCATTCGTCGGGTGGTAGTGGCGCGCGTGAAATTGCTTGAGCTGGTGCCAAGTCAGGTTGGGGATGTCCGGCGGATCACCACCAGACTCGTACTCGTAAGGCACGCCCTTGAACAGCGACTTTCGCATTGCACGCTCGACTGCGGCGCCGGGCGTCGCGAGCGCGCCTTTCATCTCATTGAACACGACACCCTTGTAGCGCAGGCCGCTTTTGGGATCCGCGGGATCCTCGAACTCGAATCGGATGCCTTCCTGCTTGAATGCGTCCTCGGAGAGTTGCGGAAAGAAGGTCGCGTCGAGGTAGACCTCGAGCAGATTCCTGTAATCCTTTGCGTTGCGCGTGCTGAAGAGGTAGGTGGTCGAGTCAGGCCTGGTGAAGGCGTTCATGAAGGTCGCGAGCGAACGGGTGGTCATGCTGAAGAATGGGTCGCGGACAGGAAATCTCTGCGATCCCGCGAGGACGACGTGTTCGAGGATGTGGGCGACACCGGTCGAATCGGTTGGCGCGGTGGGGAAGAAAACGGCGAATCCGTTGTTGTCGTCCGGACACTCGATGTGGATGTGCCGCGCGCCGGTCCTCTCGTGCCTGAGCTCGATGAACGTGCCGAGACGCTCGAGCGGTTCGCGTCGTATCACCTCGTACCCGCCGATGGCGGTTGCGGTGCTCTCTGCCATGTGGATGTGAGTCTAGGATGTGATTCGTGTTCACCGCCGTGGAGCTCGAGTTCCTGCGCTCCCAGCGGATCGCTCGGCTCGCCACGGTGGGGCCGTCGGGTTGGGCACATGTCGTGCCCGTGATGTACACGATGAACGACGACGGCTCGCTCGATTTCGACGTGGACGGCGTGAAGCTGCGAAACCTCGCCGCCGAGCCTCGAGCGGCGATGGTCGTCGACGCGATGGGACCGCGGCGGGGCATCACGATGCAGGGTCGCGTCGAGCTCATCGGGCCAGAGCGCGCGCGTTTGACACCGGCGCGCAAGTTCACCTGGGGCCTTTGATTCGCCCGGCTTCCCTCGGACTTGCGCTGTGCTTGCTCGCAGCGGCATGCGGACCCGGTTCGACCTCAGGCGTCACGTCGTCATCCCGCACGTCAACACCGACTCCGTCGCCTCCGATCTCGGCCGAGTGGGTCGAGTATCACCGTGACGCGGGCCGCTCTGGGGTCGGACCCGCCGAGCCGGCGCTGACGACGCCTGCCGTTGCATGGCGTACGAGCGTCGACGGCGATGTTTATGCGTCGCCATTGATCGTTGCCGGCCACGTCATCGTCGCGACCGAGAACAACACGGTCTACTCGCTCGACCTCTTCACCGGTTCAGTGGTGTGGAAGGTGCATCTCGGCGATCCGGTCGATGCGTCCTCGCTGCCGTGCGGCAACATTCGGCCGGTCACGGGAATCACCGGAACGCCGGCCGCCGATCCTGCTTCCGGACGCGTGTACGTGGTTGGATTCTTGCGCGGGCAGCACCACATGCTGTACTCGCTCAGCCTCGTGGACGGCTCTACGGTCTGGCAGCGCGATGTGGATCCTTCGGGCTCGAATCCCGCCGTGCAGCAGCAGCGGGGCGCGTTGGCCATCGCTTCGGGCTTCGTGTACGTCCCACTCGGCGGGCTGTTCGGCGATTGCGGTGCGTACCACGGGTACGTGGTCGGCGTTTCGCTCAACGGGGCGCAAGCCGCCGCGTACCTGGTGCCAAGCTCGCGCGGCGCGGGCATCTGGTCGCCGCAAGGGGTGACCGTCGGCGCCGACGGAAACGTTTACGTGGTCAGCGGAAATTCCACCTCGGGGTCGGGGTTCGGCAACAGCAACTCGGTGATCCAGCTGTCGCCGGACCTGCAGACCGTTCGCTCTTACTTCGCGCCTTCGAACTGGGCGGCGCTCAACGCCAGCGACACTGACCTTGGTTCGGTCGGGGCGACCCTCTTGTCGAATGGGTTGGTGATGGCGATCGGAAAGGACGGCGTTGCGTACGTGCTTCGAGCGGGGAGTCTTGGTGCAATCGGCGGCCAATTGGTGAGCCGCAAGGTGTGCTCCGGCGCGTGGGGCGGTACCGCGTCGTCGGGTTCGGACGTGTACGTACCCTGCGCCGACGGGCTGTTCGCGCTTTCCATCACTGCGTCCTCGATCGATATCAGGTGGTTTGCCGGCAGTCCGGTGCTGGGTTCACCGATCATCTCGGCCGGCGCGATCTGGGCCATCGAGCCGTCATCAGCAACCTTGTTCGCCCTTGATCCGGCCACCGGCCACGTCCTCTTCAGAACATCGCTGGGTTCGGCGGAGCACTTCAGCACGCCTGCGGCGACGGATGGGTTCGTGGTCGCGCCGGCGGGGTCGAGCGTGGTGGCGGTGTCGGTGGTGGGCTAGCCCTGGATCGAGCGCAGAAGGTTGGCCATCTCGATGGCGACCTCAGCGGCTTCGGCGCCCTTGTTGTTCTTGAGGCCGGATCGAGCGAGGGCCTGGTCCCTGTCCTCCGTGGTCAGGACTCCGAGCGCGATCGGGACGCCGGTGTCGAGTTGAACCTGCATCAGACCCGCGGCCGACTGCATCGCGACCACCTCGAATTGAAAAGTCTCGCCGCGAATCGTTGCGGCCAGGCAGACGATCGCGTCGTGCCCGCCTTTCTCGGCGAGGGCGAGGGCCGTGACGGGTAGATCGAGCGCGCCGGGCACCCAATAAACGTCGGCGTCCTCCACTGCGTGTTTTCGAAGAGCGTCCTCGGCACCGCGCAGCAGGCGCCTGGTCACGTCTTCGTTGAGGCGGGCGACCACGATCGCTATGCGGAGATCGCCGCCGTCGAGGTCCGGCTCCATTCCGATCTCACCCACCCCTGAATTACAGCAGGTGTGGGTCGCGATCGAAGGCGCGGACCGTCCAACGGAGGTCAGCGCCGCGCTCGCTCCCCAGGGAATGCGTCTCAGCTGTCATTGCAACAACCGAATTAGGTCTATGAGATTCTCCAGTTTGCTTTTTTTCGCTGGATCCAATTTGTTTGCGTCGCTTGTCACTCTCTCCTCAGTGAACTGAAGAGTGAGTTATAGGTGAACAAGCCCTCGGGCTATTAGTACCGGTCAGCTCAAAGAATTACTTCTCTTACACCTCCGGCCTATCAACCTGGTTGTCTACCAGGGCCCTTACCCGGTTAACCCGGTGGGAGACCTTATCTTGGAGTTGGCTTCGCACTTAGATGCTTTCAGCGCTTATCCAAACCGGCCATGGCTACCCGGCGCTGCCACTGGCGTGACAACCGGTACACTAGC
>VBHJ01000145.1 GCA_005887685.1 Chloroflexota bacterium | reverse complement strand
CCAGCTGGCCAAAGACATGGGCGACGTCTGGCTGGCGCCGCGATGGGTCAGCCAGGCTCCGGCCGAGTTCGCCGGCCTCGAGGAGAGCAAAGGGTCGATTGCGCCCGGGTTCGACGCCGACCTGGTGATCGTCGATCCCGGGACCCGCACCCGCGTCCGGCCGGAGGAAATGCACTCGCGGCAGCGGCACAGCGCCTTGAACGACCACGAGTTCGACTTCGCCATCGAGCACGTGTTCCTGCGCGGTGAACCGGTGGCCAGGGGTGCCAAGCCGCGGGGCCGGATGGTCCGTCCGGCGCTCGTCGCGCGTTGACCTGAGGATGGCCTTCCGGAAAGCGTCAGCGCTGTGCGTCGCGGCCCTGGCCGCTCTGGTGCTCGGCGCCGCCTGCTCCCATCTCCCCGGCATGGGCAGCAAGGCATCCACCTCGCCCTCGGCCGGCGCCGGCCCGACAGGGTCGCCGTTGGCCCGAGCCTCGGGAGCGCTGGATGCCCAGGTTCCGATGCCTCCGGGCTTTCCATCCGACATGCCGGTCTACGGCAACGCGCGGTTGACCGCCGGGGCCTCGTTCACGTCGACGGGCCAGGTGGCGTGGGGGATGGAGTGGGAGTCGCTCGATGCGGCTGCGAAGGTGCAGGCGTTTTATGTAAAGCAGTTCGGCCAGGGCGACTGGACCCTCAACCCCAGCAACACCACAGCGGGCTCTTTCGCGGCCACGATCGCCCGGAAGAGCAACTCTCATGACACCGGCACGCTCGCGATCAACACCGACGGGGGCCTGACCAAGATCCTGCTGAGCCTTACGTCGCAGAGCTGAGTCCATTTCACCCTCCCCCCTCCAGGGGAGAGGGATCAGGGCAGAGGGGCGGTCGCTATCTAGGCCCGGGCTCCCGCGCCGCGGAAGATCGGGTTCTGCGCAAGCTCGCGCTCGAGGCTGGTCGCGGGCCCGTGGCCCGGGTAGAGGGCGGTCGCGGGCGGCAGTCGCAGGAGCCTGGTGCCGATGCTCATCATCTGCCGTCGAAGGTCGGTCTCCGGAGTCTGGCGGCCGATCCCGCCGGCCAGTATGGTGTCGCCGACGAAAGCGTGGTTGGCCACCACGAAGCAAACGCTGCCCGGCGTGTGCCCGGGCGTGTGCAGCACAGTGACCTTGAACTCGCCGAAGTCCAGCTCATCACCGTCGAGCAGGTAGCGGTCGGCGGACCTCAGGAACTGCTTGGCGTCGGCGGAGTGGATGCCGGTCAGCCCGCCGGTGGCTTCCTTGACGTCGTCTTTGCCGCCGACATGACCGGGATGTCCATGCGTCGCGAGGATGTGCTTGATCGTCAAGCCCGCGGACTGTTCGACGATCTTCTCGGCCGGCTGCCCGGGATCGATCACGACCGCTTCCTTGGTCGTGGCGCACGACACGATGTAGCAGTTCACCTCGCGGTCGAGCTTGACCTTGACGATGGAGAGCTTGCTCACCAGTCATATTTACAGTAGTGGAGCAACCGGCGGCAATCGGGTTTTCGATCGGGCTCTTGCTCGTGTGCAGCTTCTGGATCTACGGCTACTTCAGGCGGCGATCCAAGAAGCGCTACTAGGCGGCCGCGGCTTTTTCGGGGTTTGGGTCAGCCCCTCCGGCGCTGCGGCCTTTTCGGGTTTGGGTCTGCCCCTCCGGCGCTGCGCGCCACCTCCCCATGAATGGGGAGGAGATTTTTTCTTACTGGTCTGCCACCGTTTGGATTTTCAGCCTCAGTGCGTCCAGGTAGTCGAATCGGTCAAGGGCCGGCTTGGCGCGGGGGCGGTCCGGGTACTTGGCGATCTGCACCGCGTCCAGGAGCAGCTCGATCTCTTCCGGTGTGAAGTTCAGCGTCTTCAGGACGACCTCCTCCTTCACGTGCCCCGGCCGGTCCACGGCATCCCTGATCACGTCGTCGGTGTCGGTGATGACCTGTGGCCGGGTCGGACGAAACAGCTCCTCAGATCCGACCAACGCAACTCGCTTGAAATTTGGCATTCGCTAATCCCTCAATCCTGGACCCGGTGGTTTTGAATCACGGCCGTCGCCAACGATCGATACGCCTTCGCACCGTCCGACTCCTTCGCGTACGTGAGAATCGACTGCCCCGCCAGTGGCGTCTCCGCGAAGCGAATCGAGTCGGTGACAAAGAAGTCGTACACCTTGCTGCCGTATTTCTCGCGCACCGCCGCGAGGACCTCCTGCGAGTGAAGGGCACGATGCTTGTACAGCGTGGGCAGGATGCCGATGAGCTCGAGGCGCGGGTTGAGCCTTCGCTTCACGCGCTCCATCGTGACGAGCAGCTCCTGCATTCCCTTGAGGGCCAGGAACTCCGCCTGCAACGGCACCAGCACCTCGTCCGCGGCGACGAGCGCATTGATCACGATCAGGTCGAGCGACGGCGGGCAGTCGATGATGATGAAGTCGTAGCGCTTCTGCGCCGGCTCGAGCTTGTCGCGCAGGATGCTCTCGCGGCCGATCTCATTGATCAGCTGGTTTTCGGCGCCCGCCAGCTCGATGTCCGCGGGGATGTAGTGGACGCCCATCTGCGGCGCCTCCTGCACCACGTCGGTCACGGTCGTCTCCGGATCGACCAGCAGGTGGTAGATCGTCTTCTCGAGCTCGCCGGACGGCTTCATGTACAGCGTCAGGTGGCCCTGCGCGTCAAGGTCGATGAGCAGCACCCGCTGGCCTTGCTCGGCGAGCGCGGCGCCCAGGTTGACGGCGGTGGTGGTCTTGCCAACCCCGCCCTTCTGCATCGCGACGGCGATCGTTCGGGCCAAGAGCGCTCCGAGTCTAACCGAACCCGGCCCGTTTGACCCGACGGGGAGGAGTTCAAGGGCCCGTCATCTAGAATTGCCCGCGCCCGTGATCATCGACATCGTCATCGTCCTGGTCCTGGTGATCGCGCTCGTCACCGGCTACCAGCGGGGCGTCATCCAGCCATTGATGGCCGAGATCTTTTTCTTCGGCACCCTGCTGGCGATCTTCCGCTTCCACGACCAGTACACGACCGAGATGCAAAAGCTGCTCCACCTGACCCCGGTGCTGAGCGTGTTCGTCGCCCTGATCCTCGCCGTGGTCCTGGGGGCGGTCGGAGGCGCGATCGGCGGCGCGTTTCACCGCATGGAGGCGATTCGCGGCGTCGACGGGCTGCTGGGCGTCTTCGTCCACCTCGTGGTGACGCTGGTCGTGGTCTACCTCGCGGTTTCGGCGCTGGTCACGCTGGACAACGCGTTCGAGCCGGCGCTCAAGAGCGCGAGCCTCACCCTGACCCAGGTCAACCAGCTGGAGAACGAAATCCTCTCCAACCCGATCACCGCCGCGATGGTCTCGAAGTCCGACCTTGCCACGCTCAAGACGCAAGCGTCCAAGAGCGGCGGCGCGAAGATCGACTCGGTCGCGGGCATCCACCAGCTGCAGCAGATCTACAGTGACTTCATCCAGCCGCAGCTGCACAGCTCGAGGACTGTGCCGTTCATCCTGCGTTTCGGCCAGCACCTGCCGCTCATAGGCCACATCGGGCCTAACGACCTGAAGCCACTGCCGTCGGCGACGCCGGCGAGTACCTGTCCGACGCCAACGCCGAAGGCGACACCTACCCCGAAGGCGACCCCGTCGCCGGTGGTCTGCGCGACTCCTTCGCCGACGAAGTAACTTAGTCTCGTGCTCGATCTCGCGCTGAGCTCCGATCAGGAGCAGCTGGTGGCCGCGGTTCGCGATTTCTGCGCCCGCGAGTTTGCCCCTCAAATCGCCGCCAACGACCGAGCGGGCCGGCACGACCCCGAGATCTTCGCCAAGCTCGCGTCGCTGGGTCTCCCCGGCGTCTGCTTTCCGCAGCGTTACGGTGGACATGGACTCGATTACCTCTCGCTCGGCCTCGTGTGCGAAGAGCTCGAGTACGTGGACACCGTTTACCGGACCGTGCTCTCGGTCCATGTCGGCCTCGTCGGCATGGGCCTCTACACCTGGGCCACCGAAGAGCAGAAGCAGCGATGGCTCGTCCCGATGGCGTCGGGCAAGAAGCTTGCCTGCTACGGCCTGACCGAGCCCAACGCCGGGTCGGACGTGGCATCGATGCAGTCGACCGCGCGCCGGAATGGCGCCGGATATGTGCTCAACGGACAAAAGGTCTGGGTCTCCGACGCCGACACGGCCGACTACCTCCTGGTGTTCGCGAAAACCGATCCCAAAGCGGGAGGCCGCGGCGTTTCCGCCTTCATGCTCGACCGACAGGCTGCCGGCAAGGCGCTGCGCACCGAGCCGATCGAGGACCGGCTCGGAATACGCGCCGGCGACGTCGGCTCGATCTTCATGAGCGACCTGGAGATCCCCGAGGCCAACCGGATCGGTGACGAGGGCGACGGTTTCAAGATCGCGATGAGCTGTCTCGACAACGGCCGCTACACCGTCGCGGCCGGTGCAACCGGCACCGTTCGCGCATGTGTCGACGCGTCGGTCAAGTACGCGCGCGAGCGAAAGACCTTCGGCCAGGAGATCGGCCGCTACCAGCTCGTGCAGCAGATGATCGCGCGCATGTCACGCGACTACGAGATCTGCCGCCTGCTGTATTTCAAGGTCGCGTGGATGAAGAACACCGGCGCTCGTCACACGCGCCAGGTCTCGATGGCCAAGCAGTACGCGACCGATGCCGCGTTCAACGCCGCGCACGACGCCATCGAGGTGCACGGCGCATACGGGTATTCGGCCGAGTATCCGGTCGAGCGTTTCCTGCGCAACGCCCGCGCGCCGATCATCTACGAAGGCACGCGCGAGGTGCATACGATCCTGCAGGGTGAGTACGCGCTGGGCTATCGAGAGGACCGACCGGTCAAGAAGTCGCTGCCGCCTTACCAGCCGGATTGAGCGTCGCCGCGGTCGACGTACCGCAGAGAAAGCTGAATCACCTCGATTTCATCGTCCTGTCGCTCTACTGGGTCGCGATCGGTTACCTCTGGAACAGCCTCACGGCGCTGATCCTGCCCGACATGATCATCCAGTTCGTCGGCCGTGCCCACGAAGGTCTGGCCGCAAGCCTTCTGAAGTCGCTGGGAACGCTGGTGGCGATCCTGTGGCAGCCGGTCGTCGGAGGCATCTCGGACCGCACCATTACGCCGTGGGGGCGCCGGCGTCCGTTCATCGCCGCGGGCACCGCGGGCGACGTGCTCTTCCTCATCGGCATCGCCCTCGCGGGCAACTACTGGTGGCTGGTCGCCTGTTACTTCCTGCTGCAGCTGGCGTCCAACACCGCTCAAGCGCCCTATCAAGGGCTGCTTCCCGACGTGGTGCCTGTTCCGCAGCGCGGCACGGCTTCGGGCTACTACGGCGTGGCGAACCTGGTCGGCATCGCCAGCGGCACGGTCGGCGCGGGCCTGCTGCTCGCACATCTCGGGCGAAGTGCCGCGATTGCGTCGATCGTCGTGGTCCTCGTCACAACGATGCTCGTGACGGTCCTGGTTGTTCCTGACCGAGCCGTGCCGGTCGAGGGGCAGTTTCGGAGCGGGCGCGAGCTGCTGTCGAAGACGTTTGGCGTTCCGTTTCGGAATCGTGATGATCTTCATGGGCTTTGGCGGACTGCAGAACTTCGCGTTCTTCTACTTCGACAACGTGTTCTTTCAACATGACCGCAAAGCCACGACCATCGCGGCCTCCACGCTGCTTGGACTGTCGATTGCAATGGCCGCGCTCATCACGTGGCCGGCCTCCAGGCTCTCCGACCGAACCGGGCGCCGCCCGCTCATCTTCGCGGCGGGCCTGTTCGGGGCGGCCGGCACTTTGGTCCTCGTGTTCAGTCATTACCGATGGGTGCCCGAGGCAATGCTTGCCCCCCTCGCACACTCCCTCAAGGTTCCGGAGCTTGCCGCCCAGGCGACGCTCGCCGGTCTTGTGATCGGCGTCGGGCTGGGCATCTTCTTCTCGGTCGACTGGGCTTTCATCCAGGACGTCATCCCGCCGAACGAGGGAGGTCTGTACATGGGCTTCTCGAACATCGCCACCGCCGGCGCGGGCATCATCGCCGTCTTCATCGGCGGCCCGATCCTCGACACCTTCAATGCCGGCCCACGACTCCTCGGCCTTCCAGGCGGCTTTCCGGTGGTCTTTGCCCTCTTCGTGGTCTGGTTTGTGATCGGGTCACTTAGCATCCTCAAAGTGCCGGAGCGCAGGAAGGCTTGAACCTCGACGGGCTTCGTCCGTGGGGAGGGTTGGTAGGGGGCGATCCCCCCGATGTCGTGGTGGCGGGCATCGCCTACGACGGCTCCGCCGTCTATAGGAAGGGGGCCGCCCTGGCGCCGCAGCGGATCCGACAGCTCTCGGCGGTCATGCCTCCGGTGACAGAGGAGGGGCACCTGCTGACCGGCATGCACGTCCTGGACATCGGCGATCTCGAAGCGGGCGACGACATAGAGACCGGCTGGATGGAGCCGATGCAGCGTTTGGCCAAGGTCCCTCCGGAGGCGTTCCTCACCGTCCTCGGCGGCGACCACTGCACCGCGATCGCGACGCTGGCCGCCGAGGTGCGGAGACATCCGGGAGTGCGCGTGCTTTGGGTGGACGCGCACCCCGACCTGTGCGATTTCTCGCGCGGCGGGCACTGGACCTGCGGCTGCGCCCTACGACGTGCGCTCGAGGCCTCGGGCATCGAGCCGTCGCGCGTCGCCATCGCGGGCGGCCGGGACTACGACCCGGAGGAGCTCGAGTTCATCGCAGCGAACAACATGCTGCTGGTTTCTTCAGCCGAGATCTCTCGCGATCCGGCCGGTGCCGTGCGCAAGCTGGCCGAGGTCCTGGCAGGCCACGAGGTCCACGTCTCGTTTGACATCGACGTCCTCGATCCGGCCTTTGCGCCGGGCACGGAGATTCCCTCGTCGGGAGGCCTATCGAGTCGCCAGGCGCTGGAGCTGTTGAAGAGCGCGACCAACAGGTCTCGACTCGTGGGGCTCGACATCGTCGAGGTCTCGCCGCCATTCGACAACGGAGACATCACGACGCTGGCCGCTCTCAAGATGATCTTCGAGGTGTGGGGCATGGTGAAGTCCGCGCGCGAGGCCCCCGTTTCAGAGCTGCGTGGAAAGCGCTGACGTAGTCATCGCCGGCGGCGGCATCATGGGCTGCGCGCTGGCCTATCAGCTGGCCAAGCGGGACGTCGACGTCATCCTGCTCGAGCGCGAGACCCTCGGCTCACAGTCGACCGGCAGGTGCGCGGGTGGCGTGCGGCAGCAGTTCTCGATGCCGGCCAACGTAAAGCTGCAGCAATTGTCAGTCCGCCTGTTCGAAAACTTCGAGGCGGAGACGGGACACCCTGCCGACTTTCGCCAGCTCGGCTACCTGTTCGTGCTCACTCTGCCGCAGCAGGTCGAAGACTTCCGCCACAACATGGAGATGTGGCACAGCCTCGGATTGACCGAGGCGCGTTGGGTCGATGCGACTGAGGCGGCGAGGATGGTTCCGGTGCTGAATGTCGACGACGTGCTGGGCTGCACCTACTGCCCGACCGACGGAATCGCAAGTCCCGCCGACGTGACGTCGGGCTACGCCTCGGCCGCGCGCCGCCGCGGGGCGCGTCTCAAGGAAGGCGTGGAGGTCGTCGGCATCGACATCGGCGGTGGCCGCGTCCAGGGCGTGCGGACGTCCGCGGGCGACATCGCGACGCGTGTCGTGTTCAACTGCGCCGGCGCGTGGTCGGCCTCGATCGGTCGCATGGCGGGTCTGGAGATACCGGTCCTGCCGTACCGCCGTCATATAGCCGTGACCGGGACGTTCCCCGGAGTGCCGCGCAGCAATCCGATGACGGTGGACTTTCAGACGTCGCTTTACTTCCATCCCGAGGGCGACGGCGTTCTGATCGGGATGAGCGACCGGACCGAGCCGCCCGGTTTCGCGACGGACGTGAATTGGGAGTTCCTGGAGAAGATGTTCGAGCAGGCTGCGCTTCGGGCGCCGGCCCTTGCTTCGGCCGGGATCAAGACCGCGTGGGCCGGCCTTTACGAGTCGACCCCCGACCACCAGGCGATCCTCGGCCCCGTGCCGGAGCTGGAGGGTTTCTGGTGCGCGGCCGGCTTCAGCGGCCATGGCTTCATGCAGGCTCCCGCGGCGGCTTTGCTGCTGGCGCAGCTGCTGTTGGATCACGAATCTGAGATCGACATCAGCCCGTTTGCGTTTACGCGGTTCGCCAAGGGTTCGCTCGTGCTCGAACGAAACGTCATCTGACTATTTCCGGAAGACCAGCGCCAGGACGACCAGACCGACGCCGCCCAGGAGCAACACGCCGCCGCAGCCGATCTGGACGGCCGTGTAGGCGATCCCGCCCGACCCGGCATAGGTCTCGGGGTAGCGCTCTCGGGCGCGCCGCCTGCGCAGCGCTGCCCCGATCGCTCCGATTCCGAGCAGGCACGCGAAGACGCCCAGCAGAAGCGGGCTGGAAAAGGTGCCACCCGAAGTGGGAGCCGGGCTGGCGAGGTACCCAACCACCGGCTTTCAGTATCGCCTGAATTAGCATGTTGCCCGGTGGCACGAATCCTCCTCCTCGGCTCGACCGGGTTCGTCGGTCGCGGCGTGGCTCACAAGATCCTCGACGGCGGGCATCAGCTCCGGGTGCTGGTCCGCGATCCCATGAAGGCGGCCGCCTTCAAGGTGCGTGGCGCCCAGGTCGTGGTCGGCGACGCGCTCAACCCGTCCTCGGTCACCCAGGCGGCGCAGGGCGTGGAGCACGTCATCAGCCTCGTCGCGGTGCGGCGGAACCGCCCGCAGTCATACCTCGCCGTGAACGTCGACGGCCCCCGCATCCTGGGCCAGGCGTCCATGGCCGCGGGCGTGCGCTCGGTGGTCCTGGTCAGCGCGATCGGGGCGAAGCTCGACCCGCACTACAAGTACTTCACGTCGCGGTGGATGGGGGAGCAGGAGCTCGCCAAGACCGGCGTGGCCGGCACGATCCTCCGGTTCTCGTTTGTCCTGGCGGAGGAGGGCGGAATCCTGAACGACTTCGAGCGTGCCTTGATCGGCCCCTTCGCGGTCATCCCGGGCAGCGGCCAGGCGAAGCTGCAGCCGATCCTCCGCGACGATGCCGCTCGCTGCATCGTCGAGACGGTCGCCAAGCCGGAGCTGCTGGGCCACATCGTGGATCTTGGCGGGCCGGAGGTCGTGACCTACGAGACGATGTTCGACTGGTTCCTCCAGGCTCGCGGCATCAAGAAGGCGAAGCTGAAGCTTCCCGTGCCGCTGGTCGCAATTCCCGCCATCGCCCTCGAGGCCGTTTCCACCAACCCGCCGATCACCCGAGACGAGGTGAACATGATCCAGGCGGACAACCTCGCCGCGGGCATCGACTCGGTCAGCTCGCATTTCGGCTGGCGCCCCAGCGCGCCCAGCTCGTGGGCACCGGTCAACTGGGCGAAGAAACCGAGAACGGGCCGCTAAAGGTCCGGACGTTCTTCGGGCTGCCGATGCCCGAGGCGCACCGCGAGGCCCTGGACCACTACCTGGCCGGCTGCGCCACACGCGCGCCGGACTTTCGCTGGACACCGGCGGCCAACCTGCACCTGACGATCCGCTTCCTGGGCCACGTCGACCTGGCGCTGGCTGAGGGAATCGCCGATCGCCTGACCGCCGCCGATCTGCCCGCGTTCGACCTCGAGCTGGGCGACCTCGGGACTTTCAAGAGGGGACGGATGGCGCGGGTGGTATGGGTTGGGCTGCGGACAGGCTCGGAGGCCATCTCCGGCCTGGCGGCCCAGGTCGAGGTGGAGTGCGGCCGTGCCGGGCTCGAGGCCGAGGCCCGCCGGTTTCATGCCCATCTCACCCTGGCGCGGGCCAGGCCCCGCGACGGCGCCGTGCTCCCCACCCTCCCCCCGTCGCCCGAGCTGCCGGCCTGGCGGGCTGCGGAGCTGGTCCTGTATCGGAGCCGTCTCGGCCGATCCGGCTCCGCATACGAGCCGCTGCGACGGATCAGGTTGGGCTGAGTCCCGCCTCCGCGCACTCGAGGTCCTGCTCTGGCTTTCCCCCGCTGACGCCGACCGCCCCGAGCACGTTCCCGTCTCGCCGGATGAGGATCGAGCCGAGGCCGGGCACGATCGGCACCCGGACGAGCCGGTCGGCGACGCTGAAAAAGCCTGGCCGATCCTTCGCCAGCTCCGCCAGGCCCGCGCCGTCGCGGTAGAGCATCGCCGCTCCAACCGCCTTCGCCTCGGCAACCTGAGGCGACAGTGGAGGCGCCCCGTCCATCCGGCCGAGGGCGATCAGGAGGCCGCCTTCGTCGACCACCGCGACCGTCACGCGGATGCTGAGGACGGCGGCTTTTTCATGGGCGCGGGAGACGATGTTCTGGGCCTCTTTGAGGGTTACCGGCATCGTCCGAACAGTGTCGCATCTACAAGTTCCACCCACCCCTTCCGGCCCTGCCGCCCGGCTACTACCGATAGGTTGGCGGCGAACTGACTTTCGGACTTGCATGCCTGACCGGCCGCCCTTACATTTCACGTCGGCCCCGAGGGAAACGTTCGAGGGGGCAGGAACAGGGCCGCAAGGCCATGTACCGGCTCCCGAGAGGCGATCCGTCGGGGTCATTCCTTTTCTGGGCAAGAACCGTTGCCCCCCGCGTTACGCTGCACCAAACCATGAGCGTCGCGCAGCGTTCGCGTAGGCCGGCGGAGCACAGATCGGAGACCGCGGTCGAGCTATCGATCGTGATGCCTTGCCTCAACGAGGCCGAGACTCTCGCCACCTGCATCCGCAAGGCCCGGGCGGCGATCGAAAAACATGACCTGGCCGCCGAGATCATCGTGGCCGACAACGGAAGCACCGACGGTTCGCAGCTGATAGCAGAAGAGCTCGGGGCGCGGGTGGTCGACGTCGCGCGAAGGGGTTACGGGAGTGCGCTGATCGGTGGCATCGCCGCCGCGCGAGGCGAGCTGGTGATCATGGGCGACGCTGACGACAGCTACGACTTCAGGGCGATCGGGCCGCTGGTCGACAAGCTGCGCGAAGGCTATGACCTGGTCATGGGCAATCGTTTCGCGGGAGGCATCGCATCCGGCGCCATGGTGTGGTCGCACCGATGGGTCGGCAACCCGGCGCTCACCAACATCAGCAAGCTGTTCTTCCAGACCCCGGTCGGCGACATGCACTGCGGGCTGCGCGGCTTTCGCAAAGACGCGTTCGAAAAGCTTCGACTCCGAGCGATCGGAATGGAGTTTGCGAGCGAGATGGTCATCAAGGCATCCATGCGGCGCATGAAGATCGCCGAGGTGCCAGTCACGCTGAGCCCCGACGGACGTTCGCGCCCACCGCACCTCCGCACCTGGCGGGATGGTTGGCGCCATCTGCGCTTCATGCTCCTCTTCAGTCCCCGGTGGCTGTTTCTCTACCCAGGTCTGGCCTTGTTTGTCGCGGGAGCCGTCGCCGGCGCCTTGCTCGAGACTGGGCCGAAGCAGATCGGACCCGCGACCTTTGACATCCACACCCTGCTCCTGGCGGGGTTCGCCTGCCTGATCGGCTATCAGCTGATCGTGTTTGCCGTGTTCACGAAAGTGTTTGCGATGCAACGAGGATTCCATCCGGCGAATCCGGGCTACGACATGATGTTTCGATACGTAAAGCTCGAGACCGGGCTCTTGCTCGGTGCCGTGATGGTGCTAGTTGGAATTGCGGGCACCATCGTCGCCGTGACGAGCTGGGGCGCGGAAGGCTTCGGCTCGCTGGATCCCCGCCTGACGATGCGTGAGGTCATCCCCGCGGCCGTGCTGCTCACGCTTGGCGTGCAGACGATATTCGCGAGCTTCTTTCTGAGCATTCTCGGCATGGACGAAGAAGCCGGCAGGGCAACCTAGCCATTCGCGCAATCGTCACCGGCTCGGCTGGATTCTTCGGGGGACTTCTCAGGGACCGTTTGCTGAGGGAAGGCTGGGAGGTCGTCGGCGTCGATCGCCTCCAGGACGTCGAACAGCCCGGTTACACGCCCAAGACACTCGACATACGCGACGCGACCGCGTTCGAAAAGACGGTGGCGGAGTTCAAGCCCGATGCAATTTTTCACTGCGCGGCGGTGCTTGCCCACGATCGGCAGAATCGCGCGGACCTCTGGAGCACCAACGTCGATGGAACAGCGACCGTGGCGCAAGCAGCGATCCAGGCGGGCGTGAAGTCTCTGGTCTTCATCTCGAGCAACTGCCTGTGGAGCACAAGCTGGAGCAGACCGGTCACCGAGGACGACGTCCCGGCCCCGGTTGAGATCTACGGCCGCTCGAAGCTGGCCGCGGAGCAGCATCTCCAGTCGCTGTCCGGCCGGCTCGGGGTGAAGATCGTGAGAACTCCGACCATCGTTGCGGCCGGCCGGCTTGGCCTGTTGAGCATCCTCTTCGAATTCATCCACGAGGGCCGGAGGGTGTGGCTGGTGGGTGATGGCCGCAACCGCTACCAGTTCGTCAGCGCCGACGACCTGGCCCAGGCGTGCCTGTTGCTCGCGACCAGCGCAGCGACCGGGATCTTTCACGTCGGTTCGGACAGCGTGCCCACGGTCCGCGAGATGTTTGGCGGCGTCATCCAGCGAGCCGGCACAAAGGCGCGCCTCGCGCAGCTGCCACGAAGGCCGGCCATCGCCGCCTTGAGGCTGCTGAGCGCGGCGGGGCTGTCCCCTCTCGGCCCTTACCACTACCGCATGATCGCGTCGAGCTTCGAGTTCGACACGACGCGATTGCGGAATGCAACCGGGTGGCGTCCGACCATCGGCAACACGGAGATCCTCTGGCGCGCCTATCAGTTCTATGTGGAGCATCTCGACCAGCTGTCGAACGAACAGAAGGGGTCTCCACACCGAAGGGTGTCCGGTCTTGGCGCCTTGCGAATCGTCAAGTGGCTCTCGTGAGCGTCTCGATGCTGGAGGCCGAAGCGTCTCCAGTCGGTGGCCGGCTCGGCGCCGGCGCACAAGTCTCGAGGTCGCGGACGGCGCTCGCTTTGGCCGCCGTTGCGCTGGTCACCGCACCGATCGGCTACATGACGATGTTCAGCGTCTTTCGCGCGTACGACGACGAGGGCTCGTTCCTGATCACCTTGCGCGACTACCTCTCGGGACACCCGCTGCTCACGCCGAACAACTCCTATTACGGACCGTTCTACTACGAGGTCATGGGCGGCCTCTTCAAGCTGCTCGGCGTCGCGCCCACCAACGACAGGGGGAGGTTCGTGACTCTTGCCGTCTGGCTGATCGCCAGCGTTCTCGCAGCGATCCTCGTCTACCGGCTGACCCAAAACCTGTGGCTGAGCCTGGCGGCGCAGCTCGTAGCGTTCAGCCTGCTCGGCTCCCTCTCCCAGGAGCCCATGGCCACCTACGGCTTGATCAGCCTTCTTCTCCTCGGGCTCGCGCTCGCCGCGACGTTCACCACCACGCGGCCTCGAGCCGCGGCTGCGCTCATCGGAGCACTCGTGGGCGCGCTGTGCATGGTCAAGATCAACGTCGGCGCGTTCGCCGTGCTGGCCGTCGTTTTCGCGTGGACCTGTGGGCTCGCACCTCCATGGCGGCGCTTTGCCGCGCCGGCCATGGCCGGGGTCATCACGCTGGCGCCGTTCGAGCTCATGCGCGACCTGCTGGACCGCGGATGGGTGCTCGACCTCGCTTTGCTGACGGGCCTCTCGGCCGCTGCAGTCGGCCTTGCGGGCATGGCCACCGCGCGCCTCAGGCAATCTCCGCAGGCTCGCTGGTTGATCGTCGGGGGCGGGGCCACGATCACGGCGTCGCTGGCGGTGGCGCTGGCCGGGGGTACGCATCCGGCGGACATCTGGAACGGGCTTGTGGTGAGCGCCTTCCGATTCCCGCAGCTGTTCACCTGGCCGGTGAACATCAACCCTCTCGCGGACGTTTGGGCCGTGCTGTCGATCATTGCGGGTGCCGTATTCCTCCGCGCCCGGGCCCCGCGTCCGATCTCCGACATGGCACGCGTCGCGGCCGGCCTGTTCATCCTGCTTTCGGTTCTGCTGCTGCCGAGCTCGCTGTTCCTGCTCGGCCTGCCCCTGGCGTGGATCGCGACCCTCGGCCCGCGCGGCCGGCCCGCTTCGTACCACCGAGTGCTGCTGCCGGCCCTGGCTGTGATGGAGAGCCTCCAGGCCTACCCGGTGGCGGGAACGCAGCTTTCGGTGGCAGCGCTCCTGATGATCCCTGTCGGCGCAATCGTCCTCCACGACGGAATCTCCGGTCTGCGAACCGCGAGCGCGGCTCGGTTCGCGCCCGCTGCACTTCTCTTAGCCACAGTCGCCCTGGCGCTGCAGGGTTTCCTCGCCGCGTCGCAGTTCGCGGCCGGAACGCCATCCGGTCTGCCAGGGGCCGAAGCGGTTCGCATGCCGGCTCCACAGGCGGCCCAGCTCCGTCAGCTGGTCGTCGCGATCGACCAGGAATGCTCGAGCTTCATCACGTTTCCGGGGATGAACAGCTTTTACGTCTGGACCGGGCAGACTCCGCCGACCGACCTGCGTTATGGCGTGTGGTGGCTGACACCGGATGCCACCGATCAGCAGGCGACTGTGAGCCAGCTCAGCGTCCGCTCTCGGCTGTGCGTCGTGAAGAACCAGTCCATCATCGACTTCTGGGCGCAAGGCCGGCCCGTGCCGCGTCAGCCGGTCGTCGACTTTATTGAGCAGAACTTTGCCGACGGCGGCACTTACGGTGACTACCAGCTCCTCGTCCAGCGCTGAGTCTCGGCGGCCGCCGCTGTGGCTCGCGGCGCTGGCGATGGCCGCCTTCTGGGGCGCGGTGTACGACCTCGGCCGGTGGGCCGTTCTGTTCGCGCTCAACCCGGTCCATCTCGATTTCCGGATCTTCTATGTCGCGGCCCAGGCCGGCCTGCAACAGGGCTGGTCGAGCATCTACGACGTCGGCGTGCTGCGCGCCCTTTCGGTCGGGTTCCCACCCGATGAAAGGTTCGTCGACTCGCGATCGGCCTTCATCAATCCGCCCGCATTTGCGTGGATCGTCGCGCCTCTGACCGCGCTGCCGCTGCCCGTCGCCTACCTCGTGTGGACGCTCGTCTCGCTTGGCGCGCTGGTCCTGGCGTGGCACCTCGTCGCGCCGTATCGAGGCCTGGCCAAGGTCTCGCTGCTGCTGCTTGCGCTCACCGTCTGGCCGGTGATGGAGTCGTTCTACTGGGGCCAGCCGTCGCTGGAGATCCTGGCCCTCGTCGCCGTCTCCTGGTTTTTCACGCAGCGTGGTCGCCCATTTGCGTCCGGCGTTGCGCTGGCTGTGGCCGTCGCGATCAAGCCGAACATCATCGTCCTCGTACCGCTCGCGCTGTTGGTCAGCGGGCGTTTCCGCGTCTTTGCCACGTTTGCGATCGCGTCCGCGGTGGTTGCGGTGGCCGAGCTCGCGGTCCTTGGTCAGTCAGGCATCGCTTCCTGGTGGAGCGCGATCCAGTACGTGCAGTCAGACGCGGGACATTCCTTCTTCACGATGGCGCGGCTGTTCGGGCGAGGGCCGGTGACGTACGGCGTGGAGGCGCTGCTTGCGGCGCTTGCTCTCTTCATCGCGTATCGGCGGCGAAAGGATGTCGACGTCGTTTTTGCCGCCGGCTTGATCGGCTCAGTGGCGTCGGCGTTCCATCTCCATCAGCCCGACTACACCCTGCTGGTGCTGGCGGCATGGCTGGTGCTGCGCACGTCGCCGCCGGTGTGGCATCGGGCCTGGCTGTTGAGCGGAGTCCTGACGATGCAGCTTGTAACTCTCGGTCAGCCGATCCCCCAGCTTCTTTGGGACGTCGTGTGGCTCGTGATCCTCACCGCGGGTCCGGTCAGTAAACCGGACTCTCCATCGTCACAGCTTCCAGCCACTTCCGGCACGACGTCAAAAAGCGCGCAGCCTGCAGGCCGTCCAGCACTCGATGATCGAATGAGAAGCAGAGATACATCATCGGCTTGATGCCGATCATTCCCTGGATCGCCATCGGCCGCTCCACGATCGCCTCCATGGTCAGGATCCCCGCCTGGCCTGGGTTGATCACCGAATAGCTGAACAGGGTGCCGAAGGTGCCCGAGTTGTTCACCGTGAACGTGCCACCCGTGAGCTCGTCGGCCTTGAGCTGCTTGTTGCGAGCACGGGTGGCCAGGTCGTTGACCGCGCGTGCAAGGCCGGCGATGGAAAGGCTGTCGGCGTTGCGCACCACCGGCACGAGGAGGGTGTCTTGTAGCCCGACCGAGATGCCGAGGTTGACGTTGCGGTGGACGAGAAGCTCGGTCTCGTTGAATGTCGAGTTGACCTCCGGGTGCTCGCGCAGGGCCGAGATCGTCGCTGCCATCACGTACGGCAGGTAGGTCAGCGAGAAACCCTCCTGCTTCTGGAAGGCGGCCTTGTTGGCGTTGCGGTTGGCGACCACGCCCGACATGTCCGCCTCCTGCGTCTGCCAGGCATGGGGGATCGTCTGCTTGGAGCGGGTCATGTTCTCGGCGATGAGGCGACGCACGCGCGTGAGCTGGACGACCTGGTCGCCCTCGCCCGGCTGAACCGGAGCGGGCGGCGGCGGTGCGCTCGGCGCGGCCGTGGCCTTCGCCGCGTATTCCTCCACGTCCTTTTTGGTCACGCGGCCGCCAAGGCCGGTGCCGGTCACCTTGGACAGATCGACTTTGAGGTCGGAGGCGGCCATCTGCACGCCGGGCGAGAACCGATGCGGCTCATCTCCTCCCCGTTCACGGGGAGGTGGCTCCGAAGGAGCCGGCGGGGCTGGTTGCGTTTCAGTCTTCTGCGCTCCCCCCTCTCCCCGGCCCTCTCCCCTGGGGGGAGAGGGTGCCTGCGATTCAACTTTCGGACTTACCGCGGCGCCGTCCCCGGTTTCGACTACTGCTATCTCGGCTCCCGCCTGCACCGTCTCGCCTTCTTGGGCCAGGATCTCGCGCAGGATTCCGGAGACCGGCGCGGGTACTTCGGCGTTGACCTTGTCGGTGTCGACCTCGAGCATCGGCTCGAACTCCACCACCTTGTCACCGGGCTTGACCAGCCACTTCGAGATGGTGCCCTCGTGCACCGATTCACCGAGCTGTGGCATCACGACCCGCGTGGTTTTGCCTGCCATCTCAGTAAGCCGCGAGCTCCTTCAGCGCTCGCGTGATCTTGTCCGGCGTGGGCATGAAGAACTCTTCCATCGGGACCGCATACGGCATCGACGGTACGTCAAGCCCGCCGAAACGCTTGACCGGCGCGTCGAGCCAGCGCCATGCCTCGTCGGCGATCAGCGCCGCGACCTCCGACCCGACCGAGACGCTGAAGTTGTCCTCGTAGAGCACCAGGCACTTGCCCGTCTTGCGCGCGGAGGCGACGATCGCCTCCCTGTCCAGCGGGTAGACGGTGCGCAGGTCGATGATCTCCACGCTAACGCCCTCAGCCTCGAGGTTCCTGGCCGCCTCGGCGGCGTAGTGGACCATCAGCCCGTAGCAGAAAACGGAGATGTCCTTCCCCTCACGGAAGGTGCGCGCCTTCTGCAGCGGGATGAGGTACTCGCCCTTGGGCACCGCTTCCTTGAACATCCGGTAGAGACGCTTGTGCTCGAAAAACAGGACAGGGTCCGGGTCGCGGATCGCGGCCAGCAGGAGGCCTTTCGCCTCGTAGGGGCTTGACGGGATGACGATCTTCAAGCCTGGAGTGGCAAAGCGCGCCTCGATCGACTGCGAGTGGTAGAGAGCACCATGGGCGTGCCCGCCCATGGGCGCTCGCACCACCAGGGGCACGGTCCAGTCGCCGTCGCTGCGATAGCGATACTTCGCGATCTCGTTGGTGATGGAGTTGAACGCCATGTGGGCGAAGTCTGTGAACTGCATCTCGGCCACAGGGCGCTTGCCGGCGATGGCGAGACCCAACGCGACGCCGGCGATCGACGATTCGGCGAGCGGCGTGTCGATCACGCGGGCCTCCCCGAAGCGGTTGCGCAGCCCGTCGGTGACGAGGAAAACGCCGCCCTTCTTGCCGACGTCCTCGCCCATCACCATCACGCGCTCGTCGCGCTCCATCTCCTCGGCCAGCGCCGAGCGGAGCGCGGCGACCATGTTCATCTCCTCGGTCTCGGCACCCGCGGCGGGGTCGATCGCCTTGGGCGCTTCGATCGCGTAAACGTTGGTGAGCGCATCCTCCGGGCGCGGGTCGTCAGCCTGCATGCCCTGTGTGGTGGCGGCAGCGACTTCTGCTTTGACCTGCTCTTCGTACTCGGTGACCTGCTTCGCCTTGAGCACGCCCTCGTCGATGAGCTGCTTCTTGAATCGCTCGAGACAGTCGCTCTGCGCGAGCAAGTCGATCTCTTCCTGGGAGCGGTAGCGGCGCTGATCGTCCTCCGACGAATGCGCACCGAGCCGGTCGACCAGGCACTCGATGAGGGTCGGTCCGTCACCGGCGCGCGCACGCGCGACGGCCTCTTTCGAGACCACGTAGCAGGTCACCGGGTCGCGGCCGTCGACGGTGACGCCGGGGAATCCGTACCCCGCCGCGCGCTGCGCGACGTAGTCGATCGCGTACTCCTTCCGGAACGGCGTCGAGATCGCAAAGCCGTTGTTCTCGCAGACGAAAACCTCGGGCAGCTTGTAGATGGCGGCGAAGTTGAACGCCTCGTGGGCGTCGCCCTCGGCCCCCGCCCCCTCGCCGTAGCAGGTGAGCAAGACCTTGTCGGTGCCATCCATCTTCAGCGCGTAGGCCACGCCGGCGCCGCGAACCATCTGGGTGGCGACAGGCGATCCGCCCGACGTGATGTTCAGCCGCGAGTCGGAGAAGTGGCCGGGGGTCTGCTTGCCGCCTGACGCCGGGTCCCCGGCCTTGGCCAGCACTGAGAGCATCAGGTCGAGAGGCGTCACCCCCATGCGCATGCAAAGGACGACGTCGCGGTAGTAGGGAGCAAGCCAGTCGTACTTGGGCTTGAGTGGCCAGCCGACGCCGATCTGCGCGGCCTCGTGGCCGGCGCACGAGATGATGAAAGGCGCCCTGCCCTGACGGTTGAGGACCTGGAAGCGGTAGTCGACCTGCCGGCCCAGGAGCATGTAGTGGAACCACTCGGTGAGGATGTTCTCGTCGAGGTCGGTGTCACGCCACGGGACTGGCTCCTGGAAGCGCCAGTCGGGGCTGAAAGAAGGACCCTTGGTCTGGGTCTTTTGCGCCATGGCGGTTCTAGAGGTGGATGGCGTGGCCGTCCACGGCCATCGCCGCCTCCATCACCGCCTCGCTCAGCGTCGGATGAGGGTGGATGTTGCGGCCCAGCTCCCACGCGTCGCCCTGGAAGAGCTGCGTGAGCGCCGGCTCGGCGATCAGCTCCGTGGCCTCGGCCCCGATGATGTGGGTGCCGAGCATCTGGCCGGTCTTGGCGTCGGAGACGATCTTCACAAAACCTGCCGTGTCGCCGTGGATCTGGGCCCGGCCGATGGCCGAGAACGGAAAGCGCCCGACTTTCACTTCGTGTCCTTTGTCCCGCGCCTGCTTTTCGGTCAAACCCACGGACGCGATCTGGGGGTGGGAGTAGGTGCATCGAGTGACCAGCTCCTGCTCCATCGGCGCCGTGCGCTGCCCGGCGATGTCCTCCGCAGCAACGATTCCCTCGTGCGAGGCGGCGTGCGCGAGAAGGTAGCCGCCGACCACGTCACCGATGGCGTGGATCGAGTCGACCGACGTCCGCATCCATTCGTCGACCTTGATGAAGCCGTTCGGGTGCGTCTCGACGCCGACCTGCTCGAGGCCCAGCTCCTTCGAGACGGCGGCCCGGCCGACCGCGACCAAAAGCTGCTTCGCCCAGACCTCGCCCTGGTCGGTGTCGACACTCACGCCGTCGCGGGCCTTCTTCGCGCCCTTGACCTTCACCCCGACGCGCACGTCGATGCCGGCCTTCTTGAACGAGGACAGCAGCTCCTTCGACACGTCCTCATCCTCAAGCGGGACGAGCCGGTCGAGCGCCTCGAGCAAGGTGACCTTCACGCCGAGCTCGCTGTAGAAGGTCGCGAACTCGACCCCCACGGCGCCGGCGCCGATGATGCAGATCGACTCGGGAACGTCCTTGGCCAGGACCGCGTTGTCCGACGAGACGATGTACTGGCCATCGAGCTCGAGACCGGGCAAGGTCTTCACGCTGGAGCCGGTCGCGATGATGAGGTTCTGGGCGTTGACCTGCCTGCCGTTGACGTCGATCGAGTTGCGGTCGCGCAGCCGGCCACGGCCCTGGACGACCTCGATCTTGTTCTTCTTCATCAGGTACTGGACGCCCTTGTAGAGCTGGCCCACCACGGCGTCGCGGCGCTGCGCGATCTTTGAGTAGTCGTAGCCGACGACCTCCGCCTTCAGGCCGAACTCGACGCCCCGGGTGGCGACGCGGTGGTAGAGCTCAGACGACTCGAGCAGCGCCTTGGTCGGGATGCAGCCGATGTGGAGGCAGGTCCCCCCGAGCTTGTCCGCCTCGACCAGCGCGACTTTGAGCCCCAGCTGCGAGGCCCGGATGGCGGCGGGATAACCGCCCATCCCCCCGCCCAGGATGGCGACGTCGAAGTCGAAGTTGGGCACTGTGCTCAATCTTAGGAACCTTTAACAGCCGGCCTTGCGAAGATGTGCACGCGCGGCCTCGAAATCGCCTTTGTCGCGCACCGGGAGCCCGGCCACCGGGTCCCCGTAGCGGTCCACCGCTCGGTAGTAGGCGGGCGGGGTCAGCTGCGGCATCACCAGCGGATCGGCGTGGGCGCTCGGGTCGAGGCACGGATCGCTTCGTTCGGCCGCCATCGCCTGGAGGTCCGCCACCTGGCGCTGCATCTGGACCGTCTTCGCCGCCGTGAACTCGAACAGGAGGATGCCGCTGTTGAAGCAGGCGAGGAAGAGCACGGCGGCCAGGGCCGGGCGCCACGTGCCGCGCCAGGGCAGGCGGGACGCGGGTTCCGCGAGGAGGATCAGCCAGGCGACAGCGCCGACGTAGACGTATCTGGAGGCGCCGGACTGCTCGTAGCCCAGCTGCGCCCGGGCCAGGCCAGTGACGAGGTAGAAGACGACTAAGCCGGCGGCGACGCCGACCAGGAGAGGATCCGCGCCGTGGCGCCTCCAGTACCACGCCAGGGCGACGATCCCGGCGCCGAGAAGCGGCACGCCGACCCATCCGCCTTCTCCCACGAGGCCCGCCAGGCTCTGGCCCAGCCCCCACACCGCGTAAAGCGGATCGACGAGGAGGTTGCCCGGGGTGGGTTGGGGTGTCGGATGGCTGCCAAACCGTCCGAACACGACGTACCAGGCAAGCAGCGCCGCGCCGATTGGAGCCAACCACAGCAGCTGGCGGCGCCGAGCCGGCGTGAGCAGGAGCTGTACTGCCGCCGCTGTGGCGAACACCATTCCGATCGCCGAGAAGCTCAGCGAGGCGGCCAGCAGGACTGTTGCGGGGGCCATCCTCCGCGGTGTCTGCATCACGAGCAGAGCGCCCAGGCCGCACGCGACCGAGGCCAGCCACGCCATCTGGAAGGCCCACAGCAGGTCCTCCCAACCCGCGCCGAGCACAAGCAGCAGAAGCGCGGCGCCCAGGGCGACCGCGTCGCCCGACCTTCTCCTGAGAAGCTCGAACAGCAGCACGACGTTGGCGAGGTGGGCGAGCATCAGGAGGGTCATGTAGGGCAGGTACGAGCGCAGGCCGACCGTGTTGAGGAGCGCCCAGTAAACGAGCCGAAAGAGCATCGACGGGTGCTCGTTGTGAGGTTCGAAGAAAGTCGTGAACGTCCAGTTCGGAGCGGTGGAGATGAACGTCCACTCGTCGAAATAGAAGGTGTAGGTGCGGCTCAGCCAAAGGATCGCGCCGCAGGCAACGAGCCCCGCGAGCACGACGATGAGTCGTGCGTGCGGAACGCGGACGTCAGCGGCTGTCATGCGGCTCAGGCGGCGACCGCCGAAACGTTCCGCCGCGCGATCAGACAGACGAACCACACGCCGACGGCAATCAGCAAGGGCAGCGGCGACAGCGGCCATGCGAACTCGGCCGTGAGCGCGACCACGAGCAGCCACCCGCGCTGCCAGGCCGGAAGCTGCTCACGCCAGAAGAGCCAGGCCGCGAGGGCCAGGATCGTGAAGTCCTGGAGGTGCCAGTAGGCGGCCCCGACCGAGGTGGCCACGATGCCGAGCGCAAAGACCCTGGCGTGGCTCGAGTACCGGTTCAGGTAGGCGCCCACCAACGCTGCGACGGCGACGACCGCTTGCCCCAGATAGGCGAGCGCATCTGGGCCGAGCACGAAGGCAAGGGTGAAGTAGCGGTTGTTGGCGACGTGGCGGGACTGCTCCAGCAGGCTCAGGTAGTCACTCAAGCCCTGGCCGCCGATGACTGCAAGCGACGCGGCCGCCAGCAACCCGGCGATCACCGCCCAACCCACCACGATCTTCCAGCGGCCGGCAGCCAGCAACACGAGCGGGAGCAGGAGGGTTAGCTGAGGCTTGATGACCGTCAGGCCGAGAAGCGCCCCGGCGAGGTATGGCTTTTCGTCTTCGGCCAATCTCCAGGCCGCCGCGACAAAAAGGAGGATCAGAAGGTCTGGCTGGGCAAGGCGCAGCCCGTAGAGGAGCGGATACCAGGCCAGCGCACCCAGCAGCCACAAACCGCGCCGCGGCCACTCGCCCGGGGCAGCGAGCCACCAGCCCGCGCCCAGGGCAAGAACCGAGATCATGAGCCAGGCGTAAACCGCGCCTGCCGCGCCGAACACGCTCAAAGGCAGGACCAGCCAGGCGAACGGCGGCGGCGACACAAACCACTCGTCGTCGTTGAATACGGCGTGCGGCCGGAGCTCCGCGAAAAGCTGATGCTGCAGAGAGAGCGAATAGATGTGGCTCCAGCCGTGCTCGAGCCCGATGCGGAGGCCGATGTAGACGAAGGTCAGGTCGTTGTCCAGGATGTCGGCGCGAAGCGGAACGACGACCACAAACCAACCCGTCAGGACCAGCGCGATGAACAGGAACCACGCAACGCCGGCGGCGCCGAGGTTGCGCCACGCGCGGGCGTCGAGCCTGGCTAGGCCTAACCCCGCTCGGCGAGTGGCACTGGTTTCCGAGGTTCCGGTCCGATGTATTCCGATTGCGGCCGGATTATGCGGTTGTGGGCCGCCTGCTCGAGCACATGAGCGCTCCATCCGGTGACCCGGGCGGCGGCAAAGGTGGGCGTGAAGTACTCCTTGGGCAGGCCGATCGCCTGGAGAACGCCCGCCGAGTAGAACTCGACGTTGGTCGACTGGGGTCGCTCCGGATGCTCCTCGTGCAGGATCTGGAGCGCCACCTCTTCGACCCTGGTCGCCAGCTCATAGAACTTGGGGTTCATCCGGCGGCACATCTCTTTGAGGATCTTCGCCCGCGGGTCGTAGACGCGATAGACGCGGTGGCCGAAGCCCATGAACTTCACCTTGCGCCGCCGCGCGTCGCGCATCCAGCGCTCGGCGTTGTCCGCCGTGCCGATCAGCTCGAGCTGCTCGATCACCGCCGCCGGAGCGCCACCGTGAGCGGGGCCCTTCAGCGCACCGATTGCCCCCACCAGGGCTGAGGTGAGGTCCGATTCGGTGGACGCGATCACGCGCGCGGTGAAGGTGGAAGCGTTCATGCCGTGGTCCGCCAAAAGGACCATGTAGGTGTTCAGCGCCCGCACGATCTCGGGGCTCGATTCCTTGCCGTTCATCATGTGGAGGTAGTTGGCGGCGTGGCCGAGATCCGCCCGCGGTTGGATGGGTTCGAGCCCCAGCTGCCGTCGATGGAACATCGCCAGGATCGTCGGGATCGACGCCGTGGCGTGGATGGCAAGGGGCACGCTCGGCTTGCTGAGCCGGTGCTCGACTCCCTGGACTGAGACCACGCTGCGGAGGACGTCCATCGGGTCGGTGTCCTTGGGCAGGGCGTCGAGCGCGATGTTTGCGGCCTGGGTCAGCGTGCGGTGACCGGCGAGTTCGAGGGAGAGCGCGTCCAGCTCGGAACCGTTGGGCAGGCGTCCTTCCCACAGCAGGAACGCGACCTCCTCGAAGGACATCTCCTCGGCGAGGTCTGCGATGACGTAGCCCTCGTAGACGAGGCGCCCGTTCTCGCCGTCGACCATCGAGATCGCGGTCTGGGACGCGACCACGCCCTCGAGGCCCGGGACGTAGCTGCCGCTACCGCTCAACGCTTGGCGAGCTGGAGAGGTTTCTTGCCCGGCTCGGGGCCGATCCAGCGCGAGGCCGGACGGATGATGCGAAGGTCGGACAGCGACTCCAGCACGTGCGCCGTCCATCCGGACACGCGCGACGTGGCGAAGACGGTGGTGAAGAGCTCTTTTGGAATCCCCGCGCCCGTCAGCACGACGGACGCCCAGAAGTCAACGTTGGTCGCGTTGGGCCGCTCCGGATGCGCCTCGTGCAGGATCGCCAGCGCCAGCTCTTCGGTCCGAGCAGCGGTTCGGTGGAGGTCCGGCGCGGCGTTCTTCGCCATCTCGCGCAGGATCTTGGCCCTGGGGTCATACGTGCGGTAGACGCGATGCCCAAAGCCGGCGAATCGTTCATGCCGCGCGTGCGCTTCGCGCAGCCACTTCTCCGCATTTTCTGCGGAGCCGATCTTGTCGAGCATGTTCCTCGCGGCGAGAGTGGCGCCTCCATGGGCCGGCCCCTTGAGGGCCGCGATCGCTCCGACGACACACGAAGTCAGATCGCTGCCGGTCGACGCCACCACTCGGGCGGCGAACGTCGACGCGTTGAGCCCGTGGTCCGCGAGAAGGACGAGGTAGGTGTCCACCAGGTGCACCTTCTCGGCCGCCGGCTCCTCGCCACTCATCATCCAGAGCAGGTTCGCCGCGTGCCCGAGATCGGCGCGCGGTTCGACGATGTCCCTGCCCTGCCGCCGTCGATTCGTTGCGCCGACGATCGTTGGGAAGATCGCTGTCAGCGCGACGGCTTCCTCCAGCGTCGGCTTGGTCAGCGTCTTTGCGGCGCCCTGCGCCGAGACCACCGTGCGCAGGACGTCCATCGGCTCGGTTGCCGCGTCCATCGCCGTCAAGGTCCCCCGCGCGGATTTGTTGAGGGTGCGCGCCGTCGCCATCTGTTCACGGAGGGAGTCGAGCTGGCTCTCGTTGGGAAGGTCGCCGTGCCAGAGCAGGTAGGCGGCCTCTTCGAAGCTCACGACCGGAACGAGGTCTTCGATCAGGTATCCGCCGCGATAGATGAGACGGCCGTTCGCGCCGTCCACTTCGCTGACGGCGGTCTCAGCGGCAACCACACCTTCCAGCCCGGGGCTGAACTCCGCCACTTCGAGATTAAGTGTAGGTGGAGCCGGTTTTCCGACGATCGTGCTACGCCCGCCATAACCAATCACCCGACGGGGCGTTGGCGATGTATGGCGACCAGAGCCGCGAGGTGGACCGGACCCCTTGCCGTGGCAGCGATGCTCGCGGCCGGGTGCGGCCCAGGCGCCGGTTCATCGACGGGGAACGCCACATCATCGCCCCGCACGACGCAGACGGTGACGTCTAGCGCTCCGGGTGCGTGTGCGCCTATCAATCCGTGCCTCGCCCTGGTCACGCTTCAAGGCAGCACCGACATTGTTGTCCGGGACTTCAGCGATGTCAGTCAGGCCAAGACTGTCGCCAACCTGGGGACGACCCCCAGGCCCGTGTTCGTGAGCGCGACGGAATTCTCCTACGCCGATGACGGCGGTCTTGTCCGCGCCCCTCTTTCTGGATCCCCAAAGACTGTTGTGTCCGGTCAGCTCGTGGGCCTCTTCGCCTGGAGCCCTGATGGAAGGTCAGTCGTGTACACGACCGAGACCGCCGCTGGAATGGATGTGCACCAACTCACCGCCGGCGTCGATCATGTGCTGGGCTCTGCTCCGGGTGGAGGCGCCGGCGGGTGCGAAACCATCGCCGGCTGCGCGATCGCAAACTCACTCGACTTTCGGCTGGCTTACTCGCAGGGTGGGACTTACGTCTCTCTGGTCGTCAGCGGTTTTGGTCCAAGTTCGTTCCGTCTCTGGTCATCAGATGGAAAGCTGCTCCGGAGCAACGACTCGCAGGGCACGACGATGTCGGTCTGGTCAAACGGCAGCCTCTACTTTCGGGATTCCGGGGGCGTGGAGGTCTGGCGCGACGGCGTCGTTTCGACGTTTCTTCCCGGCGTGGCGTGGATTCGGCCGCACGCATCGCCGGGCGGCGGACAGATCGTCTATGCAGTCCGCGACAGCAGCGGCTGGGCCCACACGTACGTCGTGGACACCACCACGAGAACCGTTCGCGAGATCAAGGCGACCCGTGCTGAACCAATCTTCCTGACATCGCGATATATCTGGTACCGGGGTGAGAGTGCTTGCACCGAAGCGGACTTTTGCGGCCCCCAGCCGCCATTCCACCCGTCCAGCGGTAAGACCTATGTCTACGACCTGCAAGAAGGCACCGAGACGGAATCGGTGATCACGAGCGTAATCGACGTCTTTCCGGGCGCGGCCTGATCCGGCTGCGTTCCGGCGGTTCTGGGCCTAGACCATCCCCAGCTCCCAGCGCGCTTCTTCGGACATGCGCTCTGGGGTCCAGACCGGCTCGTAGACGATGTCGACGCCCGCGTCGGCGATGCCGGGAAGCGTGAGCAGGTGGTCGCGGACGTCGGCCATCACGTCGGCGGCCATCGGGCAGCCGAGCGCGGTCAGGGTCATCTTCACGTCGACCCGCTCCGGCTTGATCGCGATGTCGTAGACCAGGCCGAGGTCGATGATGTTGACCGGGATCTCCGGGTCGAAGCACTGCCGCAGCACCTCGATCACGTCCTCGGGCTTCACGGTCGCGTCCGGCGCGACATCGGTCGTGACGGCGGGCTGTGCGCTCAAGGCGTCTCCAGCGGGAGGCCGGCATCCTTCCAGGCCTTGGTGCCGCCGCGGAAGTTGACGACGTCCTTCACGCCCAGGGCTACGGCCATCTCGGAGGCGACCGCGGAACGCTCGCCCACCCCGCACACGAAGATCGTCTTGTCCTCGAACTTCTGTGCCACCGGGTTGGCCAGGATCGAGCTCAGCACGACGTGTCGCGCGCCCGGGAGGTGGCCCTTGTTCCACTCCCAGTCCTCGCGCACGTCGACCACGCTGTAGCCCTCGCCGATCAACTTCTTGATGTCGTCGACCTTGAGGTCGCGGAACGGTGCCGTTTGCTCGGTCATACCTATCTATTACTCCTCGTCGTCCCCGGCCAATCCATACGCGCCGACCTTCAACACCTTCAATGACAGCAGCGCGCACTTGATGCGCGCCGGCGAGATGTCGATCCCAAGCTCGCCGAGGACATCGTCTTTGCTGACTTTCTTCGCCTCTTCGAGCGACATGCCCTTCAGGCGCTCGGTCAGCAGCGACGCGGAAGCCTGCGAGATGGCGCAGCCGCGCCCGTGGAACCGGATGTCGCTGATCACCCCGTCCTGGACCCGAAAATCCATACCGACCACGTCGCCGCAGAGCGGGTTGTCCT
>VBHJ01000055.1 GCA_005887685.1 Chloroflexota bacterium | reverse complement strand
CGCCCGTCCTCCGCGCCTCAAGCTGGATGCGGTCATGGCAGGCAATCGAGCCGTGGTCCACGTCACCGACAACGGCGTCGGGATGTCCCAAGCGGACCGCGACCGAGTCTTCCAACCCTTTCATCGCACGAAAGACCCGGCATTCAGCAGCGTGCCTGGTGCCGGTCTCGGTCTCTACACCAGCCGGAAGTTTGCCGAAGTCAATCACGGCAGGCTCGTCCTCGAACGAACCGAGCCCGGGGTGGGAAGCTGCTTCGCCCTCGATCTGCCGCGAGCCAGGTCGAAACCCATCGCAACGAGGGTGGCCGGCTGACAGCCTGCGCGTAGCTGCGGCGAAGCAGGTTTCCGACGGGAAACCCCGGCCGCGGGGTTACATACTGGATTGGTTGGACCTCACGAATCGGAGTTACGTGATCTTCATCAAGACGAAGAGCTCCACCGAGCGCTACTACCGCGACGAGGACGGCTGGGTCAAGGTTTCGGCGCGAGGGAGAACGTTCCGAGCCACCGCCGAGCAGGTGCTCAACCACGTGCTGCCGGCGCTCGCCGGGGTCAAACCACACTTGACCATCGAGGTGGAGCACCACGATCCAGCTCGGTGAGAAGGGGGGCGTCACCGGCGGAAGAGGGGGTGCTTCCGCGCGGTGACTGAAAGGAGGGGTGCTCTAGGCGATCTGCATCCCCGAGGGTGAGACCACGTACCAGGGTCCGCCGAAGGCGTTGATGTCCTGGCCCGTGACGTCGCCAGGCTTCTTGTCCGCGATGAAGTAGTACAGAGGGTGCCCCGCGTACGTGACCTCGGTCGTGCCGTCACGCCGTGCAGTGGTCCCAAGCAGCGAAGCGTTCACGCCGCTCAGTGCCTGTGGCGTTCCGGTGGTGAGGAGGGGCGGCCAGTTCTGCACGCAGCTCGCGCTGTTGCAGGTCGAGCTGGTGCCGGAATCGGCGACGAACAGGTAGAGCGTCCTACCGCTCGAGTCGACGAGGATCGAGCCCAGCCGGCTGCTGCCGACCGCAATGGCGGTACCCGTGCTCTGTGGACTGACCGCCGCGCTGGGCGACACGGCGACCGGGGTGCTCGACGCCTGGCCGGTCGGCGTCGCGCTGGTGGCCGCGCCGTATGAACCAGCGCCTGAGCCACAAGCCGCGGTGAGGAAGACGGCGGCCGCGAAGCCGCCCATGAGTACGAGTTTCGAATGCATCGCTGGTCGCTCCCTTTTGAGATCGCTGGCTGACGAGATACCTGATACAAAGAATCTCGCTCGCGAGAGAGCTATTCCGTATACTGCCGCAAAAGTGGCACAGAAAGATTGGACGGATACGTTGCTCGACCGGCTGGCCGTGAATCACTCGCGCGAGGACGTTGAGCCCTACCAGGTCACAGCCCGCCTGGCACGAGTAGGCCTCCACATCGGTCGCCGCCAAGATGACGCTTTCGGCCGGTTCCGCCTCAATCGGGGCGAGGTCGGGGTCCTCGGTGCGCTGCTGCTCGCGGGCTCGGCTCAGCTATCGCCGACGCAGCTGTTCAAAGGGCTGATGCTTTCCTCCGCGGGAATCACGAGCCGGCTCGATCGCCTCGAGCGTGCGGGCTACGTCAAACGCACCCGGCACCCGCAGGACCGCCGCGGTGTGCTGGTGAGCCTGACCCCCGCGGGACGGAAGGTCTTCGAGCAGGCTTTCGCGGCGGACCTGAAAGGCGAGAAGGATTTGATGGCGCCGCTCACGAAGGCGGAGCAGCGATCGCTCGTCTCGTTGCTGCGAAAGCTGCTGAGCGCGCTGGAGCCGCCCGAGCCAAGGCCAGATGGGGGCGACGCCTGACCTAAGCCGGGATGTCCGCCGGCACGTGGGTCAGCTCAGCGCTGACCTGCCACAAACGGCGTGCCGCCTCTTCATCGTATGAGGCCTTCGACGATCGAATCTCCACGCCGCGATTGTTGAGAAAGACCCCGCTCACGCCCTCGAGCGCCGGCGATGTCGCGGCATGGACTGAGATCCATGCGCCCTTGTCCACCGGCCTACGCATGAACGAGAACAGGCTGAAAGGAAATGGCACCTTCATGTTGGTCTTGACGAAACCGGGTTCGACCGCATTGGATGTGACGCCGGTGCCTTTGAGCCGGCGAGCCAGCTCGTACGTGAACAGCAGATTCAGCAGCTTGGTCTGGTTGTACACACGAATTCCGTCGTAGCCATTCTTGCTCTGCAGGTCGTCGAGGTTCAGCCGCGCCATCGCCTGGACGCCCGAAGAGACCGTCACGATTCGAGACGGCGCGCTCGCCTTGAGCACGGGGAGCATAAGGTTCGTGAGCAGGAACGGCGCCAGATGGTTGGTGGCGAAGACGGTCTCGATTCCGTCCACCGTTTCCGTCCGCCTCGGAAGGGTTACGCCGACGTTGTTCACGAGAACGTCCAACCGATCGTGCTTGCCGGCAAAGTCCCGCGCCAGCGCGCGAATGGATTGCTGCGACGAAAGGTCGGCAAGCAGCAGCTCGACCGCGTCGCTTCCGCCGCCCGACCTCACCTGGCTGAGAGCCGCTCCGCCGCGACTCGCATCGCGGCACACCATAACGACGGTGGCTCCCGACCGTGCCAGCTGGAGCGACACCTCGCGGCCCATTCCAGCGCTGGCTCCCGTGACCATCACGACCTTGCCCTTCATCAACGGCCCCTCCCTGGGTGATAGCCGGTCCTTGACCATTACGGTAACCGGGCTGACCGGACGCTCAGGTCCTTTGGGCCGGCTGGGCCGTCGCGATCTCGCCGGCCTGCGGACCCTGCTGAAAGGAGCACTGAAAGCCTGATCCCCCTCTCCCGAGAGGGGAGAGGGTCCGGAGAGGATGCCTTTGTTCCGGTCGCAAGTTCGCGGCGGCCGGGCCGTTCTGCTAACGCAACGTCAAGGGGTCGATCCGTCCTCGAGATGGTCGCCGTGCATCTTGAGCACAGGCAGCAACCGAGGCCCATAATCTGGGCTCTACATCGGGCTTCCGTCCGCGGTCATCTGGCCGGGAGGGTTTCGTGGGCCGAACCCTAGGCGCACGTCGGATGGCAGCCTTTGCCATTGCTTTCGGCGTGACACTTTTCGCCCCACTCCCCGCCGCGGCGGCCGGCGCTCCCGCCGCCGCCAACCCACACGCCGGCAGCACAGTGGCGCCCGTCGGCAAGGTCGAGGCCCGGCTGCTCACTGTCGGCAAGTCACATCAATCCGCGAAGGCTCAGCCGCGGCCATTTCGCACCCTGAACCCCGCCGCCTTACGGAAAGCGAAGCTGGAGGCGGCTGAGTCCAACGGACCTGGCGTTGCCCCACCCGCGGCAAGCACTCCGTCAGCGGCCGCGCTTTACAACGGGCTGAACAGTCCAGGACTTTCCGCCGCGGACGAGGGATACCAGCCGACACCACCCGATTCCACGGGCGCCATCGGCCCCACCCGGTACCTGGAGTTTGTGAATCAGGTGGTCGGGGTGTACGACCGGAGCAACCTGGCCCTCCTGAGCTCGACCGACCTCGGGACCTTCACCGCGGTGCCATCCGGCCTCGCGACCAGTGATCCCCAGATCCAGTGGGACCCGCAAGGCAACCGCTGGTTCTATGCGGCGGTCGCCTTCAATTCCACCCTGACCAACGACTACCTCCTTTTCGGATGGTCGAAGACGGCGGATCCGGGTGACCTCGCAGGTGGCTGGTGTCGTTATGCGACTCCGGTCGGGGCCAACATCCCCGACTACCCGAAGCTCGGCCACGACGCGCACTTCGTCATGGTCGGAACCAACGTCTATGACGGCTCCAAAGCGTCGCTTCCTTTCGTCACCGCTGACATCTGGACCATTGCCAAACCATCCGCCGCCCAATCCACGTGCAGCGGATCGGTGGCGGCGACTCACTTCGGCGACGCAGCCCACGTCCTCAAGAACTCAGACGGCACCTCGGCCTTCACCCCGGTGCCGGCCAACACCGCCGACGCCGCCCTGAACGGCTACATAGTCGCCGCGCACGACGTCTCAGTCACAGCGCAGTCGAAGGTGATGGTGTGGCACATGACCCCGGGCCCGACCTTGATCGCGGACGGCGACGTCTCGGTCGGCAGCAGCTACAGCGCTCCGCCCAACGTCCCGCAGCCAGGCACCACCTACCTCGTGGACAGTCTCGACGGGCGGCTCACGCAGGCGGTCGCCCACTTCGATTCGAGTGCCGGTGCGGAAGCGGTGTGGACTCAGCACACGGTGGCTGGCTCCGGTCGCTCCATGGTTCGGTGGTACGAGTTCCTGCCCGGTTCACTGACCATTCGCCAGCAGGGCCAGCTCGCGAGCGCGACCGACTTCTACTGGAACGCCGCCATCTCGCCGTCGTCGGCGGGCGACGACGCGATGATCACCTACAACCGCGGGAGCGCTTCGCTCCTGCCGGTGATCGGTGCGCAGACCCGCACCAAGTCGACCCCTCTGGGCCAGATGGATGCAGGCGAGGTCCTCCTTGGCTCGAGCAGCGATGCCGACCAGGAGACCGCCTTCCAGGACAACTGCACGGTCAACCCGTGCCGCTGGGGCGACTACTCCGGGGCCACGCCCGACCCGGCCAACCCCGGGGTCGTGTGGGGTAGCAACCAGCTGGTCGGCCCGTGGATCTTCGGCTTCGCGCAGTGGCAGACGCAGAACTTCGCGATCACCACCGGGGGCACACCGATCCCGCCACCGGCGGCGCCAACCGGTCTTGTCGCCAGCGCTCTCGATGCGACTGACATCGGCCTGAGCTGGACCGGTTCCAGCGGAGCCACCACCTACAAGATCCAGCGTTCTGCCGACGGCAGCACCGGTTGGGCCCAGGTCGGGGCCAGTGCCGGCACCACCTTCACCGATGTTGGGCTCACCCCCTCCACCACCTACTTCTATCGGGTCGTCGCGAGCAACGGAAGCGGTGACTCGGGGCCTTCCAACGTGGTTTCCGCCACGACTCCGGGCGCCCTCGCCTACAGCCAGTCGCCGCAGGGCAGCTGGGTGGGCACGTACGGCGCGGACGGCTATGACCTGCTCGGATGGAACGGCGGAACCGACCTGGTGTCGCTTCCTCAATCGAGCCTGGTGATCGACCAGGGAACTCGCTTCCAGTGGAACACCTCGACCGGCGCGGTCCAGGCCCTGGAGAGCCCCGACACCACGGCCCGCCGCTCCACCAGCGTCTACGACCCCAACCAGGTTCGGCTGCACCTGGCTTTCTCGACCGCCTACAGCGGTTCGCTTCATCTCTACGCGATGGACTGGGACACGACCAACCGGCGGGAGACCGTCACCGTCAACGACGGCTCCGGACCACGTACCGCCAACCTCAGCGCTGACTTTTCCCAGGGCGCCTGGCTCAACGCGCCCATCAACGTCGCCGCGGGCGGCACGGTGACCATCACCGTGACTCGATCGGCGGGGCTCAATGCAGTCCTGTCGGGCATTCTCCTGGGCGGCGGACCACCGGCCCCCGCGCCGCCCACCGGGCTTGTCGCCAGCCCCGTCGATGCATCGGATATCAGCCTCGGCTGGACCGTCTCCGGCGGAGCCCCCAGCTACAAGGTCCAGCGCTCGGCCGACGGCAGCACGGGCTGGACCCAGGTCGGGACCAGCACCACGACGGGATTCACCGACGGCGGGCTGAGCGCCTCGACCACCTACTTCTATCGAGTCCTCGCCACCAACGGGACGAGTGACTCCGCCCCCTCCAACGTGGCTTCCGCCACCACCTCGGCGGCCCTCACCTACAGCCAGTCCCCGCAGGGCACCTGGGTCGGCACGTACGGCGCAGACGGCTATGCGCTGCTGGGCTGGAACGCCGGCGGCGACCTGGTCTCGCTGGCGCAGTGCAGCCTGGTCGTGGACCAGGGCACCCGCTTCCAGTGGGTCAGCTCGACCACGTCTGTGCAGGCACTGGAGAGTCCCGACACCACGACTCGCCGAGCCACCACCATCTACGACCCGAACCAGGTCCGCCTGCACCTCACCTTCTCCACCGCCTACAGCGGCACGCTCCATCTCTACGCCCTGGACT
>VBHJ01000002.1 GCA_005887685.1 Chloroflexota bacterium | reverse complement strand
CATCATCGCGTGCGGTCCCCAGTCTAGTGGGGCCCCCACGGCCACCATTCCGAAGCCACGCAAGGGTGCGTCCATCCGGCTGCTGCAGTGGACCAGCTTCGTCAAGCCGGCCGACGCCGAGTTCAAGCGCCAGGCCGCCGAGTGGGGTGACGCAAACGGTGTGACGGTCGCAATCGAGACCGTGACAGGCGACCAGCTGCAGCCCAAGACCGCTGCCGCAGTGGAAGCCAACTCTGGTCCAGACATCATCCAGATGCAGTACGCGTGGCCGCAGCTCTACACCGATGCGTGCCTGGACGTGAGCAACGAGGTCAACATCCTGATCGGCAAGCTGGGCAAGCCAGACCCCGTCAACGAGGCCTACTGCAAGGTCAACGGGACCTGGCGGGCGATCCCGTACACGATCGTGCCGAACGCCTGGACCTATCGCACCGACTACTTCCAGCAGGCGGGCGTGACCAGCTTCCCCAAGACCTGGGACGAGCTGACCAGCGCCGCCGCCAAGCTGAAAGGCACTGGCAAGCCGATCTCACAGACCGACGGCCACGCCTACGGTGACTCGCTGACGATGTGGAACCCGGTGCTCTGGGGCTTCGGAGGCAAAGAGGTGAACGCCGACGGTAAGACGGTCGCCATCAATTCCAAGGAGACCCGGGACGCCATCAGGTGGGCGCAGGGGGCGGTCAAGGCAGGGTTCGTGGTGCACCCGGAATGGCTGGACCCCGACAACAACCAGGCCTACCACGCCGACCGCATAAGCGGGACATTGAACGGCGGCAGCATCTACATCCGGGAGAAGATCGAGTTTCACCACTACACGGACGTGACCAACAACGCACCCATGCCCAGTGGCCCAAAGGGCACCTTCGCGATGAACCTGATCTTCAACCACGCTGTGATGAAGTGGTCGCCGGACGCCGAGACTGCCAAGGCGATGCTCCTCGCCCTGATGGACAAGGACCAATACCTGAAGTGGACGACGGTCGCGTCCGGTTACAACGCCGGCCCATTCGATGCCTTCCACAACGACCCCGTCTTCAGCGCCGACCCCAAGCTGAAGGCATTTCAGGATGTGGTGGCCCCGGGCAAGTGGCCAGGCTGGCCGGCATCGCCGAGCAAGAAGACGGCCCAATCGCAGACGCAGTACATCGTGGCCGACATGTTCGCCAAGGCGCTCGCCAACGGCGGCACAGGTGACGTGGAGGCCGCAATCGCAGCGGCCGAGACTTCGCTGAAGGCGATCTTCGAGCGGCCCTGACCGTAGACAGCCTGGGCGCATAGGAAGTGGGGACCGCGATCAAGGCGGACGCGGTAGCCCCCTGGCACCGGCGGCGCGTGCGGATCTACGACCGCGAGGCGCCGCTCGGGTACCTGCTGCTTGTCCCCACCCTCCTCATCCTGGGCATCTTTCTCCTCTACCCCTTCTTGTTCGGGATCTGGCTGTCGATCACGGACTCCGAGCTCGGGAATTTGGGCAACTTCATCGGCCTCGGCAACTACCGCTTCGAGTGGCGGAACACCGACGGCGTGTTTTACACAGCGGTTGCCAACACCTTCCTCTACACCGGGGTCACGACCGTATTCAAGCTCGCCCTCGGGCTCGTCATGGCGCTCTTGCTCAACCAGGCTTTTCCCTTCCGGCGCTTCGTGCGGGCGGCCTTGCTTCTTCCCTACATCATCCCGACCGTGCTCAGCTACGAAGCCTGGAGGTGGATGTTCGACCCCACCTTCAGCGTCATCAACTGGCTCTTGGTGAACACGCACCTGGTGGCCTATCCGGGGCCCAACTGGCTCGGAGTGCCCGCGAACGCGATGGCGGCGCTGATGATCGTCAACGTCTGGCGCGGCACGCCCTTTTATGCCATCGCCTTCCTGGCCGGCATACAGGTGATCCCGCTCGACTTATACGAAGCGGCGCGGGTGGACGGCGCGACCCGCTGGCAGCAGTTCACCAACATCACACTGCCGATGCTGCGGCCGGTGCTGCTGGTGGTCCTGCTTCTCTCCACGATCCTGACCTTTGCGGACTTCCAGGGGCCGTTCGTGCTCACCAACGGGGCCCCTTACAACAGCACCCAGCTGCTCTCCATCTGGGCCTACCAGTGGGGCATTCCTGGGGGCGCCATCGGCCTGGGTGCCGCCATCTCACTGGTGCTGTTCCCGCTGCTCACGCTCGTGGTCGCCGGCGTCCTCTTCATGCTCCGGAGGCCCGAATAGATGGCCTCTGTGGCGCGGCTCAAGATGGGCAAGCCGGGGACCGGCCGCATTGTCGGCGACAAGTGGGTCGGCCGCGCGATCCGCATCTACATTCCATTGCTGCTCTTGCTGGTCGTGACGCTGTTCCCGTTTTACTGGATGGCGGTCACGTCGTTCAAGTCGGCCTCCGAGCTGTTCGATTTCTCGGTCAGCCCGCTCTGGGTCCGTGAACCCACCCTCGACTGGTACAAGCACCTCTTTACCCAGACGAACTTCCCGCACTGGGCGTTCAACACGGCGGTGGTGGCGACCGTGTCCACCCTCATCTCTCTCTTCTGCAGCGTCCTGGCCGGCTACTCGCTCGCACGTCTGCGTTACCGCGGCGCCGATTCGATCGGTTGGGGAATCTTCGTCACCTATCTGGTGCCGCCGACGCTGCTCTTCCTACCGCTGACCTTCGTCATCCGAGACCTGCACCTGTTCAACAACCTGTGGTCGCTGATCCTGACGTATCCAACCTTCCTGATTCCCTTCTGCACGTGGATGCTCATGGGCTTCTTCAAGAGCATCCCGCGCGAGCTGGAGGAGGCTGCCTTGGTGGACGGCGCCACCCGCATCCAGGCAATGTTTCGGATCGCCATCCCCCTGGCGATCCCTGGCATCCTGGCCGCGGCCCTCTTCGCCTTCACCCTCTCCTGGAACGAGTTCCTCTACTCGCTGATCTTTCTGAACGACAGCCTGGTCAAGACCATCCCGGTAGGCGTCACGCAGGAGCTCATCCACGGTGACGAGTTCTTCTGGGGCGAGCTGATGGCTGCCGCACTTCTGGGCTCCGTCCCCGTCGCCGTGCTGTATTCATTCTTCGTCGACCACTTCGTGGCGGGCATGACCGCGGGCGCCGTCAAGGGCTAGTTTTCTTCCCCATTTATGGGGAAGTACCGCCGCAGGCGGGGATGGGGCCGCACCAAAGCCCCCCTCGTGGTCGACTAGGATCTTTCAGTGGCGTCCGTCACTTACGAACACGTCACCAAGAAGTTCTCGGCCGACACCACGGCCGTCGATGACCTGAGCCTCTCGATCAAGGACACCGAGTTCATGGTCCTGGTCGGGCCCTCCGGCTGCGGGAAGTCGACCGCCCTGCGCATGCTGGCGGGCCTGGAAGACATCACCGCCGGCCAGATCAAGATCGATGACCAGGTCGTCAACGAGATGCCTCCACGCGACCGAGACGTGGCCATGGTCTTCCAGTCCTACGCGCTCTACCCACATATGACCGTGTTCGACAACATGGCTTTCGGCCTCAAGATGCGGGGCAGCTCCAGGACGGAGATGGATTCCCGGGTCAAGGAGGCGGCCCGCATCCTCAGGCTGGACCAGCTGCTCGCCCGCAAGCCGCGCCAGCTCTCCGGTGGCCAGCGGCAGCGAGTCGCCCTCGGCCGCGCCATCGTTCGTCAACCTCGGGCCTTCCTGCTCGACGAGCCGCTGTCCAACCTGGACGCGATGCTCCGTGTGCAGACTCGGATCGAGCTGCAGAAGATGCACCAGCGGCTGGGCACTACCTTTATATATGTCACCCACGACCAGGTCGAGGCGATGACCATGGGCGACCGGATCGCGGTCATGAAGGACGGCGTTCTGCAGCAGGTTGCGCCGCCGCGGGAGATCTATGACGAACCCGTGAACATGTACGTGGCCGGTTTCATCGGCAGCCCGCGAATGAACTTCCTACCGGTTACGATCACCGACCACCAGGCGAAGGCGTCCGGCTTGGAGCTCAAGCTGCCCAAGGCGCCCGGCGTGGCGCGCGGCATCCTCGGTATCCGTCCTGAGCACTTTCTGCCGAATGTCTCCGCTGATGACGCGGTCATCGATCTCAAAGTCGAGGTGCTGGAAGTCCTGGGGGCGGATCAGTACCTGTACGGCAAGGTGGGATCGGACGAGCTGATCGCTCGGGTCGATCCTCAGCTCAAGGTCAGTGTGGATGACCATGTGCGCCTGGGGATCAACATGCGGCGGCTGCACCTCTTCGACCCCGAAACGGAGCAAGCCGTCTTCTAAGGCATCTCCCTCTCCCCGCTCAGGGGAGAGGGTCGGGGAGAGGGGCGAGGCAACAGAACCTCATCAGTGCTTGACGCGCCGTCTCTCGATCAGCTCGTCGGCGTCGAACTCCGAAGAGCGCACCCAGCTCAGCAGGCTTTGCTCCGCGGCAACCACTCGCTCGGCTGCCGCCGGCAGCTCGCCCGCGATCTCGCGGGGAACCAGCAGCACGCCGTGCTGATCGGCGTGAATGAGGTCGGTGGGCCTGACGCGAAGCCCGCCTACGATCACTGGCTGGCCGGCGGACTCGACCCGTACGTAAGCATGCGAGACCCCTGGCCCGCGGGCGAAGAAGTGAAAGCCCATCTCGCGAGCCTCTTTCAGGTCGCGGACGCAGCCGTTGGTCACGCAGCCGCAGCACCCCAGGGCTCCGAAGATCGTGGCGTTCACCTCGCCCCAAAGCGACCCGTGCCCTGGCGGCTCGTCGAGGTCCTCCACCACCACCACGCGCGGGCCCGGCACTTCGCGAACGTGTTGGTAGAGCGCCGTCTGATCTTGGTGCGCCGGTCGCAAGCGAGCGCGGATCGTTGCGGTCGCCGCGTAGCCAACCATCGGTCCGAGCTCGGGGAAGATGCAGCGGATGTCCATCGACATGTAGCCCTCATCGCGCGGCCGGATGTCGAAGGTCTCGATGGCGTTGCTCAATGTGGGGGAGTCGAATCGCTTCAACGCTTCCAGGATGGCGGGATCCAGCGCGGCGTCAGTAGCCAGTTTTCGCGACCTCGCGCTTCACACCACCCATGGCCTCCAGCACGCGTGCCGCGCCGGCGCGCAGGAACAAGGCATCGTTGTCCACGTTCAGCATCCGGAACCCCGCCTCGCGCCAGCGCATGGCGGTGTCCGGCCCGGCGCAGTGGATGCCGGCGATCAAGCCTCGGCGTATGCAGGCCTGCAGGATCGTCTCGATCAGGCGTCGATGCTCGGGGGCGCTGGCGGTCGCGTCCGGCTTCATGCCATGCGTGACGGCCAGGTCGTTGGGGCCGACGTAGACCCCATCGACCCCGGGCACCGCCAGGATCTCCTCCAGGGCGGCCACGCCCTCGACGGTCTCGATCATGACCATGCAGACGACCGCGCGGTCGGCGCTTTCCGGCCCGAAGCCACTCACCTGCATCGCGGCCCGGGTCGGACCCCAGGAGCGGAAGCCCTGGGGTGGATAGCGGCATGCGCCGACCGCCTTGCGCGCTTCTTCTTGGGAGTTGACCATGGGCACGATCACACCTTCTGCGCCGGCATCGAGCGCCTTCATGATGTCTGACGGCTGGTTCCAGGGCACCCGTACAAAGGCCGGCGTCCCGGTTGCGGACAGGGCCTGCAGCATGGGCAGCATCTGGTCGTATCCGATCAGGCCGTGCTGCGTGTCGATGCAAACCCAGTCATAGCCGGCCCGGCCCATCAGCTCAGCCGCGAACGGGCTGGGTATGACGCACCATCCACCGACCGTCGGCTCGCCGCGTTCCCAGAGCTCGCGCAGCGTCACCGTCTCAGTCGAGCCCCCAGCCTGACCCCGTTGACCACATTGGCCGGCTCCTCGCCGTCCAAGACTCGGGTGAGGTTGTCGCTCACCACCTCGAGCACCCGCGCCTCAGCCTCAGCTGTGGCGCCGCCGACGTGCGGGGATAAGAAGACGTTGTCCATCCGCCGCAGCGGGTTGTCCGCCGGCGTCGGCTCCTGCTCGAAGACGTCCAGCCCCGCGCCGCCCAGGTGCCCCGATTCCAGGGCGGCGGTGAGCGCCATTTCGTCCACCACAGGCCCCCGTGAAGCGTTGATCAGATAGCTGCCCCTCTGCATGCTCCGGAGCGCCTCGGCATCGATGAGGTGGTGGGTCTCCTGGCTCAGTGGCACGTGAACGCAGACAATGTCGGCGAGCGTCAGCAGCTGTTCGATGGGCACTCGCTCGGCGCCCGCGAAGCTCCGCTCCACGATATCCGCGTAGAGCACGCGGGAGCCGAAAGCCAGCAGGCGAGTGGCCAGCGCCGAGCCCACATTGCCCAGCCCCACGATGCCGACCGTCAGCGCGCCCAGCTCGCGTCCCAGCATCTCAGGTTTGGGCCAGCCGCCCT
>VBHJ01000262.1:1363-2813 GCA_005887685.1 Chloroflexota bacterium | reverse complement strand
GATGCTTACCGGCGATTCGCGCGCAGCGGCGAAGACGGTCGCCGCCGAGCTCGAGCTCGACGATTTCTTCGCCGAGGTGCTGCCGGAGGAGAAGGCCGCCAAGATCAGGGAGGTGCAGGGGCGAGGCCTGACGGTGTCGATGGTGGGCGACGGGGTCAACGACGCCCCCGCGCTGACGCAGTCCGATCTCGGCATCGCGATCGGCGCCGGGACCGAGGTCGCGATCGAGTCGGCCGACGTCGTGCTCGTGCGCAGCGACCCGCGCGACGTGGCCGCGATCATCGGCCTTGCGCGCAAGACGTACCGCAAGATGGTGCAGAACCTCGCGTGGGCGACTGGCTACAACGCGTTCGCGATCCCGCTCGCCGCGGGTGTCGCGGCGCCGTGGGGGATCGTGCTTACGCCCGCCTTTGGGGCGGTGTTGATGTCGGTGAGCACGGTGATCGTCGCGATCAACGCCCGCCTGCTGGGGAGGCCGTGACCGCCGCAAAGGCCAAAGGCGTCGCACTATCTGCACACGGGGCGCAGCGGACGGTCTGACCGACGAACGCCGAGCCGCATGACAGGTCGAGCGCCATCGACCGATCAGATCCGCAAGCGCGATCGCCAGAGCCGGACCAGCACCCGTGGCAGCACCGTGAATCCTCTCGAGGGGGGCAGAGGCTTGGCGAGGTAGACATTAAGCCATCCTGCTCCAATCCTCGCAGTGTGCGCGCCAGCATGCACTGAGAAAAGAGGGACGGCGGCGTGAGGTGATCTCGCGCAACAGGGTGTTGGCGCTTGCAGCTCAGATTTGCGCCGTACCACCATCGACGAACAACTCGATTCCGGTGATGTAGCTGGCGTCCTCGGAAGCGAGAAACGACACCGCCTTGGCGATTTCGTCTGCAGTGCCGGTGCGACCGAGTGGCGCTAGTGCAGCCGCCTGATTTTTGAAGCCCTCGATCTGTTCGTCGCTCAGGCCCAACTCGGACTTGTAGGCGGGCGTGACGATGGTGCCCGGAGCGACCACGTTGACGCGGATCCCACGGTCCTTGAGATCCACGGACCAAGTGCGGGCAAAGGAACGCAGAGCGGCCTTGCTTGCGGCATACACACCGAACGCTGGCAAGCCCTTCACCGAGACCATCGAGCCGTTGATCACGATCGCACTACCGGCGGGCATCAGGGGAAGCGCCTTCTGCACGGTGAACACGGTGCCCTTGACGTTGATCGCGAACGTCTTGTCGAAATGTTCTTCAGTGATGTCCCCGAGCGGCCTGAACTCGCCGCCACCCGCATTGGCGAACAGTATGTCCAGGCGCCCGACTTGCTTCTCGACCGTGCTGTACAGCCGATCTAGATCCGCGGCGTTGGAAATATCGCCGCGGATCCCGGTCGCGTTGTGGCCAATCTGCTCCACCGCGGCCTCGAGCGCCGCCAGTCGGCGCCCCGTAACGATGACCCTCGC
>VBHJ01000262.1:639-1267 GCA_005887685.1 Chloroflexota bacterium | reverse complement strand
TAAGTGATGGACGCGCCTTTCAGCAGTCGCGTTGTTACCGGGCGAGTCGCCGGTCGATGCTCAGCGGGCCGGAGCCGTGGGCCACCAGCAACAGAAAGCCACCGGCGATCGAAACGTTCTTGAGGAACATGATCATCTGGATCTGGTCGCCGAAGTTGTGGTGGAAGATGAGGGCGGTCAACAGGGAAAAACCGGCGAGAAGTACGGCGGTGACGCGGGTTTTCCAGCCGGCGATGATGGCGAGGGCGCCGAGGACCTCAGCGGCGATGACGACGGGAAGCAGGGCGGCAGGCACGCCGAGCGAGGACATATAGGCAGCGGTCCCGGCATAGGCGCCGATCTTCCCGAGGCCAGAAAGCAGGAACAGCACGGCCAGCAAAGTGCGACCGACGAGCTCGGAAACGTTTTGCACGGTGTTCACGGTTGATTCCTTGGGTTGGTTGGCGGAAATGGGAGCGGTCGGATTGCGTGCGGTCCTGGGTGAGAAAGTGCTCATGCGGACTCGCAGTGGTGGGTTGACAATTGGTGTCACGCGACAGTGTTGAATTTGCCGCAGACTCTCTTGGAGGCCACCTTCGGCGCGAAGCGCAATCGCGAGGCATGGACATTTGGAAGGTTCATATCTTCA
>VBHJ01000262.1:0-510 GCA_005887685.1 Chloroflexota bacterium | reverse complement strand
CCAGGTACAGGCCGTGACTGTCCAGAACGTCGTACCTCATCGACCCGCCAGCTTCGAGTCGGCCGGCGAGAAGCCGAGCGTTGGCCCTCAGTGGCAAGGCCTCGGAAGAAGCATCTTCGGGAAGACCACTTGCGAGCACGGTCAGGCGGTTCGAGCGCTCACGTCCTGGGAAGGGGCGCGATGCGTAGGAGGGTGGTGCACCGAGACTATTCGGCGAGATCCAAATCTGGAAAATCTTCAGAGGGGCCTTGGTGCGATTGAATTCGGAGTGGCGCAGCCCAGATCCGGTGCTCATGACCTGAACATCACCGGCTCGGATCTCATACGAATTGCCCAGCGTGTCCTCATGAGTCACGACGCCGGTTCTGACATACGTGATGATTTCGACGTCTCGGTGATAGTGAAGCGGAAACCCGTGTCCGGCCGCGAACTGGTCGTCGTTCCACACGTAGAGAGACTTGACGGGCATGTGTGCCGGATCGTGCCGCCCGTCAACTGGGAAGTGATGGT
>VBHJ01000144.1 GCA_005887685.1 Chloroflexota bacterium | reverse complement strand
TTCCAGCGTCGCGTAAGCCATGATCTGGCCCTTCCGGGTGACGACGCGGCGGACCTCGCGGACGAGCCCCGCCACCCTCACCTCGGTGTCCTGCAGCGCGCTTGTCACCTCGACCGCCTGCGTGTCCGACAGCTTCGCGAGCTCGGCCGTGATCCGCCGCAGCGGATGGTCGCTCAGGTAGAGACCGAGCAGCTCTTCGACCGCATCGCGGCCTTCGCGTCATACGGTTTCAACAAGAGCCATTCCGCCGCCTACGCGGTGATCAGCTACCAGACCGCGTATCTCAAGGCAAACCATCCGCTGGAGTACATGACCGCGCTGCTGATCCACATGGAAGGCAACGCCGAGCGGGTCGCGACGGCGATAGTCGACTGCCGGCTCCGCGGCATCGACGTGCTGGCGCCGGACATCAACAGCTCCCGCAGCGACTTCTCAATGAGCGGAGCAAAGGTACCCGCTCCCCACAGGGGGGAGGGCCAGGGAGAGGGGCGTGGAGGAAGAATCCTCTTTGGGCTGGCGGCGATCAAAAACGTCGGGCGGCATGCTGTCGAGAGCATCGTCTCGCTGCGCGACGCCGACGGACCGTTCAAGTCGCTCGAGGATCTTTGCGAACGCACGTCGGCGATCCAGGACGTGAACCGGCGGGTCCTCGAGTCGCTGGTGCAGTCGGGCGCCTGTGACACGCTCGGCGAACGAGCCAGGCTGATGGCGGCGCTCGACCACGCCGTGAGCCGCGCCGAACGCGCGCGGCGCGACCGCGAGTCGGGCCAGACCTCGCTGCTCGACATGGTCGGTTCGCCGGAGGTGGCGTCGGAAGATTACGGGCTGACGATCGACGTCGCGCCGATGGCGGGCGACGAAAAGCTGCGGCTGGAAAAGGAGCTGCTCGGTCTCTACCTGAGCGACCATCCGCTGCGGCGAATCACGGCCGAGCTCGCGAAGCTGTCGGACACGCAGGCGGTCGAGGTGACAAGCGCGCTGCAGGACACCGAGGTGAGGGTGGCGGGGCTCGTCCGCGAGGTCCGCCGCGTCGTCACCCGGAAGGGCCAGATCATGGCCTACGCGACGCTGGAAGACCTCACCGGGTCCGTCGACGTCGTGCTGTTCCCGCGCATCTTCGAACAGACACGCCTGCTGTTCGAACCCGACAAGGTCTTGGTCGTGCAGGGCAAGGTCGACGCCCGGGCCGGGAGCACACGCGCAAGCGGCGCCGCGTCGTCGCCCGTCGATCCCGAGCTGGAGGCAGAGGTCGAAACCGCGTCGGTCGTGGCCGACATGGCGTGGCTGTGGGACGACCCGGAGTGCGTGCCAGTGGCGCGCCGTCAGCTCGTCCACGTGCGCATTCCAAGCGGCGATTCCGGTCTGCCGGAACGGCTGGAGTCGGTGCTCGCGCGGCATCCCGGGACCGATGAGGTCGTTCTCCACGTCGTGGTGGGCAGCCGCGAGGTGGTCGTAAACGCCGATCGCTATCATGTGCTCGCCGGTCCGGCGCTCATTGCCGAGATCGATGAGCTGGTGGGCCAGGCGGTGACCAAGCTCGAGACGGTGCGGCCGAAGGCGCAGTCCAACGGCAATGGACGGGGAAATGGTGAGCGAGGAAGAAGAGGGTAGCGGGCGCTACATCGTGGTCAAGGCTCTCGAGGACGGGGTCGTGATCATGGGATTGACGCGGGGCAAGGACACCCGCTCCCATCATTCGGAGCGGCTCGACGCCGGCGAGGTGTTGGTCGCGCAGTTCACGGAGCTGACGGCGGCGATCAAGATCCGCGGCAAAGCCGAGGTCATGACCGACGTCGGGAAGGTCGAGTCGGGCGCTTAGCGCGTGACCGGCAGGCCGGCGGCCTGCCAGGCCTCGAAGCCGCCGATCACGTCGGTGGCGTTGACCAGGCCGATGTCCTGGAGCGAGGCGGCGGCGAGGCTGGATGAATAACCTTCGGCGCAGATCACGATCACCCGAATCGCCTTGTTCTTCGCCTCGGCGATGCGCGAGGGCGAGCTCGGGTCGAGCCGCCACTCGAGCACGGTGCGGTCGATGCAGATTGCGCCAGGGATCTCTCCGGTGCTGGCACGCTGTTCAGCGGTTCGGGTGTCGACGAGCATCGCGCCGCCGGCGTGTTCCGCCGCGGCCTGCTCGGCGGTCACCCTTTCGAGCCTCCGCCTTGCCCGCTCGAGCACCTCGTCCACGGTTGGCATCGATCTGACGCTAACTATGTAGCAGATAAAATCGGTCTGAGCCCGCCCACGTAGCTCAGGCGGTAGAGCATTTCCTTGGTAAGGAAAAGGTCCCCGGTTCGAATCCGGGCGTGGGCTCCAAGTTCAATCGTCTAGCGCGGCGTTGGCGAAGGCTCGGACTTGAAGGAGGTCGCTGGAGCAACCCGGCGACCAAAAGCCCAGTTGCTGCCGGTCAGGTAGCCGGTCAGCCCAATCAGCACGAGGGCATTGACTCCGTGGAGTGCCGACAACGCCGCGATTCCCGTATGGGCCAAGACAAACTGGACGACGTACAACACCACCAGGAGGCCGTTGAGTCCAATGGTTCTCCTCGGAAGCCGCGCCCCAAACGAAATCGCGAAGAAGACGATGATGAGGATTCCGACCAGCCAGCCGTTGAAGGCGTGAAGGCCCATGAAGTTGTCGGCATTCTGGAAGGCGGAGTAGACGGATTTCTGGTTATCGTCGGCGTTGGCGATGGTGAAGATCCCGGCGGCGATGAAATAGAGCTGGAGAACGTACCCGGCGAGGATGAGGACCCCCACCACCGAATAGACCTTTCGAAAGATGTTCGCCACGGCCAGCCTCCTGTCGATTCAGCGACTGAACCTGTTTTCAACCAGGCAACTAGGGTAGCCGGAGAAAGGCCAAGCCCGGGGATCAAAAATAACCGCTCAAGTCAAGGGAGGTATGAACCATGAAGTGGGTGACACGAAAGAACGCAGCGGTGGATCGCATCGCGTGCCCATGGCTGATCCGCCGGTTCATCGACTCCGAAGCGGAATTTCTGTATGTCGACGAGGCCGACGTCTTCAGAATCGCGCGCGAGCAGGGAGCCGAACCCTACGACGTCGAGGGCGCCGAGATGGGCCACGTCGACGGGCGGTGCTCGTTCGAATCGATCATCTTGAGATACGGACTCCAGGACGCCGGGCTCAGCCGCCTCGCCGACATCGTCCACGGGGCCGACGTCGAAGCGGACATCTCCAAGATGCCCGAATCGGCGGGTCTGAAGGCGGTTGCGATGGGCTTCCGACGTCTGTACGCAGATCGCGACCTCGAAAAGCTCGAGGCTGAGATGCCGCTGTATGACGCGCTCTACGCATGGTGCGCAGCCCAATGACGATTGATCGGGGTGACAATCGGGTACACTGACGGTGACGCAAAGCGCGTCGCCCGCTCGGGTCCTCTCTTCCTGTAACGACACAGAGCCCTGTAGATCGCGGCAAATAAGAAGAAAGAGAGAGGCACCCTGGAGCTTCGTTGCAAACATTCGCCGAAGCCGGCGTAAGCGCGCCCGTCGGAGCCGCGCTGACCCGGCAGCAAATCAATATCCTCAATCGCGTTCAGTCCGAAACGATCCCCGCCCTGCTCGACGGCCGTGACGTCGTAATTCAGTCGCCGACAGGCAGCGGCAAGACCCTGGCCTTCCTGGTCCCGCTCGTGCAGGGACTGCAGCGCGGCAAGCCGGGTCCGCAGGGCCTGATCGTCGCGCCGACCCGCGAGCTCGCGATCCAGGTCCAGTCGGTCTTCAAATCCCTGGATTCGGGTTGGCGAACCGCGTTGCTTTACGGCGGCGTGGGCTATCACACCCAGACGCAAGACCTGAAGCGCGGCGCGGACGTCGTGATCGGCACGCCGGGCCGCATCCTCGACATGATCAGCAAGAGGCTGGTCTCCCTTAGTCGCGTCGAATACATGGTTCTCGACGAGGCCGACCAGATGTTTGACGCAGGCTTCTCGAGGGACGTCGAAAAGATCATCGGCCTCACCTACAACCCACAGACCGTCCTCGCCTCCGCGACCATGCCGGAGTGGGTGTCGCGGATGATCGCCAAGCACCTTCAGGATCCCCTGATCGTGAAGGTCGTCGATGACGGACCTTCGATGCTCGAGCACGGATTCGTCCGCACCCAGCGTGGCGCGAAGCTGCGCGTGCTCAGCGACATCCTTCGTCAGCATCGCGCGACGATTGTTTTTGGCCGGACCAAGCATGGTGTGCGCAAGCTCAACCTCGAGCTCAAGCGACTCGGCCACCGATCGGTCGAGCTCCAGGGCAACATGGCCCAGAGCGCGCGTGACCACGTGATGCAGTCATTCAGAAACGAGCGTGCGGACGTGCTCGTGGCGACCAACGTCGCCGCGCGCGGGCTCGACGTGAGCCACGTCGACCTGGTCATCAACTACGACCTGCCCGACACCGCAGATGCAATGACGCACCGCATCGGGCGTACAGCTCGTAACGGCAACACCGGACGAGCGCTCACCTTCATCACCGACGAAGATCACGACAACTGGGCCAAGCTGCGCCGGCAGGGCGCCCCGCTGCTCAGGACTGTCGACACCTCAGGGCTCACCCGCGATGGTGGTTGGGCGTACGTGGAGGATCCGCCGCAGACAGGCAGGCCGGAACAGCGCCGTATCGTCTCGCGCACGGGCAAACCAACAAGACAGCGCCGGCGGCGATAGATCGGCCTAGACTGGCGGCGACAGGCTGGCGTTCCTCCGCGAACCTGCCGTCCCTCTGCTTGAGGACGCAAGGAGTTCGCCATGAACGCTGTTCGTACCGCCACTGCATTGTTGGTCGATGACGATGCCGCATCAATCCAGGCCAACCAGGAACGCCTGGAGGATGACGGCTACAGCGTCGTCACGGCCCGCGACAAGACCGATGGACTCGGCCGTGCGCGGCAGGGCGCTCCGAACGTGATCTTCATCCATCTCGGCGCCAACGGATCAGGCAGCCTTCCCCTGATCGAGGCCCTGCGCTCGGATGATGCCTGCCGGCACATACCCGTCGTGGTGCTGAAGAGTCAATCGAGTGCCGGGGCCAAAGCGAAGCTGCGGGCGGTGAACCGAGACCTCTGGTAGTCCAGAAGATCACCTAGGGGGCGCCGTCCCTCCGTGTTGAGGGGCTTCCCACTTCATATCGTTAGCAGCGTGGCCAACAGCGTGCCGACGCGCGTGGGCGCCCGCACCAACCTCGGTGTGCTCCTCCTGCTCGTCGCCGCCTTCTTCACAGGCTGGCTTGCTTTTGCCTACGCCACCGCGCCGGCCAGGTGGTCGCTGGTGGTGCACGCCACCAGCGGGATCGCGATCCTGCTTCTGCTGCCCTGGAAGTCGATGGTCGCGCGGCGTGGGATGGCCCGCCGCCGGCCGCATACGTGGGCGTCGATCCTCCTGAGCGTGCTTGTCGTCTCTTCACTGCTTGCCGGCCTGGCCCACTCGACCGGCATCCTCGTGTACGCGGGTCCCATCTCCGCGATGGAGGTTCACGTCGGAGCCGCCCTCCTCGCCGTCCCGCTGGCCATCTGGCACGTTGTGGCCCGGCGCATCCGGATCCGCGGCACCGACGTTTCCCGACGCAACTTCCTCCGCGGAGCGCTCGTGGTGTCGACCGCTGCCGCAGCCTACGGCGCGGGGGAGCTGGTCGTGCGCGCGACCCGACTGCCTGGCGCCGCTCGCAGGTTCACGGGCTCATACGAGGCCGGTTCGTATGAGCCGGGTCTGATGCCGGTCAGCTCGTGGATGTTCGATTCCATCCCGCAGATCGATCCGGCCGGCTGGCGTCTTCGGGTTGGCGACCGCGAGGTGAGCTATGACGAGATCGCGGCCTTCGACGATCGGTTGGTCGCCACCCTGGACTGCACCGGCGGTTTCTACTCGACGCAGGTCTGGACAGGCGCGCGGCTCGATCGGCTGATCAAGGACATGCCCGGGACGGGCATCCGGGTCGTCTCCCACTCCGGATATGACCGGCGTTTTCCCATCGAGCAATCCGGCCGGCTGTTGCTGGCCACCCGCTTCGGCGATCAGGTCCTCGACAGCGGGCATGGCTTTCCTGTCCGCCTGGTGGCTCCTGACCGCCGGGGCTTCTGGTGGGTGAAGTGGGTCGTCGCGATCGAGGTCGACGACCTCCCGTACTGGTGGCAATCGCCGTTCCCGATGCAGTAGATCAGGCTGCCTTGGCCAGCGCGGCAGGCGCGGCCTTGGGTGACCGGACCCGGATGACCAGCAGCGCCAGCACGAAGCCGGCTAGTGCGATCACCACTCCAATCTCGAACGCCGTCGCGAAACCGGCCGTCACCGCCTGGCTGATCAACGCGCGCGTCGGGCGCACGTTGACGAGCTGGCCCTTGGCGACATTGGCCGCGATGGTTCCAAGAACGGCGAGGCCGATCGAACCGCCCAGCTGCTGGCTCACGTTCAGCACGGCCGAGGCCACGCCTGACTCATGTCGCGACGCGCCGGCGACCGCGACCACGGTGGTGGGGAAGAAGATCAGCCCGAGGCCGACCGACAGGGCGATGAGCGCGGGGAGTATGTCGAGAACGTAGGTCGATTGGACGTTGACGCGAGTCAGCCAGGCCAGGCCGCCCGCGACGATCAAGGAGCCCAGAGTGATCGGCAGCCGTGCTCCGATACGTCCGACCAGACGCGATGTGACCTGCGCCGTGATGACGATCCCGACACCAAGCGGTAGGAACGCGAAGCCGGCCCTGAGCGGGCTGTAGCCAAGGACGTTCTGCAGGATCTGGGTCAGGAAGAAGAGCACGGCGAGCGTGGTCGCGCCCGCGACCATCCTCAGCAGATAGGCGCCGGTGCGATTCCGGTTGGCAAAGATCCGCAGCGGCATGAGCGGCTGCTTGCTGCGAAGCTCGAGGAGGACGAACAGCACCAGCAGCGCAGCGCCAAAGCCAAGCGCCGCGACCGTCACGCTGTCGCTCCAGCCTTGGGTGCCTGCCCGGGACAGGCCGTAGACCAGGAGGGTCATGCCACCGGTGACTGAAATCGCACCCGGCAGGTCGAGGCGGCCCGAACGGGCGTCCGATGCGGCGAGCACCCGTGGTGCCGCGAGGGCCAGCGCCAGCGCGATCGGAACGTTGACGAACAGGACCCATCGCCACGACAGGTAGTTGACGATCAGGCCGCCGAGGATCAGGCCGACGGCTCCGCCGCCGCCGGCGGCCCCGGCATAGATCGCGAGGGCGCGGTTGCGCGCCGGGCCTTCCTGGAACGTGTCCGCGATCAAGGACAGCGCGGTGGGCGCGACGATGGCGCCGCCGGCGCCCTGAATGACGCGAGAGACGATCAGCCACGTCGACGTGGTCGCCAGACCTCCGGCGAGCGAGCCGCCCGCGAAGAGCAGCACGCCTGCGATGAACATCCGGCGCCGCCCGAACAGGTCGCCGGCCCGCCCGCCGAGCAGCAGCAAGCCGCCGAAGGCAAGCGAGTAGCCGTTGACCACCCACTCGAGGTCGGTGGCGCTGAACCTGAGCGCGCGCTGGATCGAGGGGAGAGCGACGTTGACGATGGTGGTGTCCAGGACAACCATGAGCTGGGCAAACGCGATCACGATCAGCGCGAGGGTGAGGTTGCGAGACTTTGCCATGTCAGTTTCCTTTCTTCTGGAATTCATGCCCGTGCCATCAGCGGCGCGCGTGTTGTGGATTCCGACCAGTCCGCCGGCGCCTGCCGCATGCGCAGGTACTCGTTGATGCCGACCAGCCGGAACTGGAGCAGCTCGTAACGAGGGAAGGCAGGCGCGGCGGCCGAGTATTCGATGACCTGCGGTTCGACCAGGGTGTACTCGCGGCCTCTATAGGTGACCACGCACCAACCCGCCGCCTTGACGTTCAGGTACCAGGCGGCGTTCTCGCCGAACGTGCGCGGCATCACGAACGCGTCGCCCAGCGGCCGCATGCCGAGGGGCGTGGCGTACATCCGCCCGGACTTGCGCCCGCGGTGATGAATCACGCCGACCACTGGCATCCACCGCCGCCCAGCGATGAGGAGTGTGAGTGGGTTGACGAAACGGGCCAGGGCGCGAATGAACCGACGCAGATTTGGACCAAGCAGTGGTCGGGAGGGGAGGTTGCTCATGACCGACCAGAAGCCGGTCTACAGGCGGCTTATTCCCTTAAGCGGACGATTGCTTAAGCTGAGGATCGGCTGAAGCGATGATGCGGCGCAGCATGTCCTTCAGGGCCTGCTGCTCGGCTGCCTTGAGGGGGCCGAAGAACTCATCAGCGGAAGCGTCGAAGGCCCGAGCTGCGCGCTTCTGGACGGTCCGGCCGCGCGGGGTGAGGGCGAGGGCGTAGGAACGCCTGTCGTTGGGGTTGCGCCGGCGAACCACGGCCTTTTGCCGCTCGAGCCCGTCGATGAGCTCGACCATCGTCGTACGGTCGATTCCGAGCTGCTCGCCGAGCGCTTGCTGGGAGATCGGCCCCTCTGCCAGCTGGCTGAGCACGCCACAGAGCTGGACGCTGAGGCCCATGGGAGCCAGGCGACGCTTGGCCAGCTCCTGGCCGGCCCTCGCCGCGATCACAAGGAGGGCCCCAGGTCGATCGGCCAGGGAAGAGGGTATCGGCATGTCCGGATTATGCCCGGATTTCCGGCAATCAATCGGCCGACGGACGGTCGCCTTGAGTGACGATCTGGGTAGGGTCAGGCCTCCGGCGCGTCGAGCGCGCTTCGCTGGTCGAGGTAGTAGAGGAGAGCCATCGCCGGCACGATGACCACCACGAGACCGGCTCCGACGATCAGCAGCAGCGCCTGCGTGCCCGGCGGCGCGATCGCCTGCGCGATCGTCAGCCGTCCCGGCAGCATGTACGGCGACTGGGCAAATCCCCAAGCCATGACCATCGAACCGACGGCGGCCACGGTCAGGACGCGGTACCAGCGAAAAATGGCGCGCGCGTGGAGCACCGCCACCAGCGGCGTGAGGATCATGGTGGCCAGCGCGAACGGCAAACCTCGCCCCGCCAGCATCGACCTGAGCAGGGCCGGCGCCTCGAGCCCGATCGTGACCAGGGCCACCGACCCCATCACGATCAGGACGGCGGCCGCAGCCACGGCCCGGCGGCGGAAGTAGCCGACCAGCTCGTCGGCGCCGTATCTCCGCGCGTCGCCGACCAGGAACGACGCGCCGCTGAAAGCGGTGGCGGCGACCGAAACGAGACCGAAGCTGATCGACATCGGGTTGAACGAGGCGGCGAGCACGGACTGGCTCGGTCCGTTGACTCCCACCTGGCCTGACGCGATCGCACCCAGCGAGGCCGCGAAGAAAAACGGCGTCAGGACTGACGACGCGCCGAACACCAGGTCGGCGATCCGGTGGGAGCGAGGCTCGTCGGCCACGTGGCGGAATGCAAAGAAGGCTCCGCGCAGGATGAGCCCGACGAGGGCCAATGCGAAGAGGGGATAGAGGCTCAGAAAGGTGCTCTGGAACAGGAGTGGAAACCCGGTCCAGCACAGCACGATGGCCATGACAAGCCACACGTTGTTGACCTCCCACACGGGCGCCATCGCGTGGTCGATCAAAGCCCGAGCCTGGCGGCCGCGGGCGGATTGGCCGGCGAGCAGGTCCCAGATGCCCGCGCCGAAATCGACGCCGCCCGCCGTGCTGTAGGCGGTGATGGAGAGAAGAAGCGCGACCGCGATCAGGTCGGGAACGAGGTTCACGAGCTCTCCACCCCGGGCAACCGCGCCGGCCGCGGCCCGTACGGCGCTCCTTCCTCCGGCGCAGGGCCGGCCTGCAAGTCTTCGCGCCTCCAGCGCGCGGCAAGTCTCAACAGCAGGGTCACGAAGAAGTAGGCGAGCAGCCCATAGATCACGACCAGCGTGGCCAGCATCGTCCACACGAACGACGCGGGCGCAGAGGTGACCGCGTCAGACACACGCATCAGGCCGTAGACGATCCATGGCTGGCGGCCGACCTCCGTGGTCACCCAGCCGGACTCGACCGCCAGGTAACAGCCGACTCCCGAGAGCGCGGCCAGCCGGTAGAACCAGCGCGAGTCGGGTAGGCGCCGCCGCCGAAGCAAGACCCAGAAGTACCAGGCCGAGAGCGCGGCTCCGACCGTGCCCAACCCCACCATGGCGTCGAAGGCAAGGTGTGTGATGTTGGCCTCGACCGTGCTCGGCCTCGCGTTCGCCGCGAAGTCGGTCAGTCCGCGGACGACGGCGTTCGGCGAGTAGCCGACGAGGAGCGAATCAAGGACCGGGATGGAGAGGCCGAATCGGACATTGCCGGCGTCGTCGATGAGTCCGCCGACGACTTCAGGGTTCTGGTCCCGCGTTTTCCACGTGATCTCCATGGCGGCGAACTTGGCGGGCTGGTCCCCGACCAGCGCCCGGGCGGACAGATCGCCGATCACCAGTTGGAACGGGGTGAGCGCCGCCGCGACGGTGAAAGGGACGAGGAAGGCCAGCCTCTGGTAGTGGTCGCGCCGGCCACGCAGCCAGGCCACTGCGTAGACCGAAGCGACGGCGAAGCCGGCCGTCATATAGATCGCGACCAGGAAGTGCCAGAACTCGTAGCCGAGCGCGTGCGTAAAGAGCGCGGCCATCGCGTCCACGTCGACGAGCCGGCCCGATTGCAGCGTCACCCCGCCCGGCGTGTTCATCCAGGCGTTGGCCGACAGCACGCCGAACGCACCGAGCAGTCCCGCGGGCACAAGCACCAGCCCCAAGAGGAAGTGGGTTCGCCGCGGAAGTCTTTCCCAGCCGTAGAGGTAGATGCCGATGAAGATCGCCTCGAGGAAGAAGGCCAGGCCCTCGATGGCGAAGCCGAGTCCTATCGCGGCGCCGAAGCGCCCCATCATGCGCGGCCACAGGATGCCGAACTCGAACGACAGGATGGTCCCGGTCACCGCGCCGACCGCGAACTGAACCGCCATCACGACCGACCAGCGCCGCGCGATCTTCAATGCCACCGGGTCGTTGCGCGCGATGCCGATGCCCTCCATCAGCAACGTCAACGCAGGCAAGGCCACGCCCAGCGGCACCAGCAGCACGTGAGACGCGAGCGTGAACGCCATCTGTATGCGGCTCGGCAACAGAGCGGACTCGCCCGCCAGCCACAGGGTCGACGTCATCCCGTCCGTCAATCGTCCTCCGATGACAATGTCCGCGTCGTCGTATAAGAGAGGACGCATGGCAGCGAGAACGTGCACTCATTTCACCAGCGACACGAAGATCCCCAAGCCGAACACGCCTCAGGGTTGTGAGGAGTGCCTCGCGACCGGCGACCGCTGGGTGCACCTACGCCTGTGCCTCGAGTGCGGCCACGTCGGCTGCTGCGACTCCTCTCCCAACCGACACGCGACCAAGCACTTCCGCAAGGCAGGTCACCCGCTGGTCGCGTCCTTCGAGCCAGGCGAGGCGTGGGTGTGGTGCTACGCGGACGAGGTCTTTTTCGAAACCGCCGCGAGTGTGCGCTGAGAGTCCGGGCTCTCGCCGTTGCCCGACCATGCCTCGGTGAACTGGCTGTTGTAGAGCCTGAAGTAGAAGCCCTTCCGCTGCAGCAGCTCGGAGTGGCTGCCCTGCTCGACGATCTTGCCGGAGTCCATGACCACGATCGCGTCCGCGTTCCGGATGGTCGACAGCCGGTGCGCGATCACGAAGCTGGTGCGGCCGTGTCGCAGCTGCGCCATGGCCTTCTGGATCAGGACCTCGGTGCGGGTGTCTACATTGCTGGTCGCCTCGTCGAGGATCAGGATGCTCGGGTCGGCGAGGAAGGCGCGGGCGATGGTCAGCAGCTGCCGCTGGCCAGACGAAAGGTCTGAGGCATCTTCGTCGAGCAACGTGTCGTAGCCCTTCGGCAGCGTGCGGACGAACGAATCGACATGCGCAGCCTGGGCAGCCGCGATGATCTCCTCTTCGGTGGCGCCCTCCTTGCCGTACGCGATGTTGTCCCGGATCGTGCCGGCGAAGAGCCAGGTGTCCTGGAGCACCATTCCGAACACGCCGCGCACCTCATCGCGTGGGACCTCGCCCGTGTTCACCCCGTCGATGCAGATGCGCCCCGAGTCGATGTCGTAGAACCGCATGAGCAGGTTGACTATGGTCGTCTTGCCCGCCCCGGTTGGACCGACGATCGCGATCGTCTGGCCCGGCCGGACCTGCAGGTTGAAGTCGGTGATGAGCGGCTTGTCCGCCTCGTACCTGAAGTTCACGTGCTCGAGCGCGACCTGGCCGCTCACCTCACCCAGGTCGGCGCCTCTGTCGACGTCGGGCGCTTCTTCTTCCGCGTCCAGGAGCTCGAAGACCCGCTCCGCCGACGCCAGGCCTGACTGCAGCAGGTTCATCTGGCCGGCGATCTGCATGATCGGCATGGTGAACTGGCGCGAGTACTGGATGAAGGCCTGGACGTCGCCCAGCGTCATCGTCCCCGAGGCGACGCGATAGGCGCCGATCACGGCGATCGCGACGTAGTTGAGGTTGGCGAGGAACTGGATCGCCGGCTGGATGATCCCGGACAGGAACTGAGCCCTGAAGCTCGCCTCGAATAGGCGGCCGTTGTGCTCGTCGAAGACCTTTTGCGCGCTGTCGCGGCGGCCGAAAACCTGCACCAGCGCATGGCCGGTATGCATCTCTTCGACGTGCCCGTTCAGGCTGCCCGTCCATTTCCACTGGGCGGCGAACTGCTTCTGCGAGCGGCGCGCGATGAGCAGTGTCACGACGACGGACAACGGCACCGTCACCAGGGCGATCAGCGCCAGCAGCGGGCTGATCCAGATCATGAACGCGAGCACGCCGACCACGGTAAGCACCGACGTGAGGATCTGGCTCAAGCCCTGCTGCAGCGTCGTGCTGATGTTGTCGATGTCGTTGGTGACCCTGCTGAGGATGTCGCCGTGGGAGTGGCTGTCGAAATACTTGAGGGGAAGCCGGGAAAGCTTGGCTTCGACGTCGCGGCGGAGACCGTAGACGATGCGCTGCGCAACCCCGGCCATGAGGTAGCCCTGCCCCCACATGAGCACGGACGAGAAGAGATACAGCCCGACGGCGAGCAGCAGCGTCCATCCGAGGGCGGTGAAATCGATGCCTCTGCCCGGCGTCACGTTCATGCCCGAGAGCATCTGGGCGATCTGTCCCTGGCCGTGGGCCTGGAGGAGCGCGATGGCCTGGGCTTTGCTCAGGCCCGCGGGCAGCATCTTGCCGACGATGCCGTTGAAGATGATGTCCGTCGCGGTGCCGATGATCTTGGGCCCGATGACCGAAAAAGCCACGCTCCCGATGCCGAGCACGGCCACGACGCCGAGCAGGCGGAGCTCAGGCCTCAGGCGGCCGAGCAGCTGTCGCAGCGTCTTGCCGGGATGGCTGAGCTTGGCCGCGGGCGGGCCCGCCATGCCGCCCATCCAGCCGCCGGGTTGGCGGCGCTGGTCGCGGCCCGCTCCTGGACGGTTGATCATGCGACTGCCTCGCCCAGCTGCGAGTCGACGATCTCGCGGTAGGGCTCGCACGAGGCCATCAGCTCGTCGTGCGTGCCGATGCCCACCACGCGGCCTTCGTCGAGGACGACGATCCGGTCGGCGTGCATGATCGTGCTTACGCGCTGGGCGACGATCAGCACGGTCGCCTGGCGGGTGTCTGACCGCAGAGCCGCGCGTAGGCGGGCGTCGGTGCCGGCGTCGAGGGCCGAGAAGCAGTCGTCGAAGAGATAGACGGCGGGCCGCTTGACCAGCGTTCGCGCGATCGCGAGGCGCTGGCGTTGGCCGCCCGAGACGTTGGTTCCGCCCTGGTCGATAGGCGCTTCGAGGCCACCCATCTCCTCCACGAAATCCCGCGCCTGGGCCACCTCCAGCGCATGCCAGAGCTCCTCGTCGGCTGCCTGCTCGTTGCCGAACCGGAGGTTGCTGGCCACGGTGCCGCCAAACAGGTAGGCGCGCTGCGGGACCATCCCCATGCGGCCCCACAGGCGCTCGAGCGCCTGTTCCCGAACATCGACGCCGTCGACCTGCACGCTGCCTGCGCTGACGTCGAAGAAGCGCGGGATGAGGTTGAGCAGCGTGGTCTTGCCGGATCCGGTGCCGCCGATGATCGCCGTCGTCTGGCCGGGCTCGAGCTGGAACGTGAGGTCCCGCAGCACGGGCTTCTCACCGCCCGGATAGCCGAAGGTTACGTCCCGAAACTCGACCACGCCCGTGAGCCGCGTCGGGTCGACCGTCCGCGCCGGCTCTTCGATCGAGGGGACGGTGGTGACGACCTCCTGCAGTCGTGCCGCGCTGGCCTCCGCGCGTGGCACGAGGATGACCATCGCGATGGCCATCATCAGCGACATCAGGATCTGCATGATGTACATCAGAAAAGCGGTCATGTTGCCGATTGGCATCTGGCCGCTGTCCACCAGGTGGCCCCCGAACCACAGCACGGCGATCGTCGTGAGGTTCATCACCGCCAGCACCGCTGGGAAGGCGATGACGAAGATGCGGTTGACGCGCAGGGCGGTCGAGGTGAGGTCGTAGTTCGCCGACTCGAAGCGGCGGCTCTCATAGTCGGTGCGGATGAACGCGCGGATGACTCGAACACCCATGATCTGCTCGCGCAGGACCTGGTTGATACGGTCGATCTTCACCTGCATCGAGCGGAACAGGGGGATCGCCTTGACGAAGGTGAACGCGACGATGGCGATGAGGATGGGAATCACGACCACCAGAAGGCCGGAGAGTGTCACGTCCTCCCGCAGCGCCATGATCACGCCTCCGACGGCCATGATCGGCGCCGCCACCATCATCGTCAGCGCGATCTGCAAGAACAGCTGAATCTGCTGCACGTCGTTCGTGTTGCGCGTGATCAGGGAAGGGGTGCCGAAGCGGTTCATCTCGCGCGCCGAAAAGTTCTGCACCTTGCCGAAGACCGAGGCCCGCAGGTCCCGTCCGACGGCCTGGGAAGCCAGCGACGCCCAGTAGACGGCCACCACTGCGATCACCCCGAGCACGAGCGTGATGCCGAGCATCACGGCGCCTATCCTCCAGATATAAGGTATGTCGCCCTTGGCAACGCCGTTGTTGATGATGTCGGCGTTGAGGTTGGGGAGGTAGAGGTTGGCGATCGACTGGACCAGCACGAGCACGATGACGATCGCGACCTCTCGCGTGTAAGGCTGCAGGTAAGACCGCAGAAGCCGGATCAGCATCGCTTCAACCCCATGATAAACCGTTTGATTATATCGAATGATTGACTTGAGTCAAGCCATTCGCTACACTCGAAGTGTTGAAAACAGCGGCAGTAGATGGAGACGAGGTTCGAGCCATCATGTCGGCATTCGGCCGGCAGCGAGCCGCATTTGCCGACGAGACGGCCACCTTCTTTATGGACGTCGAGCTGACGATGGCCCAGTTTCGAGCCCTGGTGACCATCCGCCGCTGGGGCCGGCAAACCGGCAGGGAGCTGGCGCGGCGCCTGCGGGTGACGCCGGGGACGCTGGTGCCCATGGTGGACCGACTCGAAGAGCAGGGTTACGTGCGCCGCGTGCCGGACCGCGACGACCGCCGGGTCACCTGGCTGGAGCTGACGCCGAAGGCCGATCGCCTGTTCCAGCGGATGTGGAGCATGGGGGCGGCCAGGATCGGGGCCGCCATCCTGAAGCTGGTGCCGAAGGACCGGGCGGAGCTGAGGCGGCTGCTGATCCGTGTCGCCGAGCACCTCGAGGCAAGCGCCGAGCCTCTCGAGAAGAAAGTCACCGTCTGATCCGACCCTAGGTCAAAGCTTGTTAAGGCGCGTTCTCTTTAGGTGCTGCTCCACGCCGCATTCTTTTTCGGTGCCCTGAGCGCGGCCACCACCATCGGCTCGTTCTTCGGGGGCGCTATCCGCGCGCGGATCTGGATCGGTCTGCCGCTAGGTGTGATCCTCATCGCGCTCGTGGCCTGGAACGCGACGATCCTCAGCCAGGAGCGCGACTTCGAGCTCGCCCTGTCGGGGATCGCCTTCCTCGCCACGGTCATCACCAGGCTGGCGATGCGCCGGTGGAGCTGGCTGGGCTCGCAGCTGTTCGCGACCGCCACCTTGGCCTCGCTCGGTTACCTGCTCTACGCAGGCTCCATCACTTACGCGGTCGCCCAGGATCTCGTCTACCTGGTCGCGTCGTCGCTCCTGCTCGTGCTGGAGCTCGCAGCCCTCGCGCTGTCCCTTTCCTACCTGTTCGAGATCGTCGACACGCTGAGCCGCCGGTCGGACGCCGCGCATCCGAGCGACCCCAGCCACCTCCCCAAAGTCGTGGTCCAGGTCCCGGCCTACAACGAGCCCCTCGAGGTCGTGGGCGAGACGCTCAACGCGCTGGCCGCCGTCGACTATCCCGACCTCATCGTCCAGGTGGTCGACAACAACACACCCGACCGCGAGACGTGGAACGCGCTCAAGGCCCTGTGCGAGAAGCTCGGGCCCCGGTTCCAGTTCATGCACCTGGACAACTGGCCGGGCTTCAAGGCCGGGGCGCTGAACGAAGCCACCCGACGCCTGCCCACGGAAGTGGAGATCATCGCGGTCGTCGACTCCGACTACGTGGTGCAGCCGGACTGGCTGCGTTCAATGGTCGGCCACTTTGCGGATCCCAAGGTTGCATTCGTGCAGACACCCCAGAACTACCGCGACTGGGAGGACGACCAGTACCTGCGCGGCCTCTACTACAGCTATCGGTACTTCTTCGAGATCACGATGCCGTCGCGGGCACACCGCAACGCCATCATCTTCGCGGGCACGATGGGCCTCATCCGGCGCAGCGCGCTGGAGGAGATCGGCGGCTGGAACACGGACGTCGTGACCGAGGACGCGGAGGCGAGCCTGCGCATCCTGGCGCGGGGGCATGCGGGCGTGTACGTCAACCGGGCGTATGGGCACGGCCTCATGCCACTCAGCTTCGACGGGTTGAAGAAGCAGCGTTTCCGGTGGGCGCTGGGGGGCGTGCAGATCCTGCGCCTGCACTGGCGCAAGCTGGTGCTGCCCGGCCAGGGTGAGCGCCTCACGGTGGCGCAGCGCATCCACTACCTCCTGGGCAATGTGCAGTGGTTCGGAGATGCGCTGATGTTCTGCTTCACGGTGCTCCTTCTTCTCACCGCCCTCTCCACTGCGATGCATCACCAGCTCCCGATCCGGAGGATGACCGGCGTCGCGCTCGGCCTCCCCGTCGCCTTCCTGGCCACCGGGTTGGTGCGCGCGGTGTGGGCGATGAAGCTCCGGACCCGGTGCAGCTGGCGCGATGCGATCGCAGGCCTGCAGGTGTGGTTTGCGCTGAGCTGGGTCGTGACGCTTGCCTGCTTGCGTGGCCTCGTCCGGTTCCACACCACGTTCCTGCGGACGCCGAAGGTCAAGGAGGGCGAGGGGTCGGCGCTAACGGCTGTTCGTTCCGCGCAGGTCGAAACCTTGCTGGCCGCAACCGGGCTTGCCGCCGCGATCGTGATGCTGATTCGCGCGCCTTCGTTCGCGACCGGGGCGTTGGCACTGCTGCTGATCTTCCAGGCCGCGATCTACGCCAACGCGCCCTGGGCCGGCGCCTCGGCCGAAGGGATCCACCTGACGCCGCTCCGCCGCGCTTACAGGACGTCCGCGCAGAGCACGGGTGGGCGGCCCGGACGCGCCGACACGCTGGCCATCCCTGCGACGGTCGCGGTCATAGCGCTTGTCCTGATGCTGCTCATCTCCCTGGCGGCTCCGGCACCGCCGCCGGAACCGGCCACGAGCGCTCCAGGGGAGCAGGTCGCGGCGCCGGCCCATCCTTCGCCTTCCGCCTCGCCATCGCCGTCTCCGTCGCCGTCGGCGAGCTCCTCTCCCGTATCGTCGCCCTCAGCGTCGCCCTCGCCTTCCGCCTCGGCGTCGCCAAAGCACTGAGGCACGCAACTCCCAGGAAACGCTAAGGATCCGTCGAGTGGCCTCACAGGTTGCGAGTCCAACCTGATGCTCAAAACAACCGTTCCAGGGAGTTACCGGAGGTAGATCCTGATGTCGACAGAAAATCCAGACGAGCAGGGGCCGCAGGAGCAGCCCGCCCAGGCGCCTCCAGAGACCACGCTGGCTCCGCGGCCGGCGGCTGAGCTCCAGGGGCCGCAGCAGCCATGGCTTTCCGCGCCACCGCCGGCCCCAAGCGGCTCGATCTGGACCCGCGTCGCGGCCTTCGCCGTGCTGATCGCGGTGGTCGCGGCGGTGGCCGGGGCAGGCATCGGCTGGAGTCTTGCCCGAGCGGTCAACCCGCGCCAGGCCGCGGTTGCGACCACGCCGGAGGCACCGATCCGGGCCGTCACCCCAGGCACCGGTTCGAGCAACTCGAGCACCGACGCCATCGCGGCCAAGGTCAGTCCCGCCATCGTCGACATCAACACGACGTTGGGCAACGGGCAGGCCGCGGGGACGGGCATGCTGATCAGCTCGACCGGCGAGATCCTGACCAACAATCACGTTGTCACTGGTTCGACCAGCATCACCGTCGTGGTGCAGGGCCGCTCCCAGTCCTACTCGGCCCACGTCGTCGGCGTTGACGTGTCGCAGGACGTCGCCGTCATCCAGATCGACTCCAACGTGTCGGGCCTGCCGACCGTCAAGATCGCCGACTCGTCTTCTCTGCAGGTGGGCGACACGGTCGTGGCCATCGGCAACGCGCTTGGCCAGGGCGGTGCGCCGCACGTCACGCAGGGCCAGGTCACGGCGCTCGACCAGACCATCACCGCAAGTGAGGGCGGCAGCACCTCGGAAACGCTGAGCGGAATGATCCAGAGCGACGCGGTCATCTACGCGGGCGACTCGGGCGGGGCCCTGGTCAACACGTCCGGCCAGGTCGTCGGCATGATCACCGCGGGCCAGGCGCAGGGATTCCGTTCGTCGGCCTCGGACGTCGGGTTTGCCGTCGCGTCCAACACCGCGCTCGGAGTCGTCAACCGGATTCGCGCCCACGAGCAGGCGTCCGACCTGACCTACGGGCGGGTTGGATACCTTGGAGTGCAGGTCCAGTCGGTCGATCCATCAACCGCCGCGCAGCTCGGCCTCAACGTGACGTCAGGCGCCCTGGTCACCGCGACGCCTCTGTCGGGAACACCCGCCGCCTCCGCCGGGATCGGCCGTGGTTCAGTGATCACCAAGGTCGGTGGGAGCGCGGTCACCTCTGCCGAATCCCTTGGCACCGCGGTCAAATCGCATCAGCCCGGCGACAGCGTGTCGGTGACGTGGGTCGACCAGAGCGGCACGCACACCGCGACGGTGACCCTCGCGGGAGTCAACCCGTAAGCGAAGCAGGCCGAACTCGTCGGCCTGTATCCTTGTCGGGTTGTGCGAATAGTCGTCAAGGACCCCGAGGAGTTCGAGCAGGCGTTGCGCGAGTTCCGCCGCAAGGTGCAGGAACAGGGACTCGTGCGCGAGATGCGACGGCGCTCGCACTACGTCCCGCCGGCGGAGGCCCGCAAGATCAAGAGCCTTCGCGCCAGGCGGCGCCGGACCCGGTAGCGCCCGATCGGGCGTTTCGCTGTCCCGGTATAATCCCGTGCGTTCGGTGACCATGGCGGAGGGGAGACACCCGTTCCCATTCCGAACACGGAAGTTAAGCCCTCCAGCGCCGATGGTACTGTCGGGGTAACCCGGCGGGAGAGTAGGTCGTTGCCGAGCACCTTAAGTCTCGCGGCCCTTCGGGGCGGCGGGACTTAATTTTTTCAGCCCAGGGCCGGCTCGGCGACGCTGTCGGCGTGCAGCTTCGGCAGCAGCACGTAGCACCGAATGGTCAACAGCACCAGCAGGCCGAGCAGGGCCACCAGCACGTCCAGCACCACCTGGCCGACCCGCGCGTGGAACAAGAAGATCAGGACGCCCTCGGTCACGACTGCCAGCGCCAGCAGCGGCACGAAAACCCGGTCGTGCACGGCCATGAAGAACTGCACCAGCAGGTTGTCGAGCGCCAGCGCGAGCCCGATCACGCCGACAGGAAACACCAGCGGGATGGCGTCGCGAAAGCTCGGGCCGAAAAGAACGTTGACGACAAGCCCCGGCACGACCGCGAAGACCAGAAGCGCGGCGGCACCGAGCGCCGTGAGGATGCCGGCGGACGAAAGCAGGATGCGTCCGGGGTGTTGCTCCTTCGCGACCGCTTCGACGACACGCGGAAACAGCACCTGGCTGACGCTCAAGGTGAGGAAGTAAAGGATCGTTCCGATCTTGTTCAGCCCGCCGTAGATGCCGCCGTCGTGGCTGCTCAGATAGTGCTCGGCCAGGATGACGTCCTGGTTGTAGAGGATCTGCACACCGATGATTCCCGCGGCGGCGGTCAAGGAGAACCCGACCATGACGCGCAGCTGCACGCGTGTGCCGATACCGCGGAAATGGTCGCGCAGCGAGTAAAGGCCGAGCACAAAGACGATCGCGAGGCCGGCAAACACGGCCGCCATCGCGCCGGAGACTGCGTACCCCGCTTTGAGAAGGATGAAAACGACGGTCGTGCGGATGACCAGCTCGAGCGATAGGTTGAGCGCGAGAGGCGTGAATCGCTGCAGGCCCTGCAGGATGCCTCGCGGGATCGCCACCTGCCAGATCAAGGCGATGGAAAATCCCAGGATGAGGATCGGAATGGTCGAGCCGAGGTGCTCGAACGCCGCGATCGGCCGCGCGAACAGCGACGTCACGAGGATGAGCGCGAGGCAGGGGATCGCGATGAGCCGCACGGTGCGTACGAGCAGCGAGCGGACACCTGGATCGCCGCGCGCGTTCAGCATCGCCGTGTAGCGAGCCAGCACGACGATCAGGATCAGCGCCGGCCCGGTGCCGACCGCGTAGAGCGCGATCAGGAACGCGACCTGGCCGTAGGTCTCGGGTCCGAGGACTCGCCCGGCGATCGCGTGGTACACGAATCCACCGATGCCCGCGACAAGACCGCCAAGGAACAGGATCAGGTTTTGCCGGACCAACCGGTTCCGCTGGACCTGGGCCAGGCGCCGGCCAAGGCCCAGTCGCGCTCCGGTCTGCACTTCCGGGAGATTGTAGATGCGCTTACGCGGCGGCGCGTCCGGGGATAATTCCCATCCGATGCCCGAATCGAACAAACCACTCGTCACTGCGTTGGTCGTGAGCCGCAACTCGAAAGACGATCTGCTGCAGTGCCTCAAGGCCTTCTTTGCGAGCGCCGACGTCCCAGTCGACGCCGTCGTCGTGGACAACGACTCGTCCGACGGCTCGCCGGCCGCGGTGACTGACGAGTTCCCGCACGCGACCGTCCTGGTCCAGTCCAAGAACCTCGGCTACGGACGGGCCGCGAACGTCGGTCTCGAGCGATGCCAGGGCCGGTTCGTCCTGCTTCTGAGCCCGCACGTGATCCTGGACCCGCAGTGCAGCGGTCGGCTTGCCGACCTGCTCCTCACCCGACCCGACGCGGGGGCCGTAGGGCCCCGCCTGGCGATGCCCGGCGGCCGTCTCGACCCCGATGCCAGGCGGGCGTTCCCGATCCCGAGCACGCTGTTCTACCAGACGGTCGGCCTGAGCAAGCTCTTTCCCAGGAGTCCGCGCTTCGGCCGCCACAACATGGGGCACGTCCCCGAATCTGACGTCCACGAGATGGACGCGGGCACCGCGGCCTGTTTGATGCTTCGCAGGTCTGCGCTCGATCGTGTCGGTTTCTTCGACCCGCGCTACTTCATGTCCGGCGAAGACCTCGACCTGTGCTATCGCCTCAAGCTCGGCGGCTGGAAGATCTTCTATCTGCCGACCGCGAACGCCGTCCACCGCGCTGAGCCTGCGCCTCGCAACCGCGAGCGCCAGATCTCGTACGAAAAGCATCGAGCGATGTGGACCTACCACTTCAAACATCATTCGGAGGACGTGTCCGCGTTCGGCAACGGGCTGGTGTGGATCCAGATCTGGGGACGCTATGTCGCCGAGCAAGCCCGAAACACGCTGAAACGGGGTCGGCGGGAAGCCACCTAGATGTATCACCAGATCGCGCGCAACAAACGCAACAGCGTGATCGTGATCGGCGGATTTCTCCTGGTCTGGCTGGCGGTCGGAGCGATCGTCGGGGCGTTGGCCTCGGGCGGAAACGGCGCGATCGCCGGCGCCATCGTGCTCGGCATCCTGGGCATCTGTGCGGCGCTTTACGCGTACTACTTCGGTTCCGCGACGGTGCTCTCGGCAATGGGCGCGCAGCCGGCCGATTCCCGTCAGTACCAGCAGCTGTACAACGTCGTGCAGGCGCTCGCCATCGGCGACGGCCTGCCTCTGCCGAAGGTTTACATAATCAACGACCCGAGTCCGAACGCGTTTGCCACGGGCCGCGATCCGAATCACTCCGCGGTGACCGTGACGACAGGCCTGCTTCAGATGATGAACCGCGAGGAGCTCGAAGCAGTGCTGGCGCACGAGATGAGCCACGTGAAAAACTTCGACGTCCGCCTGCTGCTTGTGGTGACGACGATGATCGGGATGGCCGCGCTGATCTCGAGCGTGTTCTGGAACAGCGTCGGCCGGATGAGGATTCGCGGCCAGGGCGCGCTGATCGTGCTGGCGATCGGAGTTCTGTTCACGCTCGTCGCCGTGATCGTGGGGCCGCTGATGCAGCTGGCCCTGTCGCGGCAGCGCGAGTCGCTCGCTGACGTCAGCGGGGTCGAGCTGACGCGCAATCCACAGGCCCTGATCTCCGCGCTGCAGAAGATCGCCCAGAACGACCGGCCGCCCGAGCGGTTCAACCACGCGGTGGCCGCCATGATGATCGACAACCCGGAGGAGCATCACGGGAGCTTCTTCGCCCGCCTCTTCGACACGCATCCGCCGATCGCAGAGCGGATCGCCGCCCTGCAGAGGATCGCAAGCGTCCAGCAAACCTAGGTTCGCTCAGCAGGAGGCCGTGACGCCTCTCCTGGCCAGGGTCCTCCACGTCCGGCGCACGGAGCTCCGGCGCACGCTCCAGGTGGCGGGCTTCGCGATCGTGATCGGGTGGGCGATGTATACCGCGTTCAGCGCCGCTCAATCGATCTTTCTGAACAAGGCCGGCCCGCACGCCTACCCGCTGTTCTTCATCGTGCTCGCGCTGACGGTATGGCCCATGGCCGCCCTGCAAGGGGTGCTGACGCGGAGGTTCGGCGTCGGGTCAGCGTTCCGCATCGTCCTGATCGCGAATGCGGCCGCGGCGATAGCCGTCTTCGCCGCTTATACGATTCGCGAGGACGCGACCGTGGCGTTCGGGGCCTACGTCGTCTACTCGGTCGCGTTCGAGCTGGTGATGCTCAACTTCTGGACCTTCGTCAGCCAGCACTTCAACGTGCTCGAGGGCAAGCGCATCTTTCCGGTGATCGCCGCCGGCTCGAGTGTCGGCTACATCCTCTCCGGCTTCACGACGACGATCGTTGCCGTCTTCGCGACCG